>KL571339.1:27778-28251 GCA_000715855.1 Actinoplanes liguriensis
GGCCGTCACCCGTCAGTTGAACGGGAACCCGGGCGGGAAGTTGACCGCCACGTCCGGTGCGTCCAGCGCCGTCATCGCCCGGATGACGTCCAGGGCCACCCTCGGCGTGCCGGGAGCGCCTTCCACGATGATCACCCGCTTCTTGCTCTTGTCCTGAAAACCGACTTCCATGTTGTACGTGTACCGGCCGCGCGCGTTCGCGACCAGGTACTTCGGGCGCAACGCCTGGAACGCCGGGGTGGAGGCCAGCCGGAGGATGGTGGCCTCCTGCTTGTTCGACGCTCCGACCAGGGTGAACACGGACTGGCCGGTCTGCCCGGAGCGGGTGCGGACGACGACGACCGCGACGGCCTTCTTGGCCTTCACCACGGGGGCGGCCGGTGCCGCGAGCGTGGTCGCGGGGGCGGCGGACATTGCGGGCGCCGCGGACGTCACCTGCGGCTCCGGCTCGGTGGCGATCGCCGCTCCGGCGC
>KL571339.1:28394-30889 GCA_000715855.1 Actinoplanes liguriensis
CTCCGGCGGTGCCGGCCAGACCCGCCACCACGGCGGCAAGACTCAACAGCAACTTACTCATCCCGCCACAATATCGGGCATAACTGGCAAATCAGGCCAACGTGCCGAGCTTGGCGAGCCGCTTCTCGACCACGTGACAGACCTGCTCCACCACCGCGAACCGGGCGTACCCCTTGTCGTCGCCGGGGATGACGTGCCAGCGCGCCTTCGGCTGATCGGTACGCGTCAGCATCTCCTCGATCGCCTCCTCGTACGCGTCGCGCTTCTCCCGGTTCCGCCAGTCCTCGTCGGTCAGCTTCCACGCCCGCAACGGATCGTTCTTCCGATCCTCGAACCGGCGCAACTGCTCCCTGTCGGAGACGTGCATCCAGAACTTGACCAGGATCATCCCCTCGGCGGTCAGCGCGCGCTCGAACTCGTTGATCTCGTCGTACGCCCGCTTCCACTGATCCTCGGTGGCGAACTTCTCGACCCGTTCCACCAGCACCCGCCCGTACCAGGAGCGGTCCAGCACCGTCATCCCGCCGGAACCGGGCAGCACGTTCCAGAAGCGCTGCAGGAAGTGGTGGCGCTTCTCGTCGTACGTGGGAGCGGCGAACTGTGACACCCGCACGTGACGCGGATCCAGCGGCGCCACCAGCCGCTTGATCGCCCCGCCCTTCCCGGACGCGTCCCAGCCCTCGAACACCACACACAACGGCGGCCCGAGTTGTTTGCCGCCGTCGAGCTGCCCGCCGAGCGTCAACCGCAGGCGCAACAGCCGCTCCTGTGCCTCCTCCAGCCGCGCCTCGGCCTTCTTCTTGCTGATCTCGGCAGGTGGTTTCGCGCTACCCAGGTGACCCATCCGTTCAGCATCCCCGAAACCCGGTGTGCTCCGCATCGAGCGGTACGAGAGAATCCGTGGGTGACTCTCGTAGACGACCTGATGTGGCGTGGACTGATCCAGGACTCGACCGACGCCGACGAGCTCCGCAAGGCACTCGACGGCGGCTCGATCACGTTCTATGTCGGCTTCGACCCCACCGCCGCCTCGCTGCACGTCGGTCACCTCATGCAGGTCTGCACCGCCCGGCGCCTCCAGCAGGGCGGGCACAAGCCCCTGCTGCTGGTCGGCGGCGCGACCGGGCAGATCGGCGACCCGCGCGAGTCCGCCGAGCGCACGCTGAACCCGCCGGAGGTGGTGGAGGGCTGGGTGCGGCGCATCCGCGAGCAGCTCTCCCCGTTCGTCACCTACACCGGCGACACTGCCGCCACCATGGTCAACAACCTGGACTGGACCGGCTCCGTCTCCGTCATCGACTTCCTCCGCGACGTCGGCAAGCACTTCCCGGTCAACAAGATGCTGGCCCGCGATGTCGTGCGCAACCGGCTGGAGAGCGGGATCAGCTTCACCGAGTTCAGCTACCAGCTGCTGCAGTCCAACGACTTCTACCAGCTGCACGTGCGCAACGGCTGCCGGCTCCAGTTCGGCGGCTCCGACCAGTGGGGCAACATCACCGCCGGCGTCGACTTCGTCCGCCGCCGCGGCGCCGGCCCGGTCCACGCGTTCGTCACCCCGCTGGTGCTCAAGTCGGACGGCACCAAGTTCGGCAAGACCGAGGGCGGCGCGGTCTGGCTCGACCCGGCCATGACCACGCCGTACAGCTTCTACCAGTTCTGGATCAACAGCGACGACCGCGACGTCAGCAGGTACATGCGCTACTTCAGCTTCAAGACCCGCGAGGAGCTGGAGGAGCTGGAGAAGGCAACCGCGGAGCGCCCGCAGGCCCGGCTCGCGCAGCGCGCGCTGGCCGAGGAGCTCACCGCCCTGGTGCACGGCGAGGAGGCCGCTCGCCAAGCGATCGCCGCCAGCCAGGCACTCTTCGGGCGAGGTTCGCTCGACGAGCTCTCCGCCGACACCTTGCGCGCCGCTCTGGCTGAGGCAAACCTGCTTTCCGTACGGGGTGAGCTGCCGCCCGTCGGCACGCTGTTGAAGGACACCGGTCTCGTGGCCAGTGCGAACGAGGCGCGCCGCACGATCAGCGAGGGCGGCGCCTACCTGAACAACGAGCGCATCACGGACGGTGAGGCTGTCGTGCCCGCCTCGGCACTGCTGCACGGCAAGTTCCTGGTCCTGCGGCGTGGCAAGCGCACGTTCGCCGGCGTGGAGCTGACTGCCTGAAGTTTTCTTCGTGGTCCGGTCCCTCTTTGGGGGACCGGACCTTTGCATTCTGTCCGGGTTTGTTCTTTGGATACGCGCGGTCATCAGGGCTCTGACCTGAGGTTTTCCGGTGTTGGATGGGTGTGACCGTGGTCGCGTGGCCTCGATTTGGCGTTGCGGGGAACGGAGGGTAATGTTTATCGAGCCGCCAGGGAGACGGGCGAGCGAACGAGACCCGCGAGGGGCTCGGAGCGGCCGTCCTGACGGAAACCCTTCCAAGATCTAGCGATCTAGTATCGCGAGATTCTCGGTGCGGAAAATCCGGTTGCGAAACACGGATTTGACGTTCTGGGAA
>KL571340.1:0-3209 GCA_000715855.1 Actinoplanes liguriensis
GTATAAGAGACAGGACCAGCGCGAACGCCGCCCCACCGAGCACGAGCACGGCGAGGACCGCTCCGGCCAGGACGATCACACGCCGGCGCGAGGGGCGAGCCGGCGAGGCGACGGGGCGGGCCAACGACGTACCCGAAAGGTCGGAATCCCCTTCAGAAGCGGATGACGGCGTCTCGGAGAGGACCTCCGATTGCGCGACCACCAGCCGTCGGCGCGGGGCCGCCGGGTACGGATCGGGCGCGACGGCGGACATCGTGATCGTCTCCGCGGTCTGCGACCAACCGTCGAGCTCCGCGTATCGCCGCTCCGCGAGCGCGTCCTCGACCGGCCTGTCCGCACCCTGGCCGGGCACCCGGACCGGGAGCGGCTCCCCCTCGATGTCGCGCCTCACATCACCTGGCCGTTCGCTCACGGCCGCGACTATAAATGATCAACAAACACGCGGACGGCAGCGCATGATCACACGCCGTGACGCAGTGCGGGGCCGACACCTCGCACACCGGCAAGATTCGGACGGTCGGCCAGTGCGGCATCGTACAAACGGCCCACACGGGATAGGCTTTCCGCATGGTCGGCTCGGGAGGTGCACGCCCGCCAGCGGTCTCCACTCTGCCCGTGCAGTCCGCGGGCGCGAAGGGGTGCGCGGCCCTGGTGCACGCCTTCGACTGGTCGCGCACGTCGCTCGGCCTGATCGATCGGTGGGACCCGGCGGTGCGCGCCGCCATCGATCTCCTGCTGGAGTCGCCGGTCCCGATGATGATGCTCGCCGGCCCCTCGTGCGTGGTGCTCTACAACGACGCCTATGCCGAGATGCTGGGCGGCCGGCATCCGAGCGTGCTGGGCCGGCCGGCCGCGGAGGCGTTCGGCGAGGCCTGGGATCAGCCGGGGATGAGCGACGTGATCGGCCGCGTGTTCCGCACCGGTCAGCCGGTGCTGGAGCCGGAGAGTCAGGTGACGCTGCGGCCGGGCGGCTCGGATCCGGCCTTCTACACCCGCGGGCACTCCGTGGTGCGCGACTCCCGGGGCGCGATCGCCGGGGTGCTGACCGTCGCGGCCGAGACCACCCAGGTGGTGCACCGGCTGCAGAGTCTCGGCGAGCTGACCGCACGACTGGCCGGGGCGCTGACGCTCGACGATGTCACGCGCGTCGTGCTGACGTACGCGATGGCCTCTTTTGATCTTGATCATTGCGTGCTCGCGGTGGACGACGGCAATTCTTACCGCTTCGTCCGCCGGATCCGCGGCGAGATGCTCGACGAGGCCGATGAGCGCCTGCCCCCGGTCTGGCGCCGGATCGACGCCGATCCGGCCGCGCCCCTGGTGGCGGCGGCGGAGACCGGCCGGGCGACCTTCGTCGCGGACGGTGAGCCGCTGGCCGCGATCGCTCAGGACAGGCACGAGAGGCGGGTGCGGTCCCTGGCCGCCCTCCCCCTGCGCACCGCGTCCGTGCGGGGCGCGCTGACCATGGGTTTCCGCCGGGCGCACGTCTGGCTGCCCGCCGAGCGGGCCCTGCTGCGCGCCGCCGCCGAGCTGGTCGCCCAGGCGGCCGAGCGGGCCCGGCTGTTCGAGGCGCAGCACGGCACGGCCCAGTTGTTGCAGCGCAGCATGCTTCCGGAGCATCTGCCCGAATTGGACACGTTCCGCATCGCCGCGCGCTATGACGTGGGCGTCGACGGCAACGCGGCGGGCGGTGACTTCTACGACGCGTTCCGGCTCATCGACGGCCGGCTGGCCATGGTGCTCGGCGACGTGGCCGGGCACGACGTCCGCGCGGCCGCGGTGATGGGCCAGGTCAGGGCGGCACTGCGGGCGCTGGCGCTGACCGATCCGGCCCCGCCGAGCGTCCTCGCCGGGCTGGACCGGCTGGTCGGCTCGCTGGGCGCCGAGTCGCGCAACGAGGAGATCTTCGTGACCGTCGTCTACGGCGTGCTCGACCCCACCGACGGGTCGGTCACGCTGGCCAGCGCCGGTCACCCGCCACCGGTGCTGCGCCGCGCCGGGCTGCGTGGCGAGCCGGCCACCGCCGAGCTGGTGAAGGTGCCGCCGGGCGCGCCGCTCGGGCTGGGCGGCCGCTGGCAGACCGGTTCGCTGGTGCTGGAGCCGGGCGACACGATCCTGATGTACAGCGACGGTGTCGTCGAGCGCCGCGGCCAGCCGCTGAACGCCGGTCTGGACGCGCTGGTGGCGGCCGCGGCCGGGTCGGCGAGCGGCGACCCGCGCAACATGTGCTCGCTGGCCACCGCCGCCGTCGCGGGCACCACCGACGACGACGTGGCCGTGCTCGCGGTCGAGCACGCCCTGGCGATGAGCCGTTCCGCGACGATGCACGTGGCGGCCGAGCCGACCGGCCCGAGATGTGTATAAGAGACAGCTGACGACGAACGCGCTGCTGCACGCCGGCACTCCGGCACAGGTGCACATCGATCTGAACGCGGAGCGTCTGCTCGTCTCGGTGGCCGACACCGGCACCCGCGGCAGCGTGATCCGGGCCCGGACGGATGCGCTCGCCAGCCGCGGTCGCGGGCTCGGCCTGATCGAGGAGCTGAGCGACTCGTGGGGCACCGATCCCACGGTCCGTGGCTCGACGGTCTGGTTCGAGATGTTGCTCAACAGAGAGTGACAACGCGTGCTCTCGATGCGAGTCGGGAGCGTGCCCAACATGAACGATCATTCACATCTGCGCATATCGGCCGGTGAGGATCACCTGAGTCACTCGTCCAATTACGGTTAGTAGTTTAATTCTGCTCTAAACCGGACAATGAACCGTGCGGTGGTGACGAAGCGTTATCAGTGCCGTAGAGTGCTCAAGCAACTGGGGACGTCCATACTGGAGCGGCACATGCGGATCAGAGGTTATGCACCACTGACACCCAACTGGGTGGAGCTGGCGAGCGCGGACCCTGCGCGAGCGGCACAGTTCTACGGAGAGTTGTTCGGCTGGGAGTCAGCCGGGGATCGTTTCAAGCTCAACGGGCGTGCCGTCGCGGGTCTCACCCGCAGCCAGGCGGACCGGCCGGACGGATGGCTGACCCACCTCAGCACGCCCAATCTCGGCGAGACCCTGGAGCAGGTCGCCCTCGCCGGTGGCTCCTGCCTGAGCCACCCGGCCGAGGCACACGGCGGACGACGCGCGATCATCGTCGACCCGGCCGGCGCGGCGCTGGGCCTCTGGGAGCCGACCGACTTTGCGGGGGCGCAGGCGGGCGGCG
>KL571340.1:3413-5579 GCA_000715855.1 Actinoplanes liguriensis
CGGCGAGCCGGGCACCATGTCCTGGCCGGAACTGATCACTGATGACGCGAACGCCGCGGCGCTGTTCTACGGCTCCGCGTTCGGCTGGCTGCTGCGTCACGACTTCGGCGTCGGCGAGTGGCTGAACCAGGCCCACGACGCCATCGCCGGCCTGGCCCCGGGCTACCGCGGCGCGTGGTGGCGCACGGCGTTCGAGGTGGAGGACATCACCGCGGCCGCGGACCGCTGCGAGCGGCTCGGCGGCGCCCTGATCTCCGAGCCGGCCGAGGCCGGTCTGACCGAGTTCGCCGAGCTCCGCGACCCGTTCGGCGCCCGCTTCACGATCGCCGCGCCGGTGCACCACCCGGTCGAGCTGACGGTTTCGCTGGGATCACTGCCCGCTTTCGAGCGGTTCGGGTCCTTCTGAGTCCACCGTCGAGTCGCGGCCGCCGAGCGCACGGCGGCCTTCGGGCGAAAGCGATCATTGCGGAAAGGCCGGCCCTGCGGGGCCGGCCTTTCGCCCTTCCCGGGCACGGTCACGGTCCGCTGTGGTCCATGCCGACGATGCGGCGGTACGGTCGCAGCCCGCGAACCTACGAGCAACCGGCGCCCCGCCGATGACCGCGAATGCCCACGCTCGCCCAGCCGAGCCGTGACGCTCGCCATGGCACCCTCCGCGGCAAGCGCCACGGCGCTTTCACGACGTTCGCCGCAGCGGGACCCGCCGCCCGGACGAGCGCGGCACGCTCATCGGCACCGGCACGGCCGGGAAGCCGGACGGACCGCCCACCGCGCGACGCCACCCAAGCAGCCCGAACGGACCTCCCACCGCGCGACGCCGCCCAGCAGCCCGAACGGATCGCCCGTCGCGGGGCGCCGCCCAGCAGCCCGAACGGATCGCTCGCCGGGCAACGCCCGGCAGTCCGGACGGACCGCTCACCGCGCGACGCCGCCCAGCGACCCGAACGGACCGCCCAGCTTGCGGCGCCGAGCCACGGGACCGTGCTCACGCCGTACGGCGCAATGGGCTTGATCTTGATTGTTCTTCAGATTTGAAGTTTCAGATTTGAAGGAGTATGGTTCTGAGCATGGCCGAACCGCTCAGTGGGACCCAGTTGCAGCACTGGCGCACGTTCATCGAGAGCTCGTGGGCGCTGCACACGAAACTTGAGGACGAGCTGCGGGCCGCGACCGGGCTGAGCATGAATGACTACCACGTCCTGGTCGCGCTCGCCGACGCGCCCGGGCGACGGATCCGGATGGGCGAGCTGGCCAGCCGCCTGGTGTTCTCGCCGAGCCGGGTCACCTACCAGATCACCTCGATGGTCAAACGCGGTCTGGTGAAGAAGGAGAGTTGTCCCGACGACAAGCGCGGCTTCGAGGCCGTGCTGACCGAGCAGGGGCTGACGGCGCTGCGTGAGGCCGCCCCGGCGCACCTGGAGACCGTTCGCAAGAGTTTCATAGATCACCTCGACGAAGATGAGCTGGCCGTGATCGGCCGGGCCTTCGCCAAGATCAGGAAGGTGTGAGTGCCATGCCCGCCATCACCGTCGACGACGTCCTCGTTCTGCCGCGCCTGCCCCAGCTGGACGCGATGACCGACTTCCGGCCGGTTCGCCGGCTGACCACCGCGCCGAGTGGCTACGAGGGCGAGGGCTTCCCGGTCCGTCGTGCCTTCTCCGGCGTGCCGCTGTCCGAGCTTGATCCCTTCATCCACCTCGACCAGATGGGTGAGGTCGACTACGCGCCGGGCGAGCCGAAGGGCACCCCGTGGCACCCGCACCGGGGATTCGAAACGGTCACCTACATGATCGACGGGATCATGGACCACCAGGATTCGCTGGGTGGCGGCGGCTCGATCACCAACAGCGACACCCAGTGGATGACCGCCGGCTCGGGCATCCTGCACATCGAGGCGCCGCCGGAGCAGCTCGTCATGAGCGGCGGCCTCTTCCACGGCCTGCAGCTCTGGGTGAACCTGCCGCGCGCCGCGAAGATGATCGACCCGAAGTACCAGGACATTCGCGGCAAGGAGTCCGCGCTGCTCACGACGCCGGACGGGGGCGCGCTGATCCGTGTCATCGCGGGCTCGGTGGCCGGTCACGACGGCCCGGGCTCGACGTTCACGCCGATCAACCTGGCGCACGTGACGATGCAGGCGGGCTCGCGGCTCGACCTGCCGTGGCA
>KL571340.1:5752-11643 GCA_000715855.1 Actinoplanes liguriensis
GATGTGTATAAGAGACAGCTACAACGCGCTGGTCTACGCGCTCTCCGGCGAGGGCTGGGCCGGCACCGACATGCGGCCGATCAAACTCGGTCAGCTCGCGACGTTCGGCGAGGGCGACGCGATCCGCCTGGAGGCGAAGAGCGAGCTGGACCTGTTCATCATGGGCGGGCAGCCGATCCGTGAGCCGGTTGTCCACTACGGCCCATTCGTCATGAACACCAAGGCGGAACTGCAGCAGGCCTTCGAGGACTTCCAGAAGGGGCGTCTCGGCACGATTCCGGCGACGCGCCTGCCGCACACCGATTAATTCATTCTTGTGTACGGCGTGAGCCCGGCCCCGACGGCCGGGCTCACGCCGTGCCCGTGCCCGCTCAGCTGACCGCGCCGGCCTCCACCGAGCGGGTCAGCTCGACGCGCAGCTGATCGAAATCGACGCCCCGGTCGGCGAGGATCCGCATGGCCAGGCCCTGACCCTCGCGGATCACGCCGAGCATGATGTGCTCCGGCGCGATGAACTTGTGGTTGAGCCGCAGCGCCTCGCGCAGGGCCAGCTCCAGCACCTTCTTGTTCCGGCCGGAGAACGGGATGTGGTTGCTGCCCGCGTAGAACTTCCCGAAGATCCCCCGCTTCTTCGGGGCGGGGTGCGGCAGGCGGAGAGCGCCGGCACCGAAGTTCTCCTCGATCGCGGCGCGGACCGCGTCGAGGTCGATGCCGATCGCCTTGAGCGCCGCCGCGTCCTCGGCGTCCCGGTCGGCCACGGCGGCCGCCGCGTCGCTCCGGTCGCCGACGTGCTCGACGATCGCGGCGCGCACCCCCTCACGGTCAACACCCGCCTCGCGAAGCACGACGGCCGCGCCGTTGTCGACGGCGAGCAGCGCGAGCAGCACGTGCTCGGTGCCGATCACCGAATGGCCCAGCTCACGGGCCTCATCTTGGGCGCTGACCACGACGGCACGGGCGCTGTGGGTGAATCTCTCGAACATCTCAACCCTCCCGAGGGTCGTTCATCGGCATCAGGCGGGCATGTTTCTTGTGGACGCCCTGACGGGTCACCTCCAGCGCGTCGGCGATCTCCTGCCAGGACCAGCCCTTCTTGCGGGCATTCGCCACCTGGAGGTGCTCCAGCCCCTCCAGCAGGCGGCGCAGCGCGACCACCGCACGCAGACCGACCCTGGGGTCGGCGCTGCTCGCGGCGGCGGCGAGGTCGGTTGCCTCGGTCATAACGTCAACCTACGTTGACACTATCCACATGTCAACCCCGGTTGACGGGGTCACGTTCTAGGCTTCGGGCATGGATTGGATCGAGCGCTTCGCCGACGTCGTCGTCCGTGCCGGGGTCAACGTGCAGCCCGGGCAGGGGGTCGTCCTGAACACCGACACCGCCCATCTGGAGATCGCCCGCGCGGTCGTCGAGGCGGCCTACGCGGCCGGCGCCGCCTGGGTCGAGCCGATCTGGTCCGACGGCCCGATGCGCCGCTCGGAGGTCGACCACTCGAGCCTGGATCAGCTCCGCGCCAGCCGCCCGTGGGCGCTGCAGCGCACCCGCGAGTGGGGCGAGCAGGGCGCCGCCTGGATCACCCTGGTCGGTGACGCCGACCCGCACGTGCTCGACGGCGCCGACCCGGCGAGGGCGGCCGCGCGACGGGTCGAGGAGGGGTTCGCCCGGCGCGACGCGGTGATGGGCAAGCTGCGCTGGACGGCGGTCGGCGCGCCGAATCCGGGCTGGGCCACCCAGATCTTCGGCGAGCCCGACCTGGAGCGGTTGTGGCAGGCCGTCGGCACGGCGATGCGCCTGGACTCCGACGATCCGGTCGCGGCTTGGCACCAGCGGTCCGCGACGCTCGCCGAGCGCGGCGCGGCCCTCGACGCGCTGGAGCTGACCGAGGTGCGCTATCAGGGCGAGGGCACCGACCTGACCGTCGGCCTGATCCCGGGCTGCCACTGGACCGGCGGCGGGGTATAAGAGACAGCCACTGGACCGGCGGCGGGATGGTCGACGACGCCGGCATTGCGTACATGCCGAACATCCCCACCGAGGAGGTGTTCACCAGCCCCGACCGCAGCCGGGCCGACGGCGTGCTGCGGGTGACCAAGCCCCTCGTGCTGACCGGCCGCCTGGTCACCGGCCTGCGGCTGACCTTCGAGGGCGGGCGGATCACCTCGGTCGCCGCCGACGAGGGCGCCGACATCGTCGAGGCGCAGCTCGCCGTCGACGAGGGCGCGCGCTACCTGGGCGAGGTCTCGCTGGTCGACCGGGAGAGCCGGATCGCGAAGGCCGGGATCGTCTTCCACAACACGCTCTTCGACGAGAACGCGGGCTGTCACGTCGCGTGGGGCCAGAGCTTCCCGTTCGCGGTCCCGGGCGGGGTGGCGATGAGCCCGGAGCAGCGGACCGCGCTGGGGCTGAACACGTCGAGCGTGCACACCGACGTGGTGGTCGGCGGCGCGGGCATCACCGTGACCGGCACCGGCCCGAAGGGGACGATCGACATCATCCGCGACGACGAGTGGGTGCTGGAGTGAGAGCGGCCTACGACGAGATCGCCGACTGGTACGAGCACGAGTTCCTCGCGCGGGCCGCGGGCGGCGACCCGCTGGACCTTCACCACCTGCTGGCGACGCTGCTCGGGCCGGGCGGCGGGCGGTGCCTGGAGATCGGGTGCGGGACGGGGGCGTACGCGGAAGAGATCCGCGGCCTCGGCTGGACCGCCCTCGGCGTGGATCTCTCGGCCGGGATGCTGCGGCATGCGGCGGGGCGGCTCCCCGCGGCGCGCGCGGACGCTGCCCGCCTGCCGATCCGTGACTCCTCGACGGACGCGGTGGTGACGATGATGGCGCACACCGACATGCCGGACTATCCGGCGGTGCTGCGCGAGGCCGCCCGGGTGTTGCGCCCGGGCGGCGCGTTCGTCCACATCGGTGTGCACCCGGCGTTCTGCGGTGGCTTCGCCGATCGTGGCGATCCGGAGGCGATCGTCATCCGGCCGGGTTACCGGGACGGGCACTGGACCCGTGCGTCCTGGACCGACCAGGGCGTTCGCGACAAGGTCGGCGCGAGTCACTGGTCGTTGCCCGACCTGCTGAACGCTTTCCTGGAGGCGGGTCTGGCCTTCGAGAGGTTCGGCGAGGGCGGGGCGCCCACGCCGACGGCTCTCGGGATCAGATCGAGAAAGCTCAGGACATGAACAGGATCGCGGCGGTGCCGAGCAGCACCAGCAGCAGCATGGTGACGAGCAGGCCCGTCTCGGCGGACTCGGTGGTTTCCGGCACAGGGGTGGTGGACAGCGGCTCGCTGCTCATGACGATGCTCCTCCGCAGGTGGAACGCACGATCGAGGAAGGGGACGGCGATCGGGGGATGATCGCTTAGAAGTGCGCGAGACGGTCCAGGGGCTTACGGTGAGGGCGTCGTCGACCTCGAAGGGGTTGCCTGTGCCATCGGAGGACTGGCTGCTGACCGCCGCAGAACGCGGCAACCCACACACTGATTTACCCAACTGGTGCGGTGGAAACACAGCTGAATCACTTATTCACGGAAAAACGTACTTCTCCCGACTTACCACGGAAGTGGAGAAGCTCGAAGCCGGAGATCATCTGTTCTTCACCGACTGGCGGGGCGACCCGGACGAGCTGGCGGTCGACGACGGGCCGACGATCGCCGAGCTGTTCGCGGCGGCCGCCCGGCGCGGGGTGCTCGTCAAGGGCCTGCTGTGGCGGTCCCATCTGGACAAACTCGCGTACAGCGAGGAGGAGAACCGGAACCTCGGCGACCAGATCCGCGAGGCCGGTGGCGAGGTGCTGCTCGACCAGCGGGTCCGGCGCGGCGGCTCACACCACCAGAAACTGGTCGTGCTGCGGCATCCCGGCCGGCCCGAGCTCGACGTCGCCTTCGCCGGCGGCATCGACCTGTGCCACAGCCGGCGCGACGACGCCGACCATCACGGGGATCCGCAGGCGGTGCGGATGGCGAAGGCGTACGGGCCGACCCCGCCCTGGCACGACGTCCAGCTGGAGCTGCGCGGGCCGGTCGTCGGCGCGCTCGACCTGACGTTCCGCGAACGCTGGAGCGACCCGGCGCCACTCGACCAGCACGGCCCGATCTCCACGGCCGAGGACATGCTGAAGCACGCCGACCTGCATGCCGACCGGTTGCCGCAGAAGCCGCCGGATCCGCCGGAGTGCGGCCCGCTGACCGTGCAGGTGCTGCGGACCTATCCGGCGATGCGGCCGAAATACTCGTTCGCGCCGCTCGGCGAGCAGACCGTGGCCCGCGGCTACACCAAGGCGATCAAGCGGGCCCGGCGGCTGATCTACCTCGAGGACCAGTACCTCTGGTCGAAGGAGGTCGCGCAGCTGTTCGCCGAGGCGCTGCGGGACAACCCCGAGCTGCACCTGATCGCGGTCGTGCCGCGGCACCCGGACGTCGACGGCGCGTTCTCGCTGCCGCCCAACCAGGTCGGCCGGGAACAGGCCATCGAGCTGTGCCGGAACGCCGCCTCGGACCGCGTGCACATCTTCGACCTGGAGAACGACGAGGGAACGCCGATCTACGTGCACGCCAAGGTCTGCGTGGTCGACGACGTGTGGTGCAGCGTCGGCAGCGACAACTTCAACCGTCGTTCGTGGACTCATGACAGCGAGCTGTCCTGCGCGATCCTCGACGCGACGGCCGACGAGCGCGAGCCGCGGGATCCGGCCGGCCTGGGCGACGGGGCTCGGCGTTTCCCCCGCGAGCTGCGGCTGGAGCTGATGCGCGAGCACCTGGGCCACCGCGACGATCAAGATCTTTTGGACCCGATTTCCGCCGTACGGGCGATGACCGCCGCCGCCGAGACCCTCCGCGACTGGCGTGACGGCGGCCGGCGCGGCCCGCGGCCGGCGGGGCACCTGACCCCGCACGAGACAACCCGGCTGCCCCTGTTCCAACGGCTCTGGGCGACTCCGGCATATCGGCTGATCTACGACCCGGACGGACGCCCGTGGCGTGACCGCCGGGCCGGCCGCTGGTGAAAGGTATACCTGGGTATACCTCGATTCGGGGGCCAGCCCGGTGGGCCGCGACGCTCCCGCTGCCTACGGTGATCTCGTGTCCACCACAAGTTTGAACGAGGCCCTGCGGGACCGCCGATACCTGCTCACCACCTGGCCGTGGCGCTCGGTGATGTTCCTCGCCGTCACCGCGGTCGTCGCCGCTCCCCTGTCCGCCGGCCTCGCCATGCTGTTGCTGCCGCTGCTCGTCTCCGCCCGCCGGATCCTCCACGGCGACCTGCCCAGCCCGGCCATCGTGTTCCTGGTCGTGGTCGCCGCGGCGCTGCTGTTCGTCGGCGCCCCGCTCGTCGCGGCGCCGGTCGCGGCTCTGGAACGCCGCCGCCTGCGCCTGGTCGATCCACGCCCGCTGCGCGCCGCCCGCCGGCCCGGCGACCTCGGCGGGCTCTATCGGGACGAGGCGACCTGGCGGGCGGTGCTCTACACCGTGCTGCTGGCGGTGCTCGCCCCGCCGGTCTTCTTCGCCGCGTTCATCGGGCTGCTCGCCGACGCGCTGCTGATCGGCAGCCCGTTCGGGGCCGGCACCTGGCAATTCGGGAACTACACGATCGACGGCGGCCCGCGGAGCCTGCCGTTCGCCCTGGCCGGGCTGGCGCTGGTGCCGGTCTGGTTCTACGCGGCCGGAGCGCTGGCCGCCGGGCACGCCATGCTCGCGCGGCGGCTGCTCGGCGCCGGCGATCCACTGCGCGACCAGCTCAGCGAGGTGTCCCAGTCACGGGCCCGGCTGGCCGACGCGTTCGACACGGAACGCCGCCGGATCGAGCGTGACCTGCACGACGGCGCCCAGCACCGGCTCACCAGCCTGACCCTGCACCTGGGCATGGCCCGGCTCGACCTGCCGGACGA
>KL571340.1:11852-12175 GCA_000715855.1 Actinoplanes liguriensis
GCTCGGGCTGGCACACACCCAGGCGAAGGAGCTGATGGTGGTGCTGCGCGACCTGGTGCACGGCATCCGGCCGCAGGTGCTGACCGACCTCGGGCTGCCGGCCGCGCTGCGCGAACTGGCGGCGAGCTCACCGGTCCCGGTGACCGTCGAGGCCACGATCGGCGCGCGGCCGCCGGAAAGCATCGAGACCACCGCGTACTTCGTGGCCGCCGAGGCGCTGACCAACATCGCCAAGCACGCCCGGGCCACCGGCGCCCGGGTCCGGGTCACCGGCGACGGCACCCGCGTCGAACTGGAGATCGAGGACGACGGGCGGGGCGGGG
>KL571340.1:12333-13171 GCA_000715855.1 Actinoplanes liguriensis
ACGCTGCTGCGGGTGGAGTTGCCGTGCCCGCGCTGACCCCTGCCACCCCGCCGCCCACGCCCGCGCCACCGCCGGCCGCGTCGCGTCCCGCTGCGGCGTCCGCTTCCGGGGCGCTTTCCGTCGCGTCGCCTCGCGTCGTGCTTGCGGAGGACGGGGTGCTGCTCCGTGAAGGGTTGATCGGGGTGCTGGGGCGGTTCGGTTTCACCGTGGTGGACGCGGTGGGCGACGCCGAGCAGTTGATCACGGCGGTCGGGGCGCACGAGCCGGACCTGGTGATCACCGACATCAAGATGCCGCCCGACTTCCGGGACGAGGGGCTGCGCGCGGCAGTGCGACTGCGGCAGGACCGGCCGGGGTTGCCGGTGGTGGTGCTGAGCCAGTACGTGCAGGAGGAGTATGCGTCCGATCTGATCGGCACCGGCGACGGCGTGGGCTACCTGCTGAAGGACCGGGTCGCCGACATCGAGGACTTCGTCGCGGCGCTGCGGAACGTGCTGGCCGGCGGAACCGTGGTCGACCCGGAGGTCGTGCGGCGCCTGCTGCACCGGCCGCGGGATCCGCTCGCCGGCCTGTCACCCCGGGAGCGCGAGGTGCTGGGGTTGATCGCCGAGGGCCGGTCGAACTCCTCGATCGCCGGCGCGCTGTTCGTCAGCGAAACCGCGGTCGGCAAGCACGTCGGCAACATCCTCGCGAAGCTGGGCCTCCCACCGACCGACGACACGAACCGGCGGGTGATGGCGGTCCTGACCTACTTGGGAGCCCGCCCCTGAAAGCCCAGCACAGCCCGCACCGGCCGCCGCGGCAGCGTGCGGTCCCGGCTGGTTCTGACCGTGGTTAT
>KL571340.1:13383-13809 GCA_000715855.1 Actinoplanes liguriensis
TTATGAGGCACGAATAACCACGGTCAGAACCAGCCGGGAACCGCGACCGGATCACTCGGGTGAGCCGGGAACCAGCTGCCAGGTGTGCGGAACCCAGATCGGGGCGGCCGGGTCGCCGCTGAGGGTGAGGCCGACCTGCCAGGCGCGCATCGACGGGCGACCCAGCCGGAGCCAGCGGTCGATCAACTCGGTGGCGTCGGCGGTGCAGCGGTCCGCCCCCGCGCCGCCCGCCTGCACCGAGCCGTCGGGCGGCACCACAGCGCCACCGCCGACGTCGACCTGCTCGGGATTGTCGGGCGCGGGCGGGGTGGGGTCGGCGAGGAGGACCAGGTGGGTCCAGTCCCAGTCGGCCGGGGTGGCCAGGGTGGCGCGCCGGTCCCAGGCCCCGGCCGCATACCAGAGGTCCCGGTAGGCGGCCGTCTCGAG
>KL571340.1:14132-14638 GCA_000715855.1 Actinoplanes liguriensis
GAGCAGATCACGGTCGCCGTCACCGGATCGCCCGGGCGTACGGCCAGGACCGGGTGGTGGCCGGCGTGTTCCACGGGGGCGATGATCAGGCCGTCCGGGGCGAGTTGCGAGAACCAGTGCGGGGAGAGCCCGGCGACGCCGACGGTCACGATGATCCGGTCGTACCGGGAGCCGGGGTCCCCCAGGTAGCCGTCCCCGGCGACGACCCGCACCCCGACGGTCCCGGCCCGGGCCAGCGCGTCACGAGCCCGGTCGGCGACGTCCTGCTGAACGTCCACACTGGTCACTTCAGCGCCGAGGCCGGCCAGCAGCGCGGCGTTGTAGCCGGTCCCGGCGCCGATCTCCAGCACCCGCATGCCGGGCCGGACGTCCAGCGCCTCCAGCATGATCGCCATCAGCGACGGCTGGCTGGACGAGCTCACCGGCACGTCCCCGTTCAGCTTGGTGATCAGGACGTCGTTGCGGTAGACGGTCGGCAGGAAGTCCGGGTCCTGTCTCTTATACAC
>KL571340.1:14873-22053 GCA_000715855.1 Actinoplanes liguriensis
CTCAGAGATGTGTATAAGAGACAGGGCCGCGGCCACCTCGGGCGTCATCCGCACGCCGTCCTGCTGGATCAGATCGAGATAGTGCCGCCGCGCGTCCGCCATGCCCACACGGTACGCACATCGATGAATGCCCGGGTTCAGCGCGCCGCCGACGTGGCCGCCGCGGTCAGGCAGTCCGGCACGTCACCGGCGTGGTACGGCCATTCCGACTGCTCGATGTGCGCGAGGAACCCGGCATACGTCGTGGCCGACAGCAGCGCCGCGACCGGCCGCAGCAACTCCACCGCCCGTTCCGGTTCGCAGCCCGGCGCTGTCTGCCGCCATCGCCGCGCCCACGCCGTGATCACCGGCGCCGGCGTTTCCAGGTGTTCGACGAGCCGCAGCAGGTCGAAGGCCGGGTTGCCGATCGCGGAGTCGCCCCAGTCGACGATCACCGGGGTGCCCCGGTCGTCGGTGCGTACGTTGCCGGGGTGCAGATCGCCGTGCAGCAGGGTGTCGGGCAGCCCGCACGCGGCGACCTCGGCCAGCCGGGCGGGCAGCCCGTCGATCAGCTCGGCCAGCCCGGGGATGTCGCCGAGGTAGGGCGCGGCCACGTTGACGAACCGGTCCACGTCGAGCCGCTTGTCCGGCACCCCGGCCAGTTCGTCCAGGCAGCCGGCGAAGTGTTCCTGCACGGGGTGGAACGCTTCGGCGATCGTGACGCAGAGCTCCGGCCCGGCACCGTAGCGGTCGTCGCCGGGAACGTGCGCGAGCAGCGTCCGGCCGGATTTGCCGGCGGCCATCACGTACGGCACCAGGTCGGGCGCGACCCCGGCGACCAGGCCGAGGACCGTCGGCTCGTGCGCGAGGAAGCCGGGCACCTGTTTGAGCCAGGCGACCGGGCCACCGGGGCCGTCCATCCGCCAGATCGCGGACAGGTTCCAGGTCCGCTGCTGGTGGGCGGTGAGTGCGGGGAAGCCGAGCCGGTCGAGCACCCCGGCTGCCCAGGCCAGTGTGGCGCCGGGGCCGCCCGGCTCGGCCCACGGCGCGCGCTGGGCGTGCGGGACCAGGTCGGCGCCGAGCGGGATCAGACCGTCCGGCCGTTCCCGGGTCTCAGCGAGGTAGGTGACGTGCCCGCCGGGCGGGGCCGACCGGTCGGCGTGCAGCAGCCGCAGCACGGTGACGCCGACGCCGGCCGCGGCGACGACCTCGGCCACCTCCTGCCACCAGGGGCTGTCGACGGGGAACGGCGGTAACGCGCCGAGCAGCTCACCGGCCGGGTCGACCAGCACGAGGGTCACGGTTCGAGACACTGCCTCATTCTCGCCCACAGCGCGTCCCGATCGGCGCGCCCGTGCAGACGCAGCCGGGCCATCCCGCCGTCGGGGTAGATGTCGAGCCGGGCGTGGGTCACTTCCGGGCCTTTGAGCAGCGGGAACCGGTGCGGGGTGTCGGGACGCAGGGCGGTTCTCGGCAGCAGCTCGACCTGGTCGCCGTCGGCGGTGATGCCGGTCAGCCGGGCCCAGCCGGGAGCGTTGCCCTTGAAGTGGCTGGTGTCCAGGTCGGCGAAGCGCAGTTTGGCCGGGGCGGCGAGCTGCACCAGCACCCAGTCGTTGGCGTCGTCGCGGCGGCGGGACGTCTCCCAGCCGTCGCCCATGTTCAGCGCGAGGCCGGGCATCAGCATCCGCTGCGGGTGGCCGTAGAACATGTTGCTGCAGTCGACGACCCGTCCGCCGTATTCGGCCGCGGCGACGTCGAACACCTTGGGCAGCAGGTCCGGATCGGGCACGACCTCGCCGTGCACGCGCAGCCGGGCGACCCCGCCGTCCGGGTGGATGTTGAGCCGCACGTGGGTGAAGCGGCGCCCGTCGCCGACCGGGAACAGGTTGCTGCTGTCGCCCTTGAGCTCCTCGCGCGGCAGGATCTCCGTCCACTCGGCCTCGGCCAGCTCGTCCGGCCCCGGGTAGCCGGGCAGGGCGGCGGCGTCGATCGAGGCGAACGGTGGGTAGTTACCGGTGAAGAACGCTGTGTCGATGTCGACGCCGTGGATCACGCCGGGCGCGCCGAGCCGCACGATCGCGTAGTCGTGCCCGGGACTGCGCCGGCGGCGGGTCTCCCAACCGTCGTACACCTGGCCCTTGTGGTCGAAGGTCTTCGGCGCGTGCCCGGGGACGGAGGGCAGCACGAGATGGTCGGCGGCCGCGAAGAACTCGTCGTTGGCGTGCACGACGCCACCGCCGAGGGCCCGCGACGCGAGGTCGGGCAGTGCGGTGAAATCCTCCATCAGCTCTCCCTCGTCAGAAAACGGCCGGCGGGCTCCGTGCCGGTGACCTGCGTGCCGCGCAGCCAGGTGGTGCGGACAACACCCCGAAGGGCCTTTCCCGCGTACGGCGTAACGGGGTTCTTGTGGTGCAGCGCGTGCGCGTCGACGACGAACTCGGCGTCCGGGTCGAAGGCGACCAGATCGGCATCCGCGCCGACGGCGATCCGGCCCTTGCCCTCCAGCCCGACCAGGTCAGCCGGACGGGTCGCCATCCAGCTCACCACATCGGCGAGCGAGTGCCCACGATCGCGGGCCGAGGTCCAGATCACCGGCAGCCCCAGCTGCACCGACGCGATGCCGCCCCAGGCCGCCGCGAAGTCCCCGGTGTCCTGCCGTTTCAGCTCGGGCGTGCACGGCGAGTGGTCGCTGACCACGCACGTGATCAGGCCCTGTGCCAGCGCCGCCCAGAGCTGGTCCGCGTTCGCCGAGTCGCGGATCGGCGGGCAGCACTTGAACTCGGTCGCGCCGTCCGGGATCGACGCCGCGTCGAGGGTCAGGTAGTGCGGGCAGGTCTCCGCGGTGACACGCACGCCGTCGGCCTTGGCCCGGGCGATCAGCGGCAGCGCCGAGGCGGCCGACAGGTGCAGGATGTGGACGCGCCGGCCGGCGGCCCGGGCGACCTCGATCGCGGTGGCGACGGCGGCGTGCTCCGCGTCGGCCGGCCGGGAGGAGAGGAAGTCCGCGTAGGTGGCCGAGCTCGCGGCGTCCCGCAGATGATCGGGGTCCTCCGCGTGGACGACGAAGAGCGCGTCGGCGGCGTCCATCGCCGCGGCGAGCTGGGCGCGGTCGACCGGCGGGAACTCCGGCACCCCGGAGTCGGCGAGGAACGCCTTGAAGCCGAAGACCCCGGCGTCGTGCAACCCGGGCATCTCGGGCGCGTTGCCGGGGATCGCGCCGCCCCAGAACCCGACGTCGACGTGGCACTGGCCGGTGGCGGCCGCCTGCTTCGCGGCGAGGGCGGGCTCGTCGACCGTGGGCGGGAGGCTGTTGAGCGGCATGTCGATGATCGTGGTGACGCCACCGGCGGCGGCGGCTCGCGTGGCGCTGGCGAACCCCTCCCACGCGGTGCGACCCGGTTCGTTGACGTGCACGTGGGTGTCGACGAGGCCCGGCAGCAGCGGGGTGTCGCCGAGATCGATGTCGGTGCCGGCGGTGACCTTCACGGCGTACGGGAAAACGCCCTTGATCTTTCCCTCGGCGACCGCGACCGCCGCCGGGACCTCGCCCTCCGGCGTGATCGCCCGCCGTGACCGCACCACGAGATCAAACATGATCAGACCCTAACCGCGGTTTGTTTCCGCGGTAGCCCTTCCCTGCCGCAGCGGATTTCGCAGGCGTAGCCTTCCCGCCATGATGCGACGGTGGGGACTCGCTGCCCTCAGTGTGGCCGGTGGCGTGCTGGTCGCCGCCCTCAAATTCTCGCAGGGCTCGCCGGCGGGCGGGGCCGTCCTGTTCGCGGTCTTCCTGGTCCTGGGCCTGGTGACGTCGCCGCTGGTCTTCCCGCGCGGGGTGGGCGCCGCCGAGGCCGTCGCCGGGAACCTCCCGATCGTCTACTGGCGTCCCGGTTGTCCCTATTGCTTGCGGCTGCGTGCCCGGCTCGGCCCGGAGGCGGACCGCGTGCAGTGGGTCGACATCTGGAAGGACCCCGAGGCCGCGGCGATCGTCCGCGGTTTCGCCGACGGCAACGAGACCGTGCCGACGGTGGTCATCGGGGGCGAGGGATTCGTCAACCCCGATCCGCAGTGGCTCAAGGACAAACTGCAGACCGCTTAGGGGTACGTCGTCAGACGCCCGTCACGACCAGCTCGCGCGACCGGTTCCGGCTCGTCAGACGCCCGTAACGACCAGCTCGCGCGACCGGTTCCGGCTCGACGGGCGGGCGTGGATCCAGCGCAGGAACCGGTCGAACATCTCGTTCGGCGAGCGTTTGGGCAGGTCGGCAACGGCCTGTTCGAGGTGGCCGGACATGTAGAGCGCGAGCGACACCCGATCCGACTCGGCGGCCAGGATGATCCGGGCGGGTTCGCAGGGCCACGGGCGGCCGCAGGCACGGCACTCCCAGGACGGGCGCTCCCACAGGTGCTCGACCGTGCCGTCGGTCGTCTCGTCGTCGCGGTCGTCGTCACCCAGGTGCAGGCTGCGGGTGACCGCGGGCGGCGGGATCGTCGCCGCGTCCGGGCACGGGTACCAGGCGCACCCGCACGAGCATCGCTGTCTCCATGGCTGATACCAGGTCCGTACCGGTTCGTGTCGCACCGTAATCGCCTCCCGGCTATGACTGGGAGTACGTATCCGGAGCGTAATGGTTCGAGGTCATCGGCCTTTTTCGGAACCTGGCCTATCTGAGCTGGGTGAGCCGCTCGCGGGGGAAGCCGGCGTCGGTCAGCGCCCCGCAGTCGAGGCCGCGCAACAGGTACCCGGCGAGGGCCCGGGCGGTGGCCGGCTCGTCCATGATCCCGCTGTCCTGCCGGTCCAGGTAACGCTCCAGGCGGGTCACCGCCGTATCCCGGCCGTCGCGGAAGAACGCGTAGGTCGACGCGTACCGGCTGGGCAACTGGGCGGGATGCAGGTCCCAGCCCTGGTAGAAGCCGCGCTCCAGGGAACGCCGGACCAGCCGGTGGTGCAACTGCCAGGCGGCGTGCACGTCGTCGCGGGCGCCGACCGGGAGGATGTTGGTGGAGCCGTCGGAGAGGCGCACGCCGGTCTGCGCGGCGGCGGCCTGCATGACCGCCTTGGCGTAGTCGGCGGCCGGGTGCTCCATCGACTGGTACGCCGCGGCCACCCCGGCGGCGGCGCTGTAGTCGTACGTTCCGTAGTGCAGGCCGGTGCACCGCCCCTGAGCGGCCGTGATCAGCCGGGCGACGGTGGCCGTCCCGTCCGCGGCGAGCACCGCCGAGGGCAGCTCGATCTGGATCTCGAACGTGAGGGCCCCCGGGCTCCGCTCCAGCTTCTCGCAGACGGTGACCATCGCCTCGACCTGAGCCGGATCGCTGACCTTCGGCAGCGTGACGGTGACCTCTTCCCCGTACGCCTCCAGGAACAGATCGAGGGTGCGCAGCCCGCGACGCCGCGTCGCGGCCTCGAACGACTTGATCCGCAGGCCGACGAACGGCGGCCGGGGCCCGTCACGCAGGATCGCGGCGGCCTCGCGGACTGCGGCGTCCTCCTGGTCGTCGTCGCGGACGCCGTAACCGTCCTCGAAGTCGACGCGCAGGTCCTCGATCGGCTCGCGGGCCAGCTTGTCACGGACCGCGGGATCGTCCCACGGGAAGTCATGCTGATCCATCGTGGACAGCGCGATCGTGCCCCAGTCACGGAACCGGGCCAGCCTGTCGGCCGGGACGTAGACCGTGTGCACCGGTTGCCGCCCGGCGCGTTCCCCCGGGTACCGAGCCCGGAGGAACGCGTCGTGGGCGGCGAGGCGCCCGTCGATCTCGGCATGGTCATGATCGGACAGGCGCATGTGAATCCCTGGGTCAGTCGATCGAGTCGTAGGCCGCGGTGGTCAGGAAGTCGGCGAAGTCGTCGGCGAGGGCGACCCGCTCGAACAGCTTGCGGGCGTCCTCGAAGCGGCCACCCTCACCCGCTGCCGCCTTGATCTTGACGAGCTCCTCGTCCTCGATCCGGGCGACCAGCTCGGCGGTGATCGGGGTGCCGTCCGGCAGTTTCACGCCGTTGTGGATCCACTGCCAGATCTGCGAGCGGGAGATCTCCGCGGTGGCGGCGTCCTCCATCAGGTTGTGGATCGCCACCGCACCGTTGCCGCGCAGCCACGCCTCCAGATACTGCAGGGCGACGTTGACGTTGTTGCGCAGCCCGGCCTCGGTGACCTGGGCGTCCAGGCTCGCGACGTCGAGCAGGTCACGCGCGTCGACCGCGACGTCCGGGCGCTGGCGGTCCAGCTGGTTCGGCTTGTCGCCGAGCACCCGGTCGAAGATCGCCTGGCAGACCGGCACCAGGTCGGGGTGGGCCACCCAGGAGCCGTCGAAACCGTCGCCGGCCTCGCGCTCCTTGTCCTCGTTGACCTTCGCGAGCGCGACCTCGTTGACCTGCGGGTCGCGGCGGCTCGGGATGAACGCGGCCATCCCGCCCATCGCGAACGCGCCACGCTTGTGGCAGGTCGAGACGAGCAGCTCGGAGTAGGCCCGCATGAACGGCGCGGTCATCGTCACCGCGGCGCGGTCCGGCAGGATCATCCGCGGGTTGTCACGGAAATACTTGATGATGCTGAACAGATAGTCCCAGCGGCCGGCGTTCAGGCCCGAGATGTGCGGGCGCAACGCGTGGAGGATCTCCTCCATCTCGAACGCGGCCGGGATCGTCTCGATCAGCACGGTGGCGCGGATCGTGCCGACCGGAACGTCAAGGGCCTCCTGCGCGTACGTGAAGACGTCGTTCCACAGGGCGGCTTCCTTGTGGGACTCCATCTTCGGCAGGTAGAAATACGGCCCGCTGCCGCGTTCGAGCAGCTCCTTGGCGTTGTGGAAGAAGTAGAGCCCGAAGTCGACCAGGGCGCCGACGGCCGGCTCGCCGTCGACCGGCAGGTGACGCTCGTCGAGGTGCCAGCCGCGGGGCCGCATCACGATGGTCGGGTAGGGACCACCGTTCAGCTCGTACGTCTTCTTCTCGGTCTCCAGCGAGATCGTGCGGCGGATCGCGTCGTACAGGTTCTGCTGCCCGTCGACCACATTGGACCAGTGCGGGGTGTTGGCGTCCTCGAGGTCGGCCAGCCACACCTTGGCGCCCGAGTTCAGCGCGTTGATGGTCATCTTGCGCTCGGTCGGCCCGGTGATCTCGACGCGGCGGTCCCGCAGATCGGCGGGCGCCGGCGGCGCGGACCACTCGGCGGCGCGAATGTCGGCGGGCTCGGCGAGGAAG
>KL571340.1:22241-29060 GCA_000715855.1 Actinoplanes liguriensis
ATGTGTATAAGAGACAGGAGCTCGTTGCGGCGCGGCCGGAACCGGCGATTCAGGTCGGCGACGAACGCCACGGCCTCGTCGGACAGGATCTCAGTCATCGTTGACGGCTCCTCTCGGTGTGGTTACTCCCGCGTAGCGTAGTGGTGGCGTCGTCGCGCGCAAGCGGTCGAGAGAGCCAAGAACATCACACTCACGTTTCCGCCGTGAGAAGACGACGGTGCGCCCGGCGGGCCTCCCGGGTCAGAGTCTCCTCGTCCGCGTTGACCAACTCGCCCCGCTCGACCACCGGCTCCCCACCGACCAGCGCCAGCTCGACCCGGGCCGGCGGGCCGAAGACCAGCGCCGCCACCTTGTCGTCGATGCCGTCGTGACCCAGCCCGTCGAGCTGCCACATCACCAGGTCACCCAGCTTGCCGACCTCGATCGAGCCGAGGTGCTCCTGCCGGCCGAGACAGCGCGCGCCGCCCATGGTGCCCAACCGCAGCGCCTCCCGGGCATCCATCGCCTTCGGACCACCTCGCATCCGCGCGGTGTAGAGCGCCTGCCGCAACTCCGCCCCCAGATGCGAGACCTCCTGCGACGCCGCGCCGTCGACCCCCAATCCGACGGGTACGCCGTTGTCCACCAACTCACGCACCCGGGCCATGCCCGCCCCGAGGCGAGCGTTGGAGCTCGGGCAGTGGGCCACGCCCGTGCCGGTCGCGCCGAGCTTGGCGATCGCCGCATCGTCCAGGTGCACGCCGTGCGCGAGCCACACGTCGTCGCCGAGCCAGCCGACGCGCTCCGCGTACTCCACCGGGGTGCAGCCGAACTGCTTGATGCAGAACTCCTCCTCGTCGTCGGTCTCGGCGAGGTGCGTGTGCAGCCGGACGCCCCTGCGCCGGGCCAGGACCGCGGCCTCCTCCATCAGCCGGGTGGTGACCGAGAACGGGGAGCAGGGCGCGACCGCGATCTGCAGCATCGCCTCGGGCGACGGGTCGTGCCACCGGTCGATCGCCGCCTCGGTCGCGGCCAGGGCCTCGTCGGTGTCCTCGACGACGTGGTCCGGCGGAAGGCCGCCGTCCTTCTGGCTCAGGTCCATCGAGCCGCGGGTCGGATGGAAGCGCAACCCGACCCGCTGGGCCGCCCGGATCTCCGCCTCCAGGACGTCGCCGCCGTCCCGCGGGAAGACGTAGTGGTGGTCCATCGTCGTGGTGCAGCCCGAAAGCGCGAGCCAGCCCAGGCCGGCGCCGGCCGCCGCGCCGACGATCTCCGCGTCCAGGCGGCCCCAGATCGGGTAGAGGGTGGTCAGCCAGCCGAACAGGGTCTCGTCGAGGGCGAGCCCCCGGGTCGCCCACTGGTAGAGGTGGTGGTGGGTGTTGACCAGCCCCGGCGTGACCAGGCCGCCTTTGGCGTCGACCTTTCTACCGGGCATTTCCGATGTGCCGGGACCGACGGCGGTGATCCGGCCGTCGTCGCCGACCGCCACATGACCGTTCGTGTATTCGGTGCCGGCGCTGTCGACCGTTGCGATCACGGCGTTCTCGATGACGATCACAGATACCACTCCGTCGTCGCGGCCGGCACATCGTCCCTGGTCACGGTGCCCTCGATCAACCCGTACGGCCGGTCGCCCGCGATGA
Organism: Actinoplanes liguriensis; assembly: GCA_000715855.1. Taxonomy (GTDB): domain Bacteria; phylum Actinomycetota; class Actinomycetes; order Mycobacteriales; family Micromonosporaceae; genus Actinoplanes; species Actinoplanes liguriensis. Next base: position 23,864 of record KL571340.1, read on the forward strand.
ACACCTCGTTCTCGTTCGTCAGGTCGAACACCGAGAGATCGACCAGGTAGTGATGCTTGTTCGGCAGCGTGAGCCGGATCTCCGCGACCTCCGGGCGGCTGCTGAGCACCATCGTGCCCATCGACATCAGGGTCTGTTGCAACGACAGGCTGTACGTGTTGACGAACGCGCCGGTCATCGCATCCACCGCACCCTGGAACGACTTCCCCCAGTCCGCGTCGTCGGACAGGTGCCGCCACTTCGCGTCGACGGCGGTGGCCAGGATGCGGTCGGTGGTCTCCGGCAGCGTGGTGTAGCGGTCCCTCACGAAACCGTGGAACTCCGACGCGGTGGTGTTCATCAGCACCAGACCGGTGATCCCGGAGACGACCTGGGTCGACTCCGCGGTCACGGTGACCGTGGTGGTGCGCGTGTGGTCGCCGCGCCGCTGGAACGAGTGCGGGCCGAGCCGCTCCCACCCGAAGGACTCGATGCTCACCTTCGCGGACTCGACCTGGCCCTGCGTCTTCACGAAGTGGCGGGCCAGGAGCAGCGCGAACGACTCCGGCTCGCCGACGCCGTGCTGCTTGGCGAACGCGTACACCGTGTTCTTCATCGTGTCGGTCGGGAGCACGCCGGAGTTGTCGCCGGTCAGGTGGGTCGCGGTCAGATCGTCGGCGAGCGCGATGCTGACGTTGAGATCCACCAGGCCGTGCGTGTCACCGTCACGGTGCACGCGGACCAGCCTGGTCTCCGCCTTGCCGTAACGATTCGGTCCGAGCACGATCGCCAACGGGTCAACTCCCTCGATAGGTGGTGTAGCCGTACCGGTTGAGCAGCAGCGGCACGTGGTAATGACGTTCCGGGTCGTGCACGTGGAAGGCGACCGTGATCTCCGGGAAGAAGCACTCCTTGCCCAGATAGGGCTCGACGTAGAAGAGCAGCCGGTAGCCGCCCGCCTGCCAGTCCCGCACCGGCACGCGGTAGCGCAGCCGGCCGTCCTTGTCGGTGTGCCCCTCGTCGATGGTCCGCCAGCCGTCCGCGTCGCGGCGCTCCAGCCGCACGTAGACGTCCACGGCCGGGTTACCGGTGCCGGTGTCCAGGATGTGGGTGGAGATCCGGGTGTGGAACTCGGCGGCATTCCCGTCAGAGGGCATCGAGCACCCGCTCCAGCCGCAGGCCGGCGATCTTGCGAAGCTCGTCCGTGACGATCGCCCGCTCGGCCGCCTCGTCGTTGCCCAGCCGCTCGCGGGCCGCGGCCAGGATCTCGGCCTGACCGCGGCCGCTCGCGAAGATCAGGAAGACGTGGCCGAACCGCTCCTCATACTCCCGATTCGCCTCGATCAGCGCCTGCTTCGTCCGGTCGTCGGCGCTCTGGGCGGCAGCCGACTGCTCGGCCCGGGACCAGGCGGCCTCGCGTGACTCACCGGCCGCACGCTCGCCGATGCGCGGGTGCGCGGACAGCCCCTGCAGGACCTCGTCCCAGGTCAGCGCCCGTGCCGCGGCATCCGCCGCGGCGACGATCGCGGCCCGGTCGGCGAACGGCCGCCCGGCGGCGAGCCCGGCGCCCCAGGACGGCGCCGCCAGGCAGGCCAGCAACTGCTCCTGCAGGCGCTCGGCCGGCAGCGCGTTGAACGCCTGCACCGCGGTCATCGCGGCAGCGCTCGTGGACTCACTCGCAAGCTCGGTCATCGGGTCACCCCCTCTTTCGTGTGGATCAGTCAAGCAGGCGGCCTCCGCCGCACGCACCGGCGGAGCGAAGAATTAACACGGCCACCCTGCCACGATCCCCGAGCCGAAACACGGGCCTGTGGACAACCGCCGGGTTGTCCACAGGCCCGACGAAGTTGTCGGTGGGATGGGCAAGACTTGGCGCGTGCTGATCCCCGCAGAGACCCTGCCCGATCTTCCGGTTCGCGAGCTGCTGCCGGAGGTCGCCGCCACGCTGTCCGAGGCCGGCGCGGCGGTCCTGGTCGCGCCGCCCGGCACCGGGAAGACGACGCTGGTCCCGCTCGCCCTGGCCGGCGAGGGCCGGGTGATCGTGGCCGAGCCGCGCCGCGTCGCCGCCCGGGCCGCCGCCCGCCGGATGGCCTCCCTGCTGGGCGAGGCGGTCGGCGAGCGCGTGGGTTATGCGGTGCGCGGCGACCGCCGGGTCTCCCGCCGCACCGTGGTCGAGGTCGTCACCACCGGCCTGCTGGTCCGCCGCCTGCAACGCGATCCGGAGCTGGCCGGCGTCACCGCGGTGATCCTCGACGAGTGCCACGAGCGGCACCTCGACTCCGACCTCGCGCTCGCCTTCCTGGTCGACGTGCGCAGCGTGCTCCGGCCCGAGTTGCGCCTGCTGGCGACGTCCGCGACGGCCGACGCCGACCGGCTGGCCCAGGTGCTCGACGGGCCGATCCTCACCGCGCACGCCCGCACCCGTCCGGTCGAGACGATCTGGTCACCGCCGCCCGGCCCGATCGCCCCGCCGCTCGGGCTGCGCGTCGATCCGAAACTGCTCGACCACGTCGCCGCGACCACCCGCCGTGCGCTCGCCGAGGGCGACGGTGACGTGCTGGTCTTCCTGCCCGGCGCCCGCGAGATCGAGACGGTCGCCAACCGGCTGCGCGGTCTGGAGGCCGACGTGTTGCCGCTGCACGGCCGCCAGTCCGGTGCGGCGCAGGATGCCGCCCTGCGTCCCGGCCCGCGCCGCCGCGTCGTGCTGGCCACCGCTGTCGCGGAGAGCAGCCTGACCGTGCCCGGCGTGCGCGCGGTGGTCGACTGCGGTCTGAGCCGCGTCCCGCGGATGGATCACGCACGCGGGCTGGGTGCGCTGGTGACCGTTCCGGTCTCCCGATCGTCGGCGATCCAGCGCGCCGGGCGAGCCGGTCGCGAGGCCCCCGGCCGGGCCTATCGATGCTGGTCGCAAGCTCAGCACGATCGCCTGCCGGCACAGCCCGAGCCGGAGATCGCGATGGCCGACCTGACCGGTTTCGCCCTCGACCTGGCGCTCTGGGGTGACCCGTCCGGCAGCGGGCTGGCCCTGCCCGACCAGCCGCCCGCGGGCGCGCTGCGCGTTGCCACCTCGACCCTGCACGATCTCGGCGCGGTCGACGACTCCGGCCGGGTGACCGCGCGCGGCCGGGCTCTCGCCGGCGCAGGCCTGCATCCCCGCCTGGCCCGTGCGCTGCTCGACGGGGCCGAGCTGGTCGGCGCCCGGCGGGCCGCGGAGATCATCGCGGTTCTGGACGACACCGGGACCGCGACGGACGACCTGGTCGCGGCCGTCCGGCGGGCTCGGGCCGCGGGTGGTTCCGCTTGGCTCTCGGAGGTACGTCGTCTGACCGCGGCCGCCTCCCCCGAACCGCCCGGCGGGCCGGCGTCCGGTCGCCGGTCGGGGGCGGCTCGGATCGCCGATGACCTGGCGACCGGGCTGGTGATCGGGCTCGCCTACCCCGAGCGGGTCGCGCTGGCCCGCGAGCCGGGCGGCCGGGCCTACCTGATGGCCGGTGGCACCGCGGCCGACCTGCCACCCGAGAGCTCGCTGGCGGGCACACCGTGGCTGGCCGTGGCCACCGCCGACCGCGCCGCGGGCGCACGCACGGCACGGATCCGCAGCGCCGCGCCACTCGACGAGCCGACCGCGCGCGAGGTCGCGGAAGCACTGCTGAGCGAGGAGACCGAGATCGGCTGGGTCGACGGCGACGTGGTCGCCCGGCGGGTGCGGCGGCTCGGCGCGATCACGCTGACCAGCGTCCGGCTCACCGACCCACCGCCCGCCGCACTGCACGAGGCGCTGCTGACCGGCCTGCGCGGCACCGGCCTGAGCTTGCTGACCTGGAGCCGTGCGGCCGAGGAGCTACGCACCCGGCTGGCGTTCGCGCATGCCGCCCTCGGCGAGCCCTGGCCCGACGTCTCCGACGCCGCGCTGCTCGAGCACGCCGAACGGTGGCTCGATCTCGGCTCCGCCCGGCGCCGCGCCGACCTGGCAAAACTCGACGTGGCGTCCGCTCTGCGACGACTCGTGCCGTGGTCGGTGGCCGGGCGGCTGGACGAGGTCGCCCCGGAACGGTTGCCGGTGCCGAGCGGCTCCCAGATCCGGGTCGACTACTCCGACCCGGCCGCTCCGGTCCTCGCGGTGAAGGTGCAGGAGGCGTTCGGCTGGCGGGACGCGCCACGCCTGGCCGACGGTCGGGTCCCGGTCCTGCTGCACCTGCTCTCCCCGGCGGGCCGGCCGGTCGCGGTGACCAGCGATCTGGCGTCGTTCTGGGCGCAGGGCTATCCGCAGGTGCGCGCCGAGATGCGCGGCCGCTACCCACGTCACCCCTGGCCGGAGGACCCGTTGGCGGCCCCACCGACCCGCCGCGCCAACCCCCGTTCGCGCTGACCTGAAGCGGTCAGCGGCACCGAGAGGAGAAACCCCGATGCCGAGCACCTTCACCCCGGCCGAGACGACCTGGCTGGCCCGGTTGGGCACACTGCGCCAAGTGGTGCGTCAGGAGGTGGTGGCCACGCAGTTGTCCGAGCACCTGAGACCCGGCGCCCCGAGAGTCCTGGACGTGGGATGCGGGCAGGGCACCCAGGCCTTGCGCCTGGCCCGGCTCGGTTACGACGTGACCGCCCTGGACTCGTCCGAGAAGATGCTCGCCGAGTTGAGCCGTTCGCTCGCCGACGAGCCGGCGAAGGTCCGCGACCGGGTCCAGGTCGTCCGGGCCGACGCGACCCGGCTCGCGGGGACGTTCTCGCCGGGTTGCTTCGACACGGTGCTCTGCCACGGGCTGCTGATGTACTTCCCCGACCCCGGCCCGATCCTGACCGACCTGGCCCGGATGCTGGCGCCCGGCGGTGTCCTGTCCCTGCTGGTCCGCAACGCCGACGGCCTGGCGATGCGGTCCGGCCTGCTCGGCGACTGGCCGAAGGCGCTGGCGGCGTTCGACAGTCCGGCCTACGGCAATCGCCTGGGCATCCCCGCCCGCGCCGACCGCCTGGCCGACCTGACCGCGGCGTTGAGCGCTCGTGGTCTCGAGGTCTACCGCTGGTACGGCGTCCGCGTCTTCACCGACACCGTCCCCGACGATGCTCCACTGCCCGCCGCCGAGGAGTTGGCCCAGATCCTGAACGCCGAGACGCGCGCCGGATCCACCGACCCCTATCGCGGCGTCGCGGCCCTGACCCACGTCTTCGCCCGCCGCCCCTGACAAATTCGCCCCGCCACTCCGACGAGTTCGCCCCCGCA
>KL571340.1:29351-29573 GCA_000715855.1 Actinoplanes liguriensis
CCCCGCCACTCCGACGAGTTCGCCCCCGCACTGACAAGTTCGCCCACCACCAACCGACGAGTTGCCCGTCCGGCGAACGAGAGGAGGTCTCCCACCGACCTCGGGGTCCCCAAGCCCGCTCTGCCCGCCTCAATGTTGAGCCCGGGGCCAAGCGCACCCAGCCCTGGCTTCGCGGCCGGCCGACGGGCTGGCGGTGGCACTGTGGGGGTCAGGGGGCCGGCT
>KL571340.1:29786-30527 GCA_000715855.1 Actinoplanes liguriensis
GGCTTGGGGGTGGGGAGGCCGAGGTCGGCGAGCCGGGCTGGGGGGCCGAAGAGGTAGCCCTGGCCCAGCGGGCAGCCGAGGCCGGAGAGTGCCGCCGCGCGTTCGCCCGTCTCGATGCCCTCGGCGACCACCGTGATGCCCAGGTCGGCGCAGATCGCGAGGACTGAGCGGCAGAGCGCGCCGGCGCGGTCCGGAGCGGTGTCGACGTCGGTCAGGGTCGAGTCGAGCTTCACCGTGTCCACCGGCATGCCGTGGAGTTGGGCGAGCGCGTTGTACCCGCTGCCGAAGTCGTCCAGCGCGACCCGGACGCCGCGGGCACGGAAGCGTTCGACCATCGCGGCGGCGCGGGGCAGGTCCGGGATACGGAGGGTCTCGGTGATCTCGACGACCAGCCGGGCCGGCGGCATCGCGTGCCGGGCCAGGGCGGCGTCGACGGCGTCCTCCAGGCTCTGCTGGCCGAGCCGGCCGGCGGAGACGTTGACGTGCACGGCGATCGGGCGGCCGAACCGTTCGGCTAGGGCCTGGGCGTCGGCGCAGGCCTGGTTCAGCACGAAGTCGTCGATCGCGGAGACCAGGCCGGTGCGTTCGGCCATGGTGACGAAGACGTCGGGGTGAACCGGCCCGGCGACCGGGTCGGTCCAGCGGGCCAGTGCCTCGACGGCCACCGTCGCGTGGTCGCTGAGACGGACTATCGGCTGGTAGAAGACTTCGAAGCCGGCCGCGGCGGGGCTGCCTCCGCTG
>KL571340.1:30748-31631 GCA_000715855.1 Actinoplanes liguriensis
AGATGTGTATAAGAGACAGAGCCAGCAGTTGCGGGAGGTCGGCGTTCGGGCCGTGGACCGGGCCGGTGTAGCGGATCAGCGCGCCTTTGCCGCGGCGCTTGACCGCGTACATGGCGGCGTCGGCCCGGCGCAACAGCAGGTCGGCGGAGAGGCGGTCGCCGGGTTCGGCCACGACCAGGCCAATGCTGGCGCCGACGCTGACCGCGCGGCCGTCGATCAGGTACGGCTCGCGTAGCGCGGCAAGCACCCGCTCCCCGATTCCTTCCGCCTCTGCCACCCAGGCCCGATCCGCCGCCGTCCCGGAACCGGCGCCCGAGACCCCGGCCATCATGCCGGCCTCAGAAACCGCGGCCACCGCGTCAGAGCCGGCGCCCGAGACCCCGGCCGCCGCGTCAGAGCCGGAACCCGGAACCCCGGCCATCAGGCCGGCCTCAGAAACCGCGGCCACCGCGTCAGAGCCGGAACCCGCGGGGGATCCGGGAGCCGGCGGGGAGGCCGCAACGGACGAAGGGCCATAAACCGGACCAGGGCCGTCGGCAGCAGCGTGAGACCCGGGAACCACCGCCTCCGCGACGAGCCCGGGGCCCACGCCGGGACGCGGTGAGGGAACCGGGGCGGCCCGGCCGTTGACCACCACCCCGTTGGGCACAGGTTCGGCCGCCAGCAGATCGGTACGCCGCCGAGCCGGCGACCGCACCTCGGAGGGCCACCGCCCGGACACTTTGATCCCGGCCGCCGACAGCACGTACCGCCGTTGCCGCCGCAGTCTCGACTCCGTTTCCGGCGGCGCCGCGGCGACGATGTCGCTCTGGTCCAGGACGACCGCGAACTCGTCCCCACCCAGCCGCGCCACCAGGTCTCTGTCTCTTATACACATCTCTGA
>KL571340.1:31867-35810 GCA_000715855.1 Actinoplanes liguriensis
GTGTATAAGAGACAGTGCAGCACCCGGTCGCCGAGCGCATGCCCGTACGTGTCGTTGATCAGTTTGAAGTCGTCGAGGTCCGCGAAGAGCACCGCCACCGGTGTTCCCCGGTGCTGGTTGGCGTCGAGGGCCAGGACCAGGCGTTCCCGGAAGAGGGCCCGGTTCGCGAGCCCGGTCAGCGGATCGTGGTACGCCTGATGGTGCAGCCGCCGCTGGGTCTCCGCCACCCGGTCGAGCAGCACGGTGTTGTCCAGGATGGTGATCATCTGCCGGGTCACCACGAGCCCGAGCCCGAGCCAGCCGAGGTAGGCCTGGAACGGCGTCAGCGGGTCCCCGGTGGCCGTCCGCACGAGCAGCACGACCCCGGTGACCAGCACCGGAACGTACGGCAGCAGCAGGTGGAACCAGTCGCGCTGCACCGCCGTCACGTCTTGCGGCAGGGGTTTCGTCCGCGCCGGGCTGAGCGCCGCCAGCGCGATCAGCGCCGGACCGAGCAGGTGCCCGGTGACCTGCAGCCAGTCCGGTCCGATCCCGAGCAGCCGTACGCTGTCGGCCGTCCCGAACGCCAGCAGCGCCGCCCCGACCAGGACCAGCGGCCGGCGCCCGGCCGGCGAGTCGGGCCGGGTGGTGAGCAGCAGCACCACCATCGTGAACAGCACCAGGTCGGCGATCGGGTAGGCGGCCACCCACCAGCCCAGCGACGCCCAGTCCGCGATCCCGCTCAGGCACGACGACGTCCAGCAGAGCGCCAGCACCGAGCCGGTGATCAGCACGCTGTCGATGAGCAGGGCGATCTGGTCCCGCCGCGGGGAGGTCGGCACCGGCCGCGGTCTGGTCCGGGTGACGCCGAGCAGCCCGGCGAGCATGCACGCGGGCAGCACCACGAAGCCGATGTCGAAGACCGACGGATGGTCGAGCCGGTCGCGGCCGGCCACGTCCTGGATCACCCACCAGGCCCGGACCGCCGACCAGGCGATGAGTCCACCGGCGGCGAGGAGTCGCCAGTTCCGCGGAATGCCGGCCCGGCGGCGGGCCGCGACCAGGCAGGCCCAGGCCGCGATCGCGCCCGCGGCGAGTTGCGCGGTGTCGGTGTAGAGCCGGGGCGCACCCACGAGCTCACCGACCGCGACCACCGCGAGGGCGAGCGCCACAGTCCCGATCAAGCGCGCCGTCGTGATCACCACCAGTGTCCGGGCCGCGGGCATGATCCACGGCCGGATGAAAATACCGGCTCAGTCCCCGTCGGTCACGTCGGCGATGACCACCGTGACGTTGTCCGGTCCCCCGCCGCGCAACGCGAGATCGACGAGCCTCTCCGCGCAGGCTTTGGGATCGGGAACGATCCGCATCTCTTCTTCGATGGTCGCATCGTTCACGACACCCGTCAGGCCGTCGCTGCAGAGCAGCCAGCGGTCGCCTGCCTGCGGCTCGACGATCACGTACGCCGGACTGACCGGCTCACCCTGCAGCACCCGCGTCACCACGGCGCGGCGTGGATGCCCGGCCGCCTCCTCGGGCTTGATCAGGCCCTGGTCGACCAGCATCTGCACGTACGTGTCGTCCTTGGTCAGCTGGTTCAGCCGGCCGTCGCGGAGCAGGTACGCCCGGGAGTCACCGACGTGGGCCATGGCGGCCCGCTCGCCGTTGAAGAGCACCGCCGTCAGTGTGGTGCCCATCCCCTGCAGCGAAGGGTCGGCCGCGACCGTCTCGGCGATCCGCCGGTTGGCCAGCTCCAGGCCCTTGTGCAGCGCGTCCATCTGCTGGTCTGTGTCGATCGGCACATCGAGCGCGACCATGGACTCCACCGTCATCCGGCTGGCGAGATCGCCGGCGGCCATGCCGCCCATGCCGTCGGCAACGAGGAGAAGCTGGTCACCGGCGTAGTGACCGTCCTCGTTGTTGGTCCGGACGTGTCCTTGGTCGGTGACGGCCGCCCACCGAAGGTGCAAGGTCATGGCGTGCAGCCTGCCAGGTCGATGGCTGGCTGTCTGCACGTGGTGGGCGGCATGTCGCACATGTCGTCGTCGAAAATACACTCACGCCGGGACATGTGGCCGCCCTAGGCACCGGGAATCGATTTCGGTCACCTTCCGTGTCGGTGCGATCCATTCCAGTACGGTTTCCTCCACCGGCCAGCCGCGGACCGCCACGGCGCTCTCCGGGGGACGCACCGGCTCGGGGCAGAGGGTCTTCGACCGTACCTCGCCGTTGGAGACGAATTTGACCTCACCGGTCGCCAGCAGCATCGTCGTGGAGGTGTCGTCGACCGCGATGAGCTGACCGACGATCACCTCGCGGACCGGGCCGCCTTCCGGGCCGACCTCGATCGCGCTGCTGGGCAGCACCGGCGCGCGCAGGAACACGACGCCGACCACGATCGGCAGCGCCATCGCCGCGGTGGTCGCCGGCCAGTGTGTGACCAGCCGCGCCCAGCCGGCCGGGACCGGCCCGGTGAGCAGCGGACCGAGCAGCGGCGGCACGCCGAGCAGGATCGCGGTGCTGTACTCGCCGCCGCGGACCGCGGCCACCACCCCGGGCCAGAAGAAGACCCAGGTGAGTACGCCGGTGAGAATCGGCACCCACAGTGTGATCCAGTACATCGCCCAGGGTCCGGCGCGCAGCCGTTGCACCGCGGTGAGCCCGAGCACCGCGACGATCAGCATCTCCAGCGTCGGAAGCAGTCGCAGCTGCCAGGTGAAGCCGGCGATCAGGATGGCGGTCAGCACCACCCAGTCCGGCATCCGCAGCGCGGCGACCGCGATCGGGGAGCGCCCGGCGTCGCCCGGCTTGCTCACCAGCAGGATGCCGCCGAGCACCCGCAGGGTCAGGATCACCGCCGGGATCGCCCAGCTGAGCGTGATGAAGAGCGCGCTGATCATGCCGAGCGGGTTGATGTACTGCACCAGCAGCAGCATCGTCGGCAGGTCCTGCCGGCTCAGGTACCAGAGCCGCAGCACGAGCAGCATCAGCGGGAACGCCGGCAGCACGGTGAACAGCCAGTTCAGCTGCGACCGCCGCCGCCGCGGCGCGATCACCGGCCCCTTGGTGAAGATGTCGCTGCTCATTGCAGCAGGCTTTCCCAGGGAAGCTCACGCACGTCCGGCCGGGTCACCCGGGGCTGCTCGGCGACCGCTATCGGCGTGTTCTTGTTCGCCGGGGTCTCGACCTGCAGGTTGTCCCGGTAGGCCTGCTCCCACCGGCCGTCGTGCGGGTCCGCATAGGACCGGTAGAGAGTGACGTCGACGAGTTTCTTCAGCGCCGGATTGTCACCCACGTTGACGCCCCACGCCTCGGTCGCGTCCAGGCCGAGGTCCCAATGGTCGTATTTATCGGGAAATTTGTACTTCCATCCGGCGAGAATCGCCGCATCGGTGCTGACCGCGTCGACCTCCTTGTGGTCAAGAAGATCGAAGCACTCACGGACCCGGTTCTTCGAGACGACGACAGCGCCGGCTTTCCGCGGCGCGGTCTCACTCGTCGCGGTGGAGAGCGAGCAGACTTTCTGCCCGCGGAAGTCCTCGAGCGAGGCGACCGCCTTGTGCCCCTTCAACGTGATCACCGACTGCTCGGTGTAGAGGTAGGCCTGCGAGAACATCACCCCGGCCATGGCCTCACGATCAGCGGTGATGCTGTAGCTGGCGATCACCATCTTGACCGGCACCCGCTTGCCGTTCTCGTCGGTCGCCTGCATCCGGGCCCGGTCCTCGGACTCCATCCCGTAGAACTTGACCTGATCCCGGCCGAAACCGAGATCCTCCGCAATCATGTACGCGATGTCGATGTCGAACCCGCGCCAGGTGCCCTCGTCCTTGTTGTAGTAGGCCGTGCCGTACTGATCGTCTTTGACGCCCACCGTCAGCATCGGCCACGAGTCGACTCCGGACCTGCGCCCGCAGGTCAGCGATCGACGGCGGCCCGCCCACCAGCAGCCGCACCAGCGTCA
>KL571340.1:36038-36858 GCA_000715855.1 Actinoplanes liguriensis
CGTCGACGGCCTCCTGCACGGCGATGTCGCGCGCCGCGATGTCCTCGACGGTCCGTTTGCGGAACTTCCACACCCGGCGCAACTGCGGCGGAATCCCGGCCGCCAGGTCCCCCAGGGTCGGCGTGGCGCCGGGCGCCGGGCGCGGCAGAGGAGCGCTCGGACTCGGCCGCGCGGGTGAAACCGGTGTAACCGGCGAATCTGACGAAGCCGACGAAGCACCCGGCGTCGATGCCGGACCTCGCGAGGTCCCGTCCACAGGCTCCCCCATCGGCCCTCCCCACTGTTCCGATCGGGCCATCGTGCACCATCAGGTCACGGCACGGGATCCCCGGTGCCGAGCGGAACCCGTGGACCACACCTTCGGAGTCGCGCGGCGGCAAGACGCAGGCCCTTGCCGAGGCCGTACCGCTGAATCGCCGTCAAGGCATAGGCACTGCACGTGGGCTGGAATCGGCACCGCGTCGGAAGCCGTGGAGAGACTTTCCGATAGCCCCGGATGGCCGCCACGACCGCCCGTTCCGCCGGTCGCGCGGTGGACCGATGCCCGAGCAGCGCGACGACCGTCAGCAGCGAGCTCAACCGGAACAGATCACATCCGGGAACATCGCAGGACAGAACCTCACAACACCCGGGATCGCAGTCGCAGTTGTCATACCAGCGCCCCTTTGTCGGCGCCGGCTCCTCCGGCTGACCCAGCAGATCCCCAGGCACGTTCTCCACCGGCACATAGTGCCGGACTCACTCAAGCAGGATCTCCACCCAAAAGATCAACTTCAAGAGCCTGATGTCCTATCTCCGCTGTGGTCCAGGCCGCCGCTCC
>KL571340.1:37077-39276 GCA_000715855.1 Actinoplanes liguriensis
GGCGACCTCCGTGGGTGGGCACGGTCAGGGCACAAACCACGCGGTGGTGGGCTGCCGGCCACATCATCCGTGCGGTGGGCGTTGCCCGAGCACAAAACCGTCAGCGGGAGGTGCGGACGACGACAGCGCTCTCCGGCGGCAGAACGACCCGGTCGCGTTCGAGCACCACGCCTTCGGCGGTCGCCAGCAGCACGGCCGACGGCACCGCCCGCAGGCTCACCGTCTGCGGCGTCCCGGCGAGGTTCACGGCGACCGCGTGCCGCCCGCGGCGGATCACCACGAACTGGTCCCCGTGCCAGACCTCGACGTCGGACAGCCACGGATCGGTCAGGTCGGGCACCTGGCGGCGCAGCCGGATCAGCTTCTTGTAGAGCGCGAGCATCTCGGAGTGACCCGGCTTGCCCAGCTCCGACCAGTCCAGCTTGGACCGCTCGAAGGTCGCCGGATCCTGCGGGTCGGGCACCTCGGCCTCGGCCCAGCCGTGCCGGGCGAACTCGCGGCGCCGCCCGTTCTGCACGGCGGCGGCGAGGTCGGGCTCGGGGTGGCTGGTGAAGAACTGCCACGGGCTGGTGGCCGCCCACTCCTCGCCCATGAACAGCATCGGCGTGAACGGCGAGGTGAGCAGCAGCGTCGCCCCGACCCGCAGCAGCCCGGGCGAGAGCGTCGCGGTGAGCCGGTCACCGACCGCCCGGTTGCCGATCTGGTCGTGGTTCTGCAGGAACGCGACGAACCGGTGCCCGGCGGTGCGCTGCCGGTCGACCGGGCGCCCGTGCCGGCGGTTCCGGAACGACGACCACGTGCCGGCGTGGAAGAACGCGCCCTCCAGCACCGTCCGCAGCACGTCGAGCGACCCGAAGTCCTCGTAGTAGCCCTGGCGTTCCCCGGTCAGCAGCGTGTGCAAGGCGTGGTGCACGTCGTCGTCCCACTGGGCGTGCAGCCCGTAGCCGCCGCCCTCCCGCGGGGTGATCAGCTTGGGGTCGTTCAGGTCGGACTCGGCGATCAGCGACAGCGGCCGCCGCAGCGCCGTGGAGAGCGACTCCACCTCGACCGCGAGCTGCTCCAGCAGGTGCACCGCGCCCTCGTCGTGCAGCGCGTGCACGGCGTCCAGCCGCAGCCCGTCCACGTGGTAGTCACGCAGCCACATCAGCACGCTGTCGGCGATGTAGCGCCGCACCTCGCCGGACCCCGGACCGTCCAGGTTGAGCGAGCTGCCCCACGTGTTGGAGCCGGTGCTGAGGTAGGGCGCGAACATCGGCGCATACGCCCCGGACGGGCCGAAGTGGTTGTAGACCACGTCGAGCACCACGCCCAGGCCCTTGCCGTGGGCCGCGTCGACGAAGCGCTTGAGGCCGTCCGGCCCGCCGTACGCCTCGTGCGGCGCGAACCAGCAGACCCCGTCGTAACCCCAGTTGTAGACGCCGTTGAATGCGTTCACCGGCAGCAGCTCGACCAGGTCCACACCGAGGTCGACGAGGTGGTCGAGCCGCTCGATCGCGGCGTCGAACGTGCCGGCCGGCGTGAACGTCCCGATGTGCATCTCGTAGAGCACCGACCCGGGCACCTGACGTCCGGTCCACGACTGGTCGGTCCAGGTGAACGCGTCGTGGTCGTAGACCCGGCTGGGCCCGTGCACGCCCTGCGGCTGCCAGGCCGACCGCGGGTCCGGAACCGGGTTCTCCACGTCCTTCAGGACGAACGCGTAGTCCGCACCGGGGCCGGCGTCGGGCACGTCCAGGTGCCACCAGCCGCCGTCCCCCTGCTCCATCTCGTGCTCCCGGTCACCCAGGCGCAGCTTGGGCGACTTCTCCGGCGCCCAGACATCGAAACTAGTCATTCTTTCACCAGGAGAGCGACGGGATAGGTCTGCAGGAGATCGGCGACGGCCAGGCGATTACCACCGTAGCTGGCGTTCGTGAACACTTCCGTCCAACTATGTCCGTCGAGTGACAGCGTGGTGTCGTGCCATCCGCCGTGGCGTGACAATCCGACCGGGAGCCGGGTGGCGACCGCCACGACGCCGCCCCGGTCGAAGGCGAGGACGTGCTCACCGACCCGGCCCTCGGCGAAGACCGGCCGGTACGACGTGAACAGCTCGGGCCGCTGGCGGAGCAGCCGCAGGGTCCGGCTGACCACCAGCAGCTTGGCCGCGCCGGTGTCGTCGACCGGCGGCTGCCACCCGTCGTCGAGACGGGCCAGCAG
>KL571340.1:39457-40219 GCA_000715855.1 Actinoplanes liguriensis
TGTGTATAAGAGACAGTGTCCGGGTCGACCAGCGAGAAGTCCCACAGCTCGGTGCCCTGGTAGACGTCGGGCACCCCGGGCATGGCCAGCTGCACCAGCTTCTGGCCGAGCGAGTTCGACCAGCCGGGCGGCGTGATCGACGCGGCGAAATCGGACACTTCCCGATGCAGCGCCGGGTCGTCGTAGATCTTGTCGATCATCGCGCGCACCGCGTTCTCGAAGGACTCGTCGGGGTGCTGCCACGTGGTGGCGACACCCGCTTCACGGGCGGCCTTCACGGCGTACGCGAGCAATCGGTCTTTGGAAATGGGCCACGAGCCGACCGCCACCTGCCAGATCAGGTGCGCGAGTGAGGGGTCCGGGAGCGGGGCGGCCCGGACCCATCGGCGCACCACCTCGGTCCAGTCGCCGGGCACCTCGGCGAGCACCGCCAGCCGGGCCCGGACGTCCTCGCTGCGCTTGGTGTCGTGGGTGCTCAGCGACGTCATCGAGTCCGGCCAGTCGTGCTGCCGCGTCTGCGCGCACTCGTGGAACTCGTCCGCGGTGACGCCGAACTTCGCCGGGTCGTTGCCGACCTCGTTGCGGGCCGCGAACCTGGTCCAGCGGTAGAACGCGGTGTCCTCGACGCCCTTGGCCATCACCGCGCCGGTGTACTGCTGGAACCGGATCGCGAGCTCGTCGGCGGGATTGCGCAACCGGCCGAGCAACCGGTCGAAGACGCTGATCAGTTGCGGACGCCGGCGGCCCGCCTCGGAGCGAGCC
>KL571340.1:40375-41052 GCA_000715855.1 Actinoplanes liguriensis
GAGCGAGCCTGTGCGAGGTGGCGCGACCCGGCCGGCAGGTAGGAGCGATAGACCGGGAAGCACGCGGCGAGCTCGGCGAGGGCGCGCGGCGCGTCCTCGATCTCCGGCACGAGGCGGGACATCCGCCCGAGCTCGGCGGCCAGCATCCGGGTGGCGACGTCGAGCTTGGTGTCGTGCACCAGGTTCTGGAACGTCGTGGTGGTCCCGGTCAGGTAGTGGTCGAGGGTGTCGAAGAAGGGTTCCGTCCCGGGATCCACGAAGACGCCGCAGACCTCGGCCATCGCGTCGTATCCGGTGGTGCCGTCGACCGGCCAGCGCGGCAGGTGCTCGCCCGGCTCCAGGATCTTCTCGACGACCAGCCACGAGTCCGGCGCGGCCGCGCGCAGCCGCTCGAAGTACGCGCCCGGGTCACGCAGCCCGTCCGGGTGGTCGACCCGGATGCCGTCGACCATGCCCTCGTTCACCCAGCGCAGGATCTCGGCGTGGGTGGCGTCGAAGACCTCCGGGTCCTCGACGCGCAGCGCGGCCAGGTCGATGATCGCGAAGAACCGCCGGTAGTTGACCTCGCTGTCGCCGCGGGTCCAGTTGACCAGCTCGTAGTGCTGCCGGTCGTGCACCTCGCGGGCGCTGCCGCCGCCGGTCCCGTCCGCGATCGGGTACCGCTTGTCGTAGTAGAC
>KL571340.1:41274-42844 GCA_000715855.1 Actinoplanes liguriensis
ATGTGTATAAGAGACAGACTCCAGTCGATGTCGTAGAACTTCGCGTAGCCGGACCGGTCACCGTTCTTCAGAACGTCCCACCACGTGGGGTTGGCCTTGGGGACGGCGACCCCGGCGTGGTTCGGCACGATGTCGACGACCAGGCCCAGCCCGGCGTTCTTCAGCGCGTCGGAAAGCCCGCGGAGCCCGGAGTTGCCGCCCAGTGCCGGGCTCACCTGGGTGTGGTCGACGACGTCGTAGCCGTGCTCGGAACCGGGCGTCGCGGTCAGCAGCGGCGCGGAGTAGAGGTGGCTCACGCCGAGGTCGGCCAGGTAGTCAGCGAGCTCGGCAGTAGACGAGAGAGGGAAGTCGGGACGGATCTGAACTCGGTAAGTACTGCTCGGGCGCATTAAACCGTCCTGTCGAGCACGATGATGGACCGGTCCGGGACCCAGAGCTTGTGGCCGGCCTCCACGACCGACGGGCGATCCGGGGACGGCTCGGCGGTTTCGATGACCTTCTCCCACTTCTCCCCGTACTCCGCGGGAGGCGTGGCGAACTCGATGGGCGCGTCGTGCGCGTTGAAGAAGAGCAGGAACGAGCTGTCGACGTGGCGCTGGCCGTACTGCCCGCGCTCGCGGATGCCCTCGCCGTTGACGAAGAGCGCGACCGCCCGCCCGAAGTCGTTGCCCCAGTCGTCGCCGGCCATCTGCCGCCCGTCCGGGGTGAACCACTCCAGATCCGGCAGCGGGTCGCCGCCACCACGCGCGGTCACCGGCAGCCCGGTGAAGAACCGGCGGCGCTGGAACACCTGGTGGCGGTGCCGGAACGCGGTCAGCTTGCGGGCGAACTCCAGCAGTTGCTCGTCGGCGTTCTCCCAGTCGATCCAGCTGATCTCGTCGTCCTGGCAGTACGCGTTGTTGTTGCCCTGCTGGGTGCGGCCGAGCTCGTCACCGTGCGAGATCATCGGCACGCCCTGGCTGAGCATCAGCGTGGCCAGGAAGTTGCGGCGCTGCTTGGCACGCAGCTCGAGCACCTTCGAGTCGTCGGCCGGCCCCTCGATCCCGCAGTTCCAGGAGCGGTTGTGGCTCTCGCCGTCCCGGTTCTCCTCGCCGTTGGCCTCGTTGTGCTTGTCGTTGTACGACACCAGGTCGTTGAGCGTGAACCCGTCGTGCGCGGTGACGAAGTTGATCGAGTGGAACGGCTTGCGCCCGTCGTCCTGGTAGAGGTCGGCGGAGCCGGTGATCCGGGAGGCGAACTCGGCGAGCGTGGCCGGCTCGCCGCGCCAGAAGTCGCGGACCGTGTCCCGGTACTTCCCGTTCCACTCGGTCCAGTTCGGCGGGAAGTTGCCGACCTGGTAGCCGCCGGGCCCGACGTCCCACGGCTCGGCGATCAGCTTGACCTGGCCGACGATCGGGTCCTGCTGGACCACCTCGAAGAACGTGGAGAGCCGGTCGACGTCGTAGAACTCGCGGGCCAGCGTCGAGGCGAGGTCGAAGCGGAAGCCGTCGACGTGCATCTCGGTCACCCAGTACCGCAGCGAGTCCATGATCAGCTGCAGGCTCTGCGGGCTGCGCACGTTCAGGCTGTT
>KL571340.1:43146-47323 GCA_000715855.1 Actinoplanes liguriensis
GCCGGTAGTACGTCCGGTTGTCGATGCCCTTCAGCGACAGCGTCGGCCCGAGGTGGTTGCCCTCCGCGGTGTGGTTGTAGACCACGTCGAGGATGACCTCCATCCCGGCCGCGTGCAGCGCCTTGACCATGCCCCGGAACTCCTGGGTCTGCTGGCCGAGCGTGCCGGTCCCGGAATACCCGTGGTACGGCGCGAAGAAGCCCAGCGTGTTGTAGCCCCAGTAGTTGCGCAGCCCCAGGTCGTGCAGCCGGTTGTCGTGGACGAACTGGTGCACCGGCATCAGCTCGACCGCGGTCACGCCGAGGCTCTTCAGGTGCTCGATGATCGCCGGGTGGCCGATCGCCGCGTACGTCCCGCGCATCTCCCGGGGGATCTCCGGGTGCCGCTGCGTGAGGCCCTTGACGTGCGTCTCGTAGATCACCGAGTGGTGGTACGGGATGTCCGGCCGCCGGTCGTTGCCCCAGTCGAAGTAGGGGTTCACCACCACGCCCTTGGGCATGTACTGCGCCGAGTCCAGATCCGACATCTGGTCCGGGTTGTCGAAGTCGTACGCGTACATCGAGGGGTGCCAGTCGATGTCCGAGTCGACGGCCCGCGCGTACGGGTCGAGCAGCAGCTTGTGCGGGTTGCAGCGCAGCCCGCGGTGCGGCTCGTACGGCCCGTAGACCCGATAGCCGTAGCGCTGCCCGGGCTCGACCCCGGGCAGATAGGCGTGCCACACGAACGCGTCCTGCTCGTGCAGCAGGACCTTGCGCTCGTTCCCGGAGGCGTCGAAGAGGCAGAGCTCGACCGCCTCGGCCACCTCGGAGAAGATCGCGAAATTGGTGCCCGTCCCGTCGTAGGTCGCTCCCAGCGGGTACCGGTGACCAGGCCAGACCTGCATTGTGTTGCGCTCCCCTCGGCCTTCGGTCGTCACGACCGGCCCGCGGGTTCATGCCCCTCCGCGGGATGGGTTAATCCTGTCCGGCCGCGTCATCGACCATTCTCCCGGGAGGGGCTGATACCGTCGGCCCGACTGTCCGAATAGGCGCTGATTTGTCCCCCTACGGGGGTTTAGCGTCCTCGAAACCGAGCATAGGGGGGACGTGCCGCGGATTGATCCCCTGATTCTCGGGCCGCAGGTGTGCGGCGTGCCCGTGCGCGAGGCCGGCGCGGGCCGGGAATGGCTGGTCACGGACGGTCTGGGCGGTTGGGCCTCGGGCACCGTGAGCGGCCTGCGGACCCGTCCCGAACACGCCCTGCTGACCGTCGCCGGCCCCGGTCGGACGCCCCACGTGGCGCTCGCCGCGCTCGATCTCACCGTGACGCTTCACACAGGCACCAAAGTTCCGCTGTACACCCACGCGTGGGAGTCCGGCCGCCTCGACCCGGACGGCCACCACCGGATCGAGACGTTCACGCTCGCCGGGGGCCTCCCGCGCTGGCGCTGGCGGATCGGCGACGTGGTGATCGAGCGTGAGCTGGCATTCGCTGTCAAGAAGACCGAGCTGGCGGTCGTCCACCGGGTGCTCAGCGCCCCCGGGCCGGTCGGCCTCACCGTCGCCGCGATGTGCACCTGGCGGGAGGCGGCCGGGACCCGCCGCGCCGACGGCCCCGGGCTGCGGATCGAGCGGGTCGCCGACGGGGTGATCGTCGAGGGCGCGTACCGGCTGGCCGGGCCGGGCTGGCAGCACGACGGCCGGTGGCATCTGGGCGCCCACACCGGCGGCCACACCGAGGACCTCTGGCACGCGGGCAGCTTCAGCAAGCAGACCGGGCCCGGCGAGACGCTGGAGATCTCCGCGTGGGCCGGGAACCTGGCGGACCGGCCGCCCGCGCCGCCGGCGATCCTGGCCGCCGCGCGGGAGCGCGCTCATCGGCTGGTCACCGCGGCCAAGGCGGAGGGGTACGCCGGAACGCTCGCCCTCGCCGCGGACGCGTTCGTGATCCAGGCCGCGGACGGGCCCGCCCTGGCCGACGGCTACCCCTGGACCGGCCGGCCCGCGTCGCTCGCCGCGTACGAGGGGCTGCTGCTCGACACCGGTCGCGCCGACGAGGGCCGTGAACTGCTGCGCACCCTCGTCGAACGCCCGGCCGCCGACGCCGGCGTCCCGCTCTGGCTCGTCCACGCCGTCGACCGGCACGTCACCCGCACCGGTGACAGCGACCTCGCCCGCACCCTCGCCGTCCCGCTCGGCCGCCTCCTGCGCCAGTCGCTGAACGACGGCGGCCCGCTGACCGTGGACCCGGCCGACGGCCTGCTGCGGGTGGCCGGGGACGCGCCGCGCGTCGGCAAGCTCGTCGAGGTCAACGCGCTGTGGGTGAACGCGCTCGCCGCGCTCGGGGACCTGCTCGCCGAGGGCGGGAAGGACGACGCCGAGGCCCGGGGGCGGCACGCGCGGGCACGCGAGTCGTTCCTGCGGCGCTTCCCGGCGCCCGAGGGCTGGCTGCACGACGTCGTCGAAGGGCCGGCCGCGCCGTACCCGCTTGGCGCGGGCACCCAGCACGACGATCCGACGCTGCGGCCGTACCAACTGCTCGGCTGGTCACTGCCGCACGGGCCGATGCGCGGGGCCCCCGGGACCGCGGTCCGGGCCTGCGGCGAGGCCCTGCTCACCCCGCTCGGGCTGCGGACCCTCGCGCCGGACGAATACGGATACGACGGCGCGACCCCCGACCAGGGCCTGGTCCGGCCGGGGCTGATCGGGGCGTACGCGGACGCCTGCGCCGCCACCGGCCGCCCGGTCGACGGCCTGCTCGACGGCCTGGCCGCGCACCTCGCGGAGTGGGGAGTCGGCTCGGTCGGCGAGGCCGCGCACGGCGACGCCCCGCACCCCGCGCTGGGCCGGCCCTTCGACGCGCTGGCCGTGGCCGAGACGCTGCGAACGGAGACGAGGTACGCGCCGTGACCCGGATCCTGATGCTCTCGTGGGAGTACCCGCCGCTGCTGGTCGGCGGTCTGGGCCGGCACGTGCACGCGCTCGCCGGGGCCCTGGCCCGCGCCGGGCACGAGGTCACCGTCGTCACGCGACACGTCCCCGGGGCTCTCCTGGAAGAGCATTCCGAGGGGGTACGGGTGATCCGCGCGCCCGAGGACCCGCCCCGTCACGAGGTCACCGGCGGGGACCTGCTCGGCTGGGCGACCGGGTTCAACCACGCGCTGACCAGGGCCGCGCTTCGTGCCGTACGGGGAAATCGGTGTGATGTCCTGCACGCGCACGACTGGCTCGCCGCCTACTCCGCGATGACGCTCCGCGACCACCTGGGTGTGCCGCTGATCGCCACCGTGCACGCCACCGAGTCCGGGCGGCATCAGGGCTGGCTGCCGGCCGCGCACAACCGCACCATCGACGACGTCGAGCGCTGGCTCTGCGCCGAGGCGTCCCGCGTGATCGTCTGCTCGGAGTACATGCGTGGCGAGGTGAACCGGCTGTTCGGGGTGGCGGCGGAACGCACCGAGGTGGTGCGCAACGGCGTGGATGCGCTGCGCTGGCGGGCCCGGCCACGGGCGGTCGCGGCGGCCCGGCTCCGGTACGCCGGCGAGGACGGCCCGCTGGTCAGCTTCGCCGGGCGGCTCGTCTACGAGAAGGGCGTGCAGCATCTGCTCGCGGCCGCGCCCGTGCTCCGCGAGCGTTTCCCGGGACTTCGGCTGGTGGTCGCGGGCGACGGGCCGTACCGGCGGGAACTGGAACTTCTCGCCGAGCCCTGGGTGACCTTCGCCGGATTCCTGACCGGCCACGACCTCACCGCGCTGATGGCGGCGTCGGATTGTTACGTGGTGCCGAGCATCTACGAGCCTGTCTCTTTGTGTATAAGAGACAGATCGAGCACGGGGTGACCGGCGTGCACTTCCCGCCCAGCGACCCGGCCGCCCTGGCCGACGCGGTCTCGGGCGTGCTCAGCAACCGTGATCATGCCCGTCACCTGGCGTTGCGGGCCCGGCTACGGGTGATCGACGACTACAACTGTCTCTTTGTGTATAAGAGACAGCCCCTCACCGCCGTCGAACAGGGCAACGACGAACCCCGGCAAAGCGCACTTCAAACCCATTTCCCGGTACGACGACAGGCAGTCCCGTCCGAAGGCGACACGACCAAGCCCCCTGCGAGCACATCGCGACCCCCGCCTCGGTCCCGCCCACCCCGCGCCTCACCCTCGCTGGGCTGGTGCTCACGGTGGTTATTCGTCCCTCATAACC
>KL571340.1:47574-51078 GCA_000715855.1 Actinoplanes liguriensis
CTCATAACCACCGTGAGCACCAGCCAAAGGCCGCAACGCCGACTTCGGCCCAGGCCACGGCGCGCGTCCCGGTCGTCGGCTGGCGCCGGCCGTGGTTATGCGTGCCGCAAAACCACAGTGAGAGCCAGCCAACGGCCGCAACGCCGGCTTCGGTCCGGGCCACGGCGTGCGTCCCGGTTCGGGCTGGGGTCGATCTGGGCGCAGGCGGGGTCGGGGGCGATCTGAACCCAGCCGGGGCGGCGGGCTGAACGCGGGGCAGGCCGGGGAGGCGGACTGAACTCGGGGCCGGTCGGGGAGGCGGACTGAACTCGGGGCCGGTCGGGCCGGCGGGCCGGACTCGATGCGGGCCGGGCCGGCGGGCCCCGGGCAGGGCCGGCGGGACGGGGCAGGTCAGGTGGGTGGGGTTAGGTGGGGCGGGTGCGGGTGTAGAGGGTCAGGGCGGTGTGGGCGGCGGCCAGGAGTGGGGTCGGGACGCCGTGGCGGGTGGCTTCGGTGACCAGGTCGCCGACGATGGCGTCGGCTTCGACGGGCAGGCCGGCGACCAGGTCGCGGTACATCGACGAGGTGGTCGGCTCGGTGCTGGTGATCGTCGCGTCGAGGAGGGCGAGGGCCTGCGGCCGGGGCGGGTGGCCCGCCGCGGTGGCGACCGCGATCACCTCGTCGGTGAGCGCGCGCAGGAACGACGGGCCGCCGGGCGCCGCGTTGATCGCGCCGATCGAGCCGCGCATCAGCGTGGTCGCCGCGCCCAGCGTCGACAGCAGGACCCACTTCTCCCACATCTCCGGGACGATGTGCCGGGACGCGCGGGAGTCGAAGCCTGCGCCGGTGAGGGTTTCGGTGACCGCGGGCAGGCTCTCGTCGGGGCTGCCGTCGAGCGGGCCGAACACCAGGCGGGACAGGCCGGTCATCTGGACCACGTCGCCGTGTTCGTCCAGGGTGCCGTGGATCATGCAGAGGCCGCCCCAGACGTGCTCCGAGCCGAAGGCGCTGGTCAGGGCGTCGAGGTGGCGCATGCCGTTGAGCAGCGGAACGATCACCGTGCGGTCGCCGATCGCGCCGGACACCGTGGGGATCACGGCGTCGAGCGCGTAGCTCTTCACGGCCACGAGCACAATGTCGTACGGCGCAATCGGCTTTTTGATGGTTGCCGGCGCCAGCCGTGTCTCGCCGGTCGGTGTCCTGATCCGCAGGCCGCGCTCGGCGAGCTGCGCGGCGCGGCCCTCCCGGACCAGGAACGTGACGTCGCGCCCGGCCTCGGCGAGCCGGCCGCCGAAGTAACCCCCGGTCGCGCCGGCGCCGACGACCAGAACCCTCATCCGAGCTGCTCGTCCTCGAAGCACCATCGCCACGTCTCCCCCGGCTCGAACGAGCGCATGACGGGGTGGCCGGACTCGGCGTGGTGCACCGACATGTGCCGGCGTGGCGACGAGTCGCAGCAGGCGACCACGCCGCAGGTGAGGCAGGTCCGCAGGTGGACCCAGTCGTCGAAGCCGCCGGCCACGCATTGCGGGCAGCCGGCCTCGTAGGCGGTCAGTGGTGCCGGCTCGCCGGATTCCTTGAGATGCTGGCAGATCACTCTTCACTCCGGTGCAGCTGGGACTCTTCCAGGTCGAGCTCACGCTGAGCGCGGACCAGCACTTCCTCGGGGATCCGCCCCTCGTTCCGGGCGATCTTGAAGACGTGCCGCTCGGCTCTGATCATCTCGCGTCGCAGCCGTCCGTACGCCGCCGAGGGGGTTTCCTGCTGCTGGCTGCCCAAACGTTCCCACGCGTTGTTGGACCGGCTCTCGACCAGCCCGCGCAGCCGGTCGACCACCGAGGGTGGCGCGCCGTCGGCATTCTCCTCCAGCGCCGTCAGCGCGGCCCGGCTCGCCGCGTGCTGCACCCCGGCCTCGGCCAGCGCGTCCTGCGCGGTGGTGTCCTCGCGCACACCGAGCCGGATCGCCAGCGCGGGCAGCGTGGTGCCCTGGATCAGCAGGGTGAGCACGATGATCGCGAACGCGATGAAGACGAACAGGTCACGCGGGTACTCCGGGACGCCGTCCTCGCCGGGGAGCCGCAGCGTCTGCGCGGCGGCCAGGGTGACCACGCCGCGCATGCCGGCCCAGGCCACCACGGTCGGCACACTGGCCGGCACGCGCGGACCCTTGGCCCGGACCCGTGGGAAGAGCCGGCCCAGGTAGGAGGCCGGGTACATCCACACGAAGCGGACCGCCACCAGCAGCCCGAACACCAGCGAGGTGACGCTGATCGTGGTGGCCATGCTCGTCTCGATGTGCTCCACGACGGTCCGCAGTTGCAGGCCGACCAGCAGGAACACCACGCCCTCCAGAAGGAACGTGGTGAGCTTCCACACGGCGTCCATCTGCAGCCGCGAGGTGGCCGACAAAAGGTACGGAATCCGGTGCCCCAGGTAGAGCCCGGCGATAACCACGGCGACCACGCTGGACGCGCCCAGCTCCTCGGCGACGATCACCACGACGAACGGTGTGAGCAGTGACACAGCGTCGTCGAGGAGCGGATCCTCGACCCATTTGTGCAGCTTCGCCGCGGCGACCGCGAAGATCATGCCGAGCATGATGCCGCCGCCGGCCTTCAGCGCCACCTCCCGGGAGATGTCCCAGAACCCGACCGTCGCCCCGGCCAGCGCGCTCGTCGCCACCCGCACCAGCACCAGCGCGGTCGCGTCGTTGAGCAGGCTCTCGCCCTCCAGGATGGTGACCACGTGACGCGGCAGCCCGACCCGGCGGGCGATCGCGGTCGCCGAGACCGCATCCGGTGGGGCGACGATCGCGCCGAGCGCGACACAGGCCGACAGCGGCGCCTGCGGCAGCATCCAGTGCACCGCGAAACCGATCACGAACGCGCTGAGCAGCACCAGACCGACCGCGAGGAACAGGATCGGGCGCAGCGCACTGCGGAACGCGGGCACCGAGGTCTGCAGCGCGGCCACGTAGAGCAGCGGCGGCAGGATGCCGATCAGGACCAGCTCCGGCTTGAGATCAGCCTCCGGGAAACCCGGCACATACGACAAACCGAGACCGGCCACCAGCAGGACCAACGGCGCCACGAACCCGAGCCGGCGGGCGAGGGCCGCGCCGACAACCGAGATCGTCACGAGCACGACCGTGTCGACGATGCTCTCCATGGCGCGAAAGCTTATGTCAGGTCGTGCTCACCACGCCGGACCGAGCCACGGTACGGGTGTAGGTGCCGTCGACGCCCTCGCGCTTCCACATGCCGTCGACCGAGAAGACGTACGGCGTGCCCGGCGTGAGCCCGGTCACGGTGCCGGTCATCCACCCGCAGCCGGACGGCGTGACCGTGACCCAGCCCGGCACCTCCGGCTGCGCGCCCACCACGAGATCCTGGCTCACCGCGAGAATGTGGTAGTCGACCAGCGACGGACCACCCGCGTTGAACCACGTCACCACCGCACTGGTGCTGCTCGCCGTGACCTCGGCGCCGTTGATCTGACCGCCCTTGAAGCTGTCTCTTATACACA
>KL571340.1:51298-53372 GCA_000715855.1 Actinoplanes liguriensis
GTCGCGACCAGCAGCCAGCCCGTGCCGGTCGGAGTCGGCGTGGCGGTGGCGGTCTTCGACGAGGCGCACGCGGCAAGCATCAGCGACCCGGCGAGCACGGGCAGGACGACGGCGGTAGCTTTCCGAATCCCCAGCACGACCTTCAGGTTCGGGCGGACCCGTCCGTGGCTTAGCCCTTCCTCACGTCAGCCGTTCCCCGTGTCAGGCGTTCCTCGCGTCAGGCGTTCTGGAAGTGCTCCCGGGCGCGCCTGGCCAGGTCCCGCGTCGCCGCGGAGTTGACCCACGTGCCGAGAATCACCCCCGCTCCGGGTACGACCTTGGCGAACACCTTCCGAGCGGCCCGCACCCCCGCCATCCGGGCGAGCTTCAGGCTGAGCTTGACCAGAGTGCCGCCCTGACTGTCGGCGAAAAACCGGCTGGCCCGTTCCCGGCCGGCGGCCACGCCCAGCGCGGTCCGCGCGCTCTCCGCAACCTTGTGCACCCGCTGCAGCACGAGCAGGTCGGTGGCCCGTTCCCCGGCCGCCGGGTCGACGCCGTGGGCCGCCGCGATGTGCAGCACCATCCGCGCCTGGGTCCAGGCGAGCACGCCCACGTCGACGACCGCGCCGGGCAGACCGGTGACGCCGGAGAGCGCGCCGGAGAGGCGGGCCAGGGCGGTGAAGTGCTTGGCGGCCAGGGTGGCCAGCTCGTCCGGGGTGATCTCCGGGCGCTCCTCGCGGGTCCGGGCGGCCCACTCGGCGGCCTCCGGGCCCAGGCGCCGGACGGCTTCCAGGGCGAGGTGTTCGGGGGCGTACTGCGGATCGGCTTTCATCCGCGACCAGAGGGAGCCGGGTGGGGTGGAGGCGTCGATGGAGGCGGAGGCCCGTTGACTCAAGATCACTCCCGGGGGATGAGGCGGCGATCTACCCACATAGTGGCGTGGGGGCGCACATTGGTTGCTCGGGTGTTTCCACCTTTCCTGCGTGCGCGATGATGCGGATCACGGACTTCCGGCGTGCGCGATGATGCAGACCACGGACTTCCGGCGTACGCGATGATGCGGGCACGGAATGAACTCTCCGTCACCGCTGTTGTCGGCGGAAAAGCCCCGCGTCAGCGGGCACTGTCTTCGAGGAGGACCGCAGCGTGCTCGACCCACACGAGCTCTACGAGGTGGCCGGGGAACTGCCGGCCCTGGACGGCCCGGTGCTGATCCAGGCGCTCACCGGGTTCGTCGACGCCGGCAGCGCGATCCAGCTCGCCCGCGAGAACCTGTTGGAGAACCTGGACAACGAGGTCGTCGCGACCTTCGACCTCGACCAGCTTCTCGACTACCGCTCCCGCCGCCCCCCGATGATCTTCGTGGCCGACCACTTCGAGAGCTACGAGGACCCGGTTCTCGCCCTGCACCTGGTCCGCGA
Source organism: Actinoplanes liguriensis (assembly GCA_000715855.1). Lineage (GTDB taxonomy): Bacteria > Actinomycetota > Actinomycetes > Mycobacteriales > Micromonosporaceae > Actinoplanes > Actinoplanes liguriensis. The sequence goes on from KL571340.1 coordinate 52,699, forward strand.
CCAGCTGGGCACCCCGTTCCTGCTGCTCACCGGCCCCGAGCCGGACCTGCAGTGGGAGCGGTTCATCGCGGCGGTGACCGAGCTCATCGAGCGGCTGGGCGTCAAGCTCACCATCGGGCTGAACGCCATCCCGATGGCCGTGCCGCACACCCGCCCGGCCGGCCTCACCGCGCACGCCACCGACAAGAGCCTGCTCGGCGACCACGAGTCGTGGCTGCAGCGGGTGCAGGTGCCGGCCAGCGTCGGGAACCTGCTCGAGCTCCGCCTCGGGCAGAACGGGCACGACGCGCTCGGGTATGCCGCGCACGTCCCGCACTACCTGGCCCAGACCGGTTACCCGGCCGCCTCCGAGCTGCTGCTCGACTCCGTCTCCGGCAACACCGGGCTGGCGCTGCCGACCGGCAAGCTGCGGGAGGCGGCGAAGCTGGTCCGCGAAGAGGTGGACAAGCAGATCGCCGACGACGAGCAGGCCGGGCGGCTGGTCACGTCGCTGGAGGCGCAGTATGACGCGTTCCTCCGCGGACGGGCGAACAACCTGCTGGTGGACTCGGACTCGGCGCTGCCGACGGCCGAGGAGCTCGGGGCGGAGCTGGAGCGTTTCCTGGCCGAGCAGACTCGCGACGACTCTGCCTAATGGCCTCGCTTCGCTCGGCTGGCATTTCGCCCCTTTGAGT
>KL571340.1:53662-53896 GCA_000715855.1 Actinoplanes liguriensis
CGGCGTTCTCGTCATCGACGGGCGAAATGCGCTTGGGGACCGGGTTAGATCTCGCGTTTGCCAAGCATCCAGTCGAGGACTGCGGGGAGCTGGGCGTCCCAATAAGGCCAGTTGTGGTCGCCCGGGGTGAAGGCGCTGTCCAGGTCTACGCCGTTGGCCTTGCAGGCGGCGGCGAAGCGCCGGTTCTGCGCCAGCAGGTGATCCTCGGTGCCGCATCGCAGCATCAGCCGCGGC
>KL571340.1:54132-56127 GCA_000715855.1 Actinoplanes liguriensis
CAGCCGGTGCGGGTCGCCGTGCCGCAACAGGTGCAGGAGGTCCTCGTCGCTGCCGGCGACGACCCGGTCGGCGAACACCCGGCCGACGAGGGCCCGCATGTGCGGCCGGAGATCATGCTCTTGGATGTACGCGAGGTCGAGCGCCCCGGACAGCGTAGCCGCGGCCGCGAAGCGCTCGGGCTCGCGTAACGCCCACTTCATCGCCCCGTATCCACCCATGGACAGGCCTGCGACGTACGTGTCCTCGCGCCGCCCGGAGATCCGGAAGAACTGCTTCGCCTTCTCCGGCAGCTCGGCGGAGAGGAAGTCCCAGAAACGCATTCCGTAGGCTTCGTTCGCGTAGAAGCTGCGGTGCACCTGCGGCATGATCACCGCCAGCCCGTGCTCGGCCGCATACCGCTCCACCGAGGTGAACCTGCTCCACGCGGAGTGGTCGTCGGTCAGCCCGTGCAGCAGGTAGAGGACGGGCGGCGGCGCGTCCCCGTCCCGGTCGGGCAGTATCACGGTCATCGAGGTGCGAAGTTCGAGCGCCTCGGAGTCGAAGTCACACCGGATCAGGGCCACACGACCCATTCTGTGCCATGGACCCGCCCGCTCCGCTGTCTCGTCCCACCTCGTGGCGCCCCTCGCCCCGGCGCCGGCGCCCGTTCGCCCGCTCATCGCCAGAGGGGCCTTCCCTGCCCTGTGGACGGTTGGGAATGTCGTACCCGTCGATTAGAATGTATGTACGAAAGAGGGGCCCTGAGCTGCTGATCTTCGTCGGGTTTAGAACACCTGTTCGAGGCTTTGCGGCGCGAGTGAGGAGACCGACGTGACCACGTCCACCCTGTCCACGATCTCGACCAACCCCGTGCCCGTGATCCCGCCGTATGCCACGATGCTCGGCTTCACCCGGTACGTCTCCCGCACCGGTCCCGCGAAGGCCACGTTCGTCGGCGGGCTGCGCAAGCAGCGTGAACGGCGGAGCGGGTTCAACCCGCACGGCCAGCTCGTGAAGGCGCTCAAGGCGGACATCGCGTTCCGCACCGGCGGGAGCTATCTCACCGGCGTCGTCGACCTGGTGAAAGACCGGTGGAAGCCGCTCTACGAGTCGCTGCGCGCCGGCGCCCGGACCTATCTCACGTCCCTCGGGGACCCCGAGCGGATCACGCTGATCCAGACCCGTGACGCCCTGGCCAGCGTCGGCCCGCTCGCCGTGAAGATCAACCCGCACTTCGGGTTGCGCTTCGAGGACGGGCACCGCGAGGCGGTCCGGATCCACTTCGACGAGGCGCCGCCGAGCCCCGAGTTGGTGACCGCCATGCTGCACCTGATGGCCCGCCACATGGACCAGATCCTGCCGGACGCAGACCCGGTCCTGGTCGACCTGCGGCGCGGGGTGACCCACCGGCTCAGCACCGCCGCTCGGCCGGCCGACATCGAGAGCTGGCTGGGCCGACATCGAGAGCTGGCTGGCGGGCGAGGCAGCCGCGTTCACGGCGATGTGGTCCGCCACCGCCGCCTGACCTCGGCCCGGCCGCCCCTCACGGGATCGCGTTCCTCGGGGCGGCCCCTCGCCGGAGCCCGTCCCCCGGCCCTCACCCCGGTCCCGTTCCCCGGCGCGCTGCCCCGCGCCGGGGAGCGGCCCTCCCCCCTGGCGCGCCGTTGACCTGGGCCGCCGGTCGGCTAGGGTGGGCCGCGTGAGTCCGTTCCCCGGCGTTCTTCCGCCGCCCCGCGTCTGAGCGGGGCGTGAGCCGCGCCGCCTGAGCCTTCGCTCGGGCGGCCGATCTGTGCTGCGTTCCGCCGCCGATCCTTCCGGACCGACTCACACACGCGGAGCGTGCATGTTCTCGTTTCTCTCGCCCAGCGCCCCGTCCGGGGCACGACTGAGCCTTCTTCAACTGTCCGTCGCCGGGGTCCTGTGGGGCACCGCCGGCGTGGTCGTCCAGGTGGTCGCCGGCCGTACCGGCCTCGGTGCCGTCGCGATCGGGTTCTACCTGTCTCTTATACACATCT
>KL571340.1:56354-56725 GCA_000715855.1 Actinoplanes liguriensis
GATGTGTATAAGAGACAGCATGCTGATCATCGGTTTTCCGGCCCGCCGCCAGATCTGGGCCGCCGTGCGATCCGCACCGGTCGCGGTCATCGCCGCCGGGGTCGGGCTCGCGGCGTACCAGGCCCTGTATTTCATTGCCGTGCGCCTCACCGGCGTCAGCATCGCCACCGTGGTCAGCCTCGGCCTCGCCCCGGTCCTGCTCAGCGTGTGGGAGACGATCCGCACCCGGCAGCGCCCCGGAAATGCCGAGCTCGCCGCATCGGCTGCGGCCGTCATCGGCCTGATCCTGATCTCCACCGTCACCGGCGACGGCGCGACCGCCACCGGGCTGGGCCTGCTCGCGGCGGTCGCCTCCGGCACGGTGTACGCCG
>KL571340.1:56952-57267 GCA_000715855.1 Actinoplanes liguriensis
GGTGTACGCCGCGTCGACCGCGCTCAGCCGCCAGACCACCCAGGGCGTCCCGCCGCTGATCCTGACCACGCTCTCCTGCACGATCGGCGCGATCAGCCTGGCCCCGATCGCGGTGGCGCAGGGTGTGGCGTTCACCCCGAGCCTCCGGCCGATCCTGCTGCTCGCCTACCTGGGGGCGATCACCACCGCGCTCGCGTACGCCTGCTTCTACACCGGCCTGCGACACACCACCGGCAGCGTCGCCGTGGTCGTCACCCTGCTGGAGCCGTTGACCGCGGCGCTGCTCGCGGTCGTGCTCCTGTCTCTTATACACAT
>KL571340.1:57466-59934 GCA_000715855.1 Actinoplanes liguriensis
GGCGGTTTACTCCTGCTCGGCGCCGTGACGACGTTGTACCTGGGCGCCGGCAAGCCCGCCGAGAAGCCGATCGAGAGCCAACCCGCGCGAGCTGGCACTCAGGGCGAAAAATCCGCCGCCAAACAGCCGTAACGACCAGCCGAACCCCGCAAGCTGGCACTCACGGCGGCGGACACCAAGCCGGACCGCGCGAGCTGGCTCTCACGGTGGTAAATGCGGCGGCATAACCACCGTGAGGGCCAGCTAGGGGCGTGCGCCTGGAGCGGACGGCGACCAGCTGCGCGCCGGGCAGCCGCGGTCAGCGAAGGTCGAGGGGCAGGCGGACCAGGACGGTCGTTCCGGCGTCGTCGCCGGTCAGCTCGATGCTGCCGTGGTGGCGCTCGACCACGGCACGGCTCAGCGTCAGCCCGAGCCCACTCCCCGGTAGCGTCCGATCATGACCGCGGCTGGTGCGGTATCGCCCGGTGAACAGCTGCTCCCGTTCGTCCCGGGGCACGTCCGCGGCCGCGTCCGAGACGGCGAGCTCGGCGGCGCGGCCGGCGCGGCGCAGGCTGACCTCGACGTGCCCGCCGTCCGGGCTGTAACGGATGGCGCTGCCCAGCAGGTTCTCCACGATCTGCCGCAGGCGGTCCCGGTCGCCGGGCACGATCAGTTCGCCGGGCAGGTCGGTGTCGATCACGACCGGGGCGGTGCCGATCGCCTGCCGGGTGCGGTCCACCACGTCGCGGACCACGGCGGCCAGGTCCATCGGCGTGCGCCGGACGTCCGCGTGCCCGGCGTCCAGCGCGGAGAGTTCGAGCAGTTCGTTGATGATCTCGCGGAGCTGTAGCGCATTGCGCTCGACCACGGCGATCAAACGCGGACCTTCCCGTACGAGCGTGGCCTCGTCCGCCTCGCGAAGCAGCTCGGTGTAGGCGCTGATCGACGTCAGCGGCGTGCGCAGCTCGTGCCCGATCAGCGCGAGGTACTCGTTCTTGCTCCGCACCAGTTGCCGCTGGAGGTCTTCGACCCGGCGCCGTTCCACGAACTGTCCCAGGTGCGCGGCGATCCCGGACATCAGCGCGACCAGCTCGTCCTCCGGGTCCTCGACCGCGTCGGCGAAGACGGTCAGCACGCCGATCGTCCCGGTCCCGTCGTGCACCGGGATCGCGAGCGCGGTGTGCAGCCGCTCCCGCGTGGTGTCCGGCGAGATCAGGCTCTGCGGGCGGCCCACGTCCCGGATCCACAGGGGTTTGTCGACCTGCCAGGCACGCCCGGCCAGCCCCTGTCCGTAGGAGAGCGCGTCCGGGACCGGGATCCCGGTCGCCCACCCGGGGGTGCTCCAGCGTGCCGCGGCCCGGATCGCCCCGGCGGCCGCGTCGACCATCCAGAGCTCGGAGTGCACCCAGTCCAGGGTCGCGACCACCGCTTCCAGGACCCGTGGCCCGGCCGCTTCGATGCTCGGTGTCTCGGCGAGGGCGGTGGTCACCGCGAGCTCGCACGAACGGAACCGTTCGGCCCGCCGCTGCCGGGTCACGTCCTGCATCGCCTGGACCGCGCCGACCGCCTCGCCTTCCGGCCCGAGGATCGGTTGCGCGTCCATCAGGTAGTGCCGGGTCCGTTTGGTGCGTCCGGGTCGCGCGACCGGCTCGTCCCGGAGTCGTTCCCCGCCGAGGGCGCGGAACAGCCCGGGTTCTTCGGTGCCGGCCGGGTCGTCCGCCCAGAGCCGGCGCATCCGCTCGTTCGCGAAGACCACGTGCCCGTCGCCGTCGCACGCGGTCACCCCGTCGTGCAGGCTCTCCAGCACCGCGTCCAGAAACCGATGTTGCTGCTCCATCTCGTGCCGGGCGAGCTGCTCGCCGATCAGCAGCGTGGCCACCTCGGCCGCCTCCGCCACCGCGGACATCTGTTCCGGTGTCCACTCGCGCGGCCGCAGGTCGTAGGCGCAGCACACCCCGAGGACCCGCCCGAGCCGGTCGTGCACCGGATATCCCAGGTACGCGCCGCCGTGCTTGCGGACCACTCCGGGCGGCACGCGTTCGTCGGCGGTCGCGTCGTCGACGATCACCGCTCCGCCGCCGCTCACCACGAGGCCGCCGAGGGACCCGTCGAGCGCGGTGTCGGCGATCGCGTCCCATTCGGCGGCGACGCCCCAACTGCCGTACAGCCGGAGCCTCTGCCCCTCGACGAACTGGATGCAGGCGCTCGGTGTCTGCGCCCCGCGGGCGGTCAATGCGGCGAGCTGGTCCGCGGTTCCGCTGGTCAGCACGCCACGGTGCAGGATCGACGCCCCGCCCAGGACGTCCCGGAGCGCGTCCGCGGGCGATCCGCCGCCGGACCGCGGCGTGTTGATGACCCGATGCGGATCGATGGCGGCCGCCGGCGAGTTCGGGTGCTCGTCGACGGCCGTCCCCCCGTAAAGGTCGGCCGGGCGTGCGAGTGCCGCGGCTTCCGCCGCCCGCGCCCTTCCGGACCTGTCTCTTATACAC
>KL571340.1:60112-60386 GCA_000715855.1 Actinoplanes liguriensis
TGTGTATAAGAGACAGGCCCGCGCCCTTCCGGACCGTCCGGCGCCACTGCCGCCGTCTTCTCGCCGCATGGCCGACCTCCACAGGCCAGCCTAGAGGCGCGAAAACCCTAAAACCGGCAAATCCCTCGGCCAGGCGAGCTTTCTTCCCGCGGTCCGCGACGCTTGCGGCAAACCCTTTCCCGGTACGTCATGGGAGTCCCGTCCCCACCCTCCGGACTAGTCCCCCGCCCTCTCGCGCGGCCGACCCCGCCCCGGGCCCGAGACGCGCCTCCCG
>KL571340.1:60680-62023 GCA_000715855.1 Actinoplanes liguriensis
AGACGCGCCTCCCGCCCCTCCCCGGCTGGCGCTCACCGTTGTTGTGCGGGCCTCATAACAACGGCCAGAACCAGCCCGAACCGCAAGCCGCACAGCGAGGCCGAGCCGACGCGGACAACGCGGACGGGGCGGGGCTCAGGGGTGGCGGGGCTTTCACGACGTACCGGGAAAGGGGTTAGATCTTGGTGAATCTGAGGTCGGTGATGGGGCGGCCGGCCGATGTGCCCCGGCGTTCGAACTTCGTCTCGGGGCGGGCGTGCGGGGTCGCCGGGAGTGGGCGCAGGCCCGGGTCGGCGGTGAGGGTCTCGGACATGGCGAGCGCGTAGTCCGGCCAGTCGGTGGCGCAGTGCAGGACGCCGCCGGGGTGGAGGCGGTCGCGGAGCAGGGTCACGTTCGCGGGCTGGATCAGCCGGCGCTTGTGGTGGCGGGCTTTGGGCCACGGGTCCGGGAAGAAGACGTGGATCGCGGCGAGCGAGTCCGGCGGCAGGCGGTGGAGCAGCTCCATGGCGTCGCCGCGAGCGACCCGGACGTTGGTCAGGCTCAGCTCGCCGACCAGGGCGAGCAGGTTGCCGATGCCGGGGGTGTGCACCTCGATGCCGAGGTAGTCGCGCTCCGGGTCGGCGGCGGCCATCGTGGCCGTGGCGTCGCCCATGCCGAAGCCGATCTCCAGGATCTTGGGGGCGTCGCGGCCGAAGAGCTCCGTCAGGTCGAGCGGGGTGCGGTCGCCGTCGACGACGGTGAGGCCGTAGCGCGGCCAGAGCTCGGCGTGGGCGTCGGAGTGACGCGAGCTCATCCGGCCGCGCCGTGGATGGAATGTCCGGATCGGGCGGGGATCCGCCGCGGGCTCGGCGGACTCCGGGCCGGGGGCGACGTCAGCGGGGTCGCGAACCTCGGACACGGAAGCCGGAGCGGGTGCGGAAGCCGGAGCGGGTGCGGGCGGAGCGGCGGGCTCGGCGGCGGTGTCAGTCATGGCGGCGACCACGATACGGTCGGTCACGGCAAGCGGCCAACCTCAGCGCCCCGCGATCAGGGCCGGGGCTGGACCGAGGGCTGGGAGCCGGGGTGGAACGGGGTCCGGGCGCCGGTTCGCAGGTCCACGATCGTGACGCAGGAGCCGGTCTTGGTCTGCGCGGTGACCAGCGCACGGTTCGCGTCGAGGTAGGTCAGCTCACGGTCCGTGGCGGCGCCGACCGTGCGCTTCTTCCCGGTGCGCAGGTCGAGTTCCACGACGTGGACCGGCTCGTTCTGCGCGGCGGTCTCGCCCTCCTGGTACGCGGTCCAGGCGATCCGTGCGCCGTCCGGGCGCCAGGCCGGGATCACGGCGACTGTCTCTTATACACATC
>KL571340.1:62224-64380 GCA_000715855.1 Actinoplanes liguriensis
TCATGCGTTCGGCGCCGGTCGTGATGGTCCCGATGCTCAGGCAGGCGTCGTAGACCGCGTCGCACTCGCCGCCGCGGTAGGCGATCTGCGTGCCGTCCGGGGACCAGGCCACCGCGTCGTCGACCCGCAGGCGGTCGGTGAGGGCGCCGGTCACCGGCTCCGGATCGGTCTCGTCCGGAAGGTCCTCCCCGCGGCAGTCGCGGGGGAACAGCACCTCGGGCTTGGCCGGGGCGCCCGAGGCGAGGACCCGGTACACGCCGGGGCCGCCGGTGCACGAGGTGGACGCGAACGCCAGCCACCTGCCGTCCGGTGACCAGGACGGCCCGGCCGCCGGGCGGGTGGTGACCCGGCGCGGGGCGGTGCCGTCCGGTTTCATGGTCCAGAGCTGACCGTTCTTGAGCACGGCGAGCTGTTTGCCGTCCGGGGCGAACCGGGGACGGGCGTACCCGCCCCCGGTGGTGATCCGCTTCTCGGCGGGGCCGTTGCTGACGTAGAGGTCGCCGCTACGGACGTACGCGATCAGGTTCTTGATCGTCGGGGAAACAGCGGACGCCGGGACCGGCCCCGGGGTAAGAATGAGACCGGCCAGAACCGCTGCTGTCGTGATCATGAAGACCGCCCCCCGATGGTCTCAACCTGCGTTTACGTCCTGCACCATCGTCGCAACCGGCCCGCAACTTGAGCCGTTTCAGCGACCGGGATGGACGACTGCCGCCGCCCCGCTCCCCCGTCGCACAGGTTCCGCGACCGCCAGCTGCCCGCCGTGCCCGGTGAGCTCGATCGCGGTCGCCGCCCCGATCTCCGGGGCATCCGCCCCGAACACGTGCCCGAGCGCGGTCAGCGACGGCCCGTACGTCGTGTGGAACGCCGGCTCGGCCTGGATCCCTGCGGTGTTGCGCTGGGCCGCCCGCGGTGCGGCAAGCGCCTGCGGCAGGGTGAGCCCCAGGTCGAGACGACCGTAAATGATCTGCAGAACGGTCGTGATGATCGTCGACCCGCCGGGCGCGCCGACCGCGAGGAACGGCTTGCCGTCCTTGAGCAGGATCGTCGGCGACATCGAGCTGCGCGGCCGCTTGCCCGGGCCGGGCAGGTTCGGGTCGGCGAACGTGCCCTGCGTGCCGGTGAAGTTGAAGTCGGTCAGCTCGTTGTTGAGCATGAACCCGCGCCCGGGCACGACCATGCCGTTGCCGCCGAACTGCTCAAGCGTGAGCGTGTACTCGACGACGTTGCCCCACCTGTCGGCGACGGTCAGGTTGGTGGTGCTCATCCCGGTGTCCGGGGTGGCCGCCGTGACCGACGGCGTGCAGCCGGCCGGGCCGGGAGCGACCGGCTTGACCAGCGCCCGGTCCGGGGAGATCTGGCAGGCCCGCTGCTTCGCCCAGGAGTCCGAGACCAGTTCACGCAGCGTGGACCGCGGCGTGTCGGCGCCGATGTAGCGTCCGCGGTCGGCGAAGGCCAGCGCGGACGCCTCCAGGTAGTAGTGCAGCTTCTCGACCGTCGACGCGGAGTCGAGCGGCGACGCCTCGAGGATGTTCAGCGCCTCGCTCACGGTGGTGCCGCCGCTGGACGGTGTGGACATGCCGTAGACGGTCAGGCCCTTGTAGTCCGCCTTGGTCGGGGCGGGGTGCCGGACCTGATACTTCGCGAGATCAGAAGCGGTCAGAACGCCGGGCCGGATCGGGTAGGCCCACGGCGAGCTCGGATTGTCCGAGATTTCCGGACTTTTAACTGTACTGAGCAAGTCTCTCCCGATGTCGCCCCGGTAGAACGCCCCGGTCCCCTTACGCGCGATCAACCGATAGGTGTTCGCCAGATCCGGGTTCCGAATCGTCGTCCCGACCGCGGGCGGCGCACCGTTCGGAAGGTAGAGCGCCTTCGTCGCGTCGAACTGCCCGAAGGCGGCCGCGTTCTCGGTCACCTGACGGCGGAACTCGCCGTCCACCGTGTACCCACGGTCGGCGACCTTCGCCGCGTCGTTCAGGGCGCTGCCCAGCGACCGCGTCCCCCACTGCTTCGCGGCCGCCTCCCACGTGGCCAGGGTGCCGGGCACGCCGACGGAGAGGCCGCTGACCCGGGCCTCGTCGAAGGCGTACGGCTGCCCGGTCGCGGGATTTACGAAGTACGTCGAGGTCATCGTCGCCGGCCCGGTCTCCCGC
>KL571340.1:64633-65232 GCA_000715855.1 Actinoplanes liguriensis
ACGGCTCGGTCACGCCGAGGGTGGCGGCGGCGGCGACCGCGGCGTCCACCGCGTTGCCACCGCGGCGGAGCACGTCGAGGCCCGCGGCGGTGGCGGTGGCGTCGACGGTCGCGATGGCGCCGCCGTACCCCTCCGCGGTCGGGGTCTTCGCCGGCTCCACCGCAGCGGAGGCCGGGGTGGCGAGCCCCAGGGTTGTCAACGAAAGCGCAGCCAGCGCTGTAAGGAACCGCATCGGCCCTCCAGACAGGACAGTGTCGGTTGTCAATCCCTGCCTACCGCTGAAGCCAGCCGGGCACAACCGCTACAACGATTAGCCGATACCGAATGGTTCGGGTTCGACGGCCGGGCAGGTCGCCCCGGCGCGGGGAAGGGTGAGGTCGACGAGGTAGCGCTCGACCGCCGCCTTGACGCAGGGACTGTGCGAATACGCGACGTGCCCCCACCCCTGATAGGTCAGCAGCCGCGCGGCCGGCCCGAGCTGCGCGGCCACCTGCCGTGCCCAGGTGTGCCCGGTCGCCGGGTCGTGCAGGGCGTTGACCAGCAGCATCGGGATCTTCGCCGGGGCCAGCCGGCGCTGTGGACCCTGTCTCTTATACACA
>KL571340.1:65435-66720 GCA_000715855.1 Actinoplanes liguriensis
GGACCTGAGGAGCGATCTTCGCGAGGGCGTCAATTCTCCGGCGGTACGCGGTGAAGTCGCCCACCGGGAGCGACCAGTCCCCGCAGAACACCGCCGGGAAGCTGTTCGGCGTGAGATCGACAGGTGGCGCCGCGATGCGCCCGGCGGCCCGCGCGGGTTCGGCGGCGTCCTGCAGGTAGTGGGCGAACGAGAACCACTGCGGGTCGTAGAACGCGCTGAACGCGGCCGAGATCAGCTCCCATACGCCGAGTTTGGCCGGCGGGTCGTACGGGTCCTCCAGCGTCCCGGCCTGCGCCCGCTGCATCAGCGTCGCCCAGAGCCGCGGAATGTCCTTGCCGCGCAGCACACACCGGGTGTCCCGGGCGCACCACTTCACGAACTCGTTGAACGAGTCCTGCACCGACGCCGTCTCCTGGGCCAGGAACGTGTCCACGTCCACGCTGTGGTCCATCACGCTGTCCAGTACCACCGCGCGCAGCGTCGCCGGGTACGTGTCGCCGTAGAGCTCGCCGATCAGCGACCCGTAGGACGCGCCGAAGATGCTGACCTTCGGCTCCCCGAGCGCGAGCCGCAGCGCCTCCACGTCGCGGACCACGCTGCCGGTGTCGGCGTGCTGGACGACCGGCCCGCTGCGCGCGGTGCAGTCGTCGTAGAGGCGGCGGTTGTAGGCGGCGAGCGCCCGGAAACCGGCCTCGCTGCCGACCAGCGGCGACGGTTTCGCGTCGACCAGCGCCTGCGAGCAGAGCACCGGCGCGCTGCGGCCCACCCCGCGCGGGTCGAGCCCGATGATGTCGAACCGTTTCCGCAGGTCGGAGCTGAAGAAGTCACCGTCGAGCGCCATGTTGACCGCCGAGCCGCCCGGCCCGCCGGGGTTGACGATCAGGACGCCGATCCGGTGGGCCGGGTCGGTCGCCGGCCGCCGCGCCATCTGCAGCTCGATCGTCGGCCCGTAGGGCGCCGCCCAGTCCGCCGGGACGCGCATCCGCCCGCACTGGACCTGGGCGTCCTCGGGGCAGACCGCCCAGGTCACCACCGGGGAGGCACGGGCCGGCCGGGCGAACCCGGACAGGGTGGCAAGGACGAGGATCGCGGCCGTGGCCGGCCACCGCAAAGCTCGCAAAACCAAACTCTCCGCCCTGCGCGGCGGGGAGTCGGCCGCGCGGCCCTCATCTTGGGCCGCGGTTGCGCAACGATTCCGGAGAATGCCCGATTTTGCATCATATGGGGCATTCCTGCTCCGATGGGCGTGGCAGGGTGGAACGATGCCGACCGTCACACGCCTGGC
>KL571340.1:66963-74185 GCA_000715855.1 Actinoplanes liguriensis
AGCCGGCGCCGCGCTGCTGGCCGCCTGCTCCACCGACGAGCCCACCGTCGCACCGACCGTCGACCCCGTCCCGTCGGTCTCCGCCGCCTCCCCCGCCCCGAGCGCCGCCCCGGCGAAGAATCCGGACCTGAGCGCCCAGCCGGAGACGATCGCGACCGGGATCCAGGTCCCGTGGGGGCTGGCCTTCCTGCCGGACGGCAGCGCGCTGGTCGCCGAGCGGCAGACCGGCACCATCTTCCAGGTCCGGGCGGGTGCGGCGAAGAAGAAGGTGTACACCGTGCCCGGCGTGCGGGCGGGTGGCGAGGGCGGGCTGCTGGGTCTCGCCGTACGGGATGATTGGGTCTTCGCCTATCTGACCGGTGACGACGACAACCGGATCGTCCGCTTCAAGCTGACCGGCGGCGACCCGGAGGTGATCTTCAAGGGGCTGGACCGCGGCGGCCGGCACAACGGCGGGCGGCTCGCGTTCGGGCCGGACGGGATGCTCTACGTCGGCACCGGGGACGCCGGCAACGAGCCGCAGGCACAGGACCGCAACGATCCGAACGGGAAGATCCTGCGGCTCACCGTGGAGGGGAAACCGGCGCCCGGCAACCCGTGGCCGGGCTCACCGGTCTGGAGCATGGGCCACCGCAACGTGCAGGGCCTGGCCTGGGACGCGCAGGGCCGGATGTACGGCATCGAGTTCGGCCAGGACACCTGGGACGAGGTGAACATCATCCAGCCCGGGAAGAACTACGGGTGGCCCGAGGTCGAGGGGAAGGCCGGCAACGCGAAGTTCACCGACCCGATCGTGCAGTGGCGCACCGACGACGCGTCCCCGAGCGGGGCGGCCGTCGTCGGCACCACGTTGTACGTGGCCGCCCTCAAGGGCGAGCGGTTGTGGACCGTCCCGCTCGGCGGCGGGACGGCGAAGGCGGAACTGGACAAGAAGTTCGGCCGGCTCCGCACGGTCGCCGTGGCCCCCGACGGTTCGCTGTGGCTGACCACCTCGAACACCGACGGCCGCGGCGACCCGCGCGACGGCGACGACCGGATCCTTCGCTTCCCGGCCGGATGACGCGTTACCGATGGCCGGTGGGCGGGATCTCGGGCAGAGCAGAGATGGCTTTGGCGTAAATCGCCATCTGTTTCGCGTTGGGGACCACCCCGAAGACGCGGAGCTGATCGTTGAGGGCCTGTTTCACCTGATCTTCGTTCTGGCCACGATGGGTCTGGGCGACCTTGTTGACGACATAGTCCACACGGAGCTGTGCCTGCCAGCCAGCGGACCGCGGGCCGCCGGCTGAGGCGAGGCTGCTGATAGAGGCGAGGGGTTGCATGCCCCGGTATTCGGTCGCACAGGTACCTGTCTTGAAGATATGAGGACCCTGTGCAACGGAATGACAACCGGGGCACACCGACCCGGAAATCAGCCCTCGCGGTCGGACGCTTCCGCCGCCTGCTCCTCGACCGGCTCCGGCGGGCTCAGGCGCAGCCAGAGCAGCATGAGCAGGCCGAGCGCGAGCATCGCCAGCCCCATCCACAGATTGATCCGGACGCCCTGCGCCTTGTCGATCTCCGACGGGCTGTCGAAGATGCCGAGGATCGTGACGATCACGCCGTACAGGGTGAACATGCCGCCGATGATGGCGCGCAGATCGAAAAGTCGATTCATGGCAATCTCACCCTCACCAGAACGGGATGTAGAGAACGACGGCCAGGACCACGGCGATGGTCCCGAGCAGGACCGGGTTACGCCACCAGACCTTGTCCGCGGCGACGATCACGTCCACCCCGGTGCTCGGCCCGGCCAGGCCGTAGACCAGGCCGCGCAGCTCGTCCTCGGGCTTGCTCGGCGTGAACAGGGTGACCACGATCGCGACCACCACCGCGGTGACGAACGCGAGGCCGGCGCCCCAGAAGCTCTCCTCCAGGTCGGAGTTGAACGTGAAGACGTCGCCGAGATATCCCAGGTAGAGCGTCAGGGAGGCGAGGAAGCCGAGAAGCAGGGACCAGAAGCCGGCCCAGGCGGACATCCGCTTCCAGAACATGCCGACGATGAACGTGGCGAACAGGGGCGCGTTGAAGAGCGAGAACAGCGCCTGGATGTAGTTCATGATGTTGTCGAAGCCCGCCGCGATGAACGCGGTGCCGATCCCGATGATCACGCCGACGATCGTGGCGATGCGGCCCACCCGCAGGTAGTAGCCGTCGGGGCGGTCCTTGCGGATGTAGGACTGCCAGATGTCGTACGTGAAAACGGTGTTGAATCCGCTGACGTTGGCCGCCATGCCGGCCATGAAGGAGGCGACCAGGCCGGTGACGGCGACACCGAGCACGCCGTTCGGCAGCAGGTCACGCATCAGCAGCGGGATCGCGTTGTTGTACGTGAGGTCGCCGTCCTCGGCGCCGAGGCCCTGCACGGTGACCAGGGCGATCAGGCCGGGGATCACGGTGACGGCGGGGATCAGCAGCTTCGGGAACGCGCCGATGATCGGGGTCCGCCGGGCGGCGCTCATGTCCTTGGCGCTCAGGGCGCGCTGCACCTCGGCGAAGTTCGTGGTCCAGTAGCCGAACGACAGCACGAAGCCCAGACCGAAGATGATCCCGATCCAGTTGGCGCCGAGCGGGTTGTCGGTGCTGCCGGTGCCGCTGAAGGTGTGCAGCGCCGCGTCGCCGATCGGGCTGGCCTGCACCTTCTCCACCAGGCCGTGCCAGCCGCCGACCTTGACCAGGCCGATGATCGTGATCGGGATCAGGCCGGCCAGGATCACGAAGAACTGCAGCACCTCGTTGTAGATCGCCGAGGAGAGACCGCCGAGCGTGATGTACGACAGCACGATCGCCGCGCCGATCACGATGGAAAGCCAGAGCGGCCAGCCGAGCAGCGCCTGCAGGATCAGGGCCAGGGCGTAGAGGTTGACCCCGGCGATCAGCACCTGGGCGATCGCGAAGCTGAGCGCGTTGAACAGGTGCGTCGGGTTGTTGAACCGCCGCCGGAGGAACTCGGGGACGCTGCGGACCTTCGAACCGTAGTAGAACGGCATCATCACGATGCCGAGGAAGACCATCGCCGGGACCGCGCCGACCCAGTAGTAGTGCAGGGTCATCATGCCGTACTGCGCGCCGTTCGCGGCCATGCCGATGATCTCGAGGGCGCCCAGGTTGGCCGAGACGAAGGCCAGACCGGTGACCCAGGCCGGCATCGACCGGCCGGAGAGGAAGAAGTCGGAGCTGTTCTTGATGGCCCGCCGGGCCATGAACCCGACGCCCAGCACAGTGATGAAATAGATCGCGAGAATCAGATAATCGACGAAGTCAACGTCGAGCCGGAGACCGCTCACGGGCCCACCTCCCAGGTTCGGCCCGGACCTACCCGGATTGACGATGTTTCACACGCGTTGCGTGATCAACCTCTCCAGGCCGTCGAGAACGCGCGCCAGTCCGAAGTGGAACGCCTGGTCATGTCCGCCCTGGACGGCCATGTCGGCGAGCGCCGCGGAGATCGCCGGGAAGCGGGCGGCGTGCTCGGTGATCGCCGTGATCAGGCCGGCCTCCGCGGGCTGGACCACCAGCGACCGGACCAGGCCGGCGATGACGGCGACCGCGTCCATCCGCTCGGCGCCGGTCAGTCCCGCCGGCAGGATCGCCAGGGCGGCTTCCATCCAGCCCAGTTCGTTCGGCCCGATCGGGCGGGTGCCGGTGGAGGCTTCGATGGCCCACGGATGCCGGATGAAGATGGACATCAGCGACTCGGCCCAGAGAGCGAGGGCGGCTCGCCAGTCGTCGGCCGGCAGCGACGGCGGGGTTCTCATCCCCCGCTCCAGCATCACCGCCACCAGTTCGGACTTGCCGGGCAGATAGCGATATAGCGCCATCTTGGTGTAGCCCACATCGGCCGCGACCCGCTGCATCGACACCGCCGCGAGGCCCTCGGCATCAGCCACCGCGATCGCCGCGTCCGCGATCGCGTCCAAGGTCAGCGCCTTTTTCGGGCCGCGGCGGCCGCCCGAGCTCTCCTGCCACAGGAAATCCATGTTGCCCTCCCACAAAACTGCGTCTACCGTACACAGAAATAACTGAGTCCAATGGACACAGTTTCTACTGGGAGGCACAAAGACATGGACGTTCTGATCTCAGGCGCGAGCATCGCCGGCCCGGCCCTCGCCTACTGGCTGGGTCGCTACGGCCACCGGCCGACGATCGTCGAGGTCGCCCCGCAACTGCGGACCGGCGGCCAGGCCGTCGACTTCCGCGGCCCGCTGCACATGGGCATTCTCGAGAAGATGGGCGTGCTCGACGAGCTGCGTGCCGTGCAGACCCACGGCAAGGCGATGCGGTTCGTCGACGAGCACGGCGAGCGGCAGATGGAGTGGCCCGCCGACGCGGCCGGTGGCGACCTCGAGGTGTTCCGCGGCGACCTGTCCCGGATCATCTGCGCCGCCGCCACCGACACGGAGTTCCTCTTCGGCGACCGGATCGCCGCGATGGACGAGACTCCGAACGGCGTCGACGTGACCTTCGACTCCGGCCTGCAGCGAGCGTTCGACCTGGTGATCGGGGCGGACGGGGTGCACTCCGGGGTGCGCCGGCTGGCCTTCGGCCCGGACGCGCAGTTCGTCAAGCACCTCGGCTACTACGTCGCCGGCTGGGCCGTGCCGAACGAATGGAACCTGACACCGGACCACCTGTGGCACAACACCCCGGGCCGGATGATCGGGGTGAGCGGCGACCACACCGACCCGTCCCGCGCCGCCGCTCTGGCCGTGTTCGCCTCCCCCGAGCTGTCCTACGACCGCCACGACCCGGCGGCGGCCAAGAACATCCTGCGCGCGGAATTCCGGGGCACGAACTGGCTGGCCCCGCGCTTGCTGGCCGAGCTGGACAGCGCCGACGACGTCTACTTCGACCAGATCTGCCGGGTCGACGTGCCGGAGTGGAGCCGCGACCGGATCGCCCTGGTCGGCGACGCGGCCTGCGGCGCCACCATCGGCGGCCAGGGCACGGGCACCGCGGTGGTCAGCGCCTACGTTCTGGCCGGCGAGCTGGCCGCCGCCGGTGGCGACCACCGCGTCGCCTTCCCCCACTACGCCGAGCGGATCTCCCGGTTCGCCAAGGGCACCCAGAAAGGCGGGGACACCACCGGCCGCTTCATGGCCCCGCAGACCGCCCGCGGCATCCGGATGCGCAACTACATCAACAACCAGCAGTGGTTCCTGAACCTGACGTTCAAGATCGCATCGAGCCGCAGCACCAACCTGAAGCTCCCGGCCTACCCCCTCTGATCCGGTACGCCGTGAGCACCCGTCCCGTGGCACTCCCCCGCGGCCTCCTGCCTACTCCGGGCCGCAAGGCGCCCCGCCTCACCGGCTGGTGCTCACGGTGGTTGTTCGTCCCTCATAACCACCGTGAGCACCAGCCCAAGACCGCGAGCTTCCCGCCTGCCTCGACCACGACGCGCGACCCACCCCCTCAGGCTGGCGCCCACCGTGGTTATCCAGGCGCCAAAACAACGGTGAGCACCAGCCGAGGACCGCGAGCTTCCCGCCTGCCTCGACCACGACGCGCGACCCGCGCCCTCGGGGTGGGAGCTTCCTGGCTGCGTGGGGCATGGGTTCGTTGCTCGGGTGGGGTGGAGAGTTGGTAACGAGTTGGGGTGGGAGTGCACGAAGTGGGGGTGGGGGACGTCTAAACCGGCGTGGAACAGCGCGGACATGACGGATCCGGTGAGCCGGGTGGGGACGGGCACGGGCGGCGCCGCGCGGCCGGGGCTCTCTCGGGCGAGACGGTCGTCATTCGTACGTCGCAGGCTCCGACCGGGAAATTCGCGACGCTGAAGCCGGAAGCGCCGCGGCAACCCACCGCCCTGCTGTCCGCAGCGCCCGGCCGCGCGGCGCAGGCCGGCGCCGCGACCGTCGTCCCCACCATTCCCCCGGACGAGCCGGACGAGCCGGACGAGCCGGACGAGCCGGACGAGCCCAGTGAGCAGAGTAAACGGGGCAAGCGGGTGGTCAAGCTACGGGCGAGGCGGACCGACGGGGGCTACCGGAGTGTCTACTCCGAGCTGACCCGGCCGACGCCGACCTCGCGGATCCGCGCCGGCATCCGGGTCTCGGGCGAGCTGGCGATGACGTTCGGGCTGGTCGCAGGACTCTTCGCGGCGTACGAGATCTGGGGCAACGGCGCCGAGGTGCAGGCCCACCAGGACACCCTCTCCAGCGACCTGGACCAGCAGTGGGACAACCCGGCGGTCAGCACCACGGCCAAGGGCCCGGCGGCGCCCGGGAGCAGCCTGATCGGCCGGCTCTACATCCCGAGGCTCGACAAGGAGTGGGTCGTCGTCGACGGCGTGCGGGACATCGACATCAAGTACGGTCCCGGGCATTATCCGGGCACCGCACTGCCGGGCCGGGTCGGGAACTTCTCGGTGGCCGGGCACCGGATCCCCAAGACGTTCTGGCGGCTCGACGAGCTGCGGACCGGCGATGTCATCGGCGTCGAGACCAGGGATTTCTGGTACGTGTACAGGGTTTACGGCGACGAGACCGTCAAGCCCAGCGCGGTCGAGGTCGTCGCCCCGGTTCCCGACCGGCCCGGCGTCAAGGCGACCCGGGCGCTGCTCACGCTCACCACGTGCACGCCGAAGGGCAGTCACGCCAAGCGGCTCGTCATCCACGCCGAACTCGCCGCGAAGACCCCCCGCGACGAGTCCCTGCCCGAGGCCGGCCGCCCTGCCGCGCTGCCGGTGAAGACGAAGTAGGTCAGGCGGCGTCGGGGTGGGCGTCGGGCAGGGCGGCGACCACCCGCAGCAGATCGGCGACCGAGATCGTGCGGTCCCGGTCGGCGGAGGCGAGCCCGGCGAGCACCCAGTCGCGCATGAGGGCGGTCGGCTTCAGGCCGCGCTCGGTGGCGATCTGCCTGAGCTGCTGGTATGCCTCGACGGGGAGGCGGAACGAGCAGACCACCTTGGGTTCGGTGTCCGGCGGCGGGGGCAGCTCGGCGTGGCCGCCGTCGGAGAATTCGATCTCACCGTTGGCCACGGCGTCCGCGGCCGCGGCCAGGTCCCTGTCGGCAACTGACTTCATGACTGTCCGCCCTCCCACTGCTCGAACCGCACGAGCTGCTTCTCGTCCATCTCGCGAGCCCCGACGATGACATAGTCGAAGTCGCCGACCTGGCGAATCACCACGATCAGCGGCCGGCCCATCACGGTCCGGCCCCAGACGGTGAGGAGCAGCAC
>KL571340.1:74363-79344 GCA_000715855.1 Actinoplanes liguriensis
ATGTGTATAAGAGACAGGCCCCAGACGGTGAGGAGCAGCACTCCGGCGGCCTCGGCCGGCACCGGGCGACGCCGCCTGGCACCGAGCACCTGTGTCACCTCGGTGGGATCGATGCCCCGTAGTGCCTGCAAGGCCACTTCGAGCCACTCGTATCCCACGTCCCCAGCGTATTACGCGCGTAATACGCCGGGGAAGCCTCCGAGCGTGCCGCTTCGGTCGGGACGGTCAGCCGAGCTTCGCCACCACTTCCGGCGTGACCTCGGTGACCGAGGCGACGACCAGGGCGGCCTGGGCCAGTGCGTCCGCCGCGGGCGGGTAGACGCCGTGCGGGACGGCGATGACGGTCAGACCGGCCGCGGCGGCCGAGCGCAGACCGTTGCTGGAGTCCTCGATCGCGGCGCAGACGTCACGCGTCAGGCCCAGCCTGGTGACCGCGGTGAGGTAGACATCCGGCGCCGGCTTGCCGCGCGGCACCTCCTCCGTCGACAGGGTGACCTCGAACTCGCCGGTCAGCCCGGCCGTCTCCAGGACCTTGTCGATCAGGATGCGGGCGGACGAGCTGGCCAGCGCCAGCCGGTAGTGCTTGCCGAGCGCCCGGACGGTCTCGACCGCGCCGGGAATGAGCGGCAGCGACTCCGCATACCGCTCCGCCATCCGGCTCAGCACGTCGGCCGCCACCCGGGTCGCCGGGACCGGCACGCCGACCTCGTCGGCCAGGTGCGCGGACCACTCGGCGGTGCTCATGCCCATCATCCGGTCCTGCGTGTCGGGCAGGAACTCGCGGCCGTGCTCGGCCACGTAGCCCCGCCGCACCTCCTCCCAGACCTCCTCGGAGTCGATGATCACGCCGTCCAGGTCGAAGACGATCGCCGCGATGGTCACAGGGCCTCCGCAGCCGGGATGATCTCGTCACGGAAGATCTCGAAACGCTTGGTGTCCCACGCGTCACGGACCCCGCCGTGGGTGACCTTGATGCCCAGCGCCGCGAACCTGCGCATGTCGTCGATCACCTCGCCGACCTTCTCCCCGCGCTCGCCGATCGCGAACCGGTACAGCACGGTCTTCTCGATCTCGTCGTAGTCGCGCCCGACCGCGTCGCAGTGCCGCTTCAGCACGTCCAGCTTGTGCTCCAGCTCCGGGCCGGGGAACAGGTTGCAGGCGTCACCGTACTTCGCGACCAGCAGCAACGTCTTCTTCTCACCACCGCCGCCGATCAGGATCGGCACGCGCGGCTCGGCCAGCGGTGACGGATTGTTGAGCAGGCGGGTGAGGCGATAATGCGTACCCTCGAAGGCTTTCTCATCGCCGTCGAACATCTGACGGCAGATCCTGAGCGTCTCCTCCAGCCGCTCGAACCGCTCCTTCGTGGGAGGGAAGAACAGACCCAGGCCGGCCGACTCCTCCTCGTTCCACGCGGCGCCGATGCCCAGGATCGCCCGGCCGCCGGAGAGCACGTCGAGCGTGGTGACCGTCTTGGCCAGCAGGCCCGGGTCACGGTAGGTGACGCCGGTGACCAGGGTCAGCAGTTTGGCGCGGCGGGTGTGGGCGGCGAGAAAACCCAGAGTGGTGTACGCCTCCAGCATGTCCAGTTCCGGTGGACCGTTCACACCGATCTGCCAGACGTGGTCCATCACGCTGATCCGCTCGAAACCCGCCTCGTCGGCGGCCGACGCGATCTCGGCGAGCGTCGGCGCGATCTTGGCAGGGCCATCCGGCCAGGTGAAGTTCGAGATGTGGAGCCCCAGCTTCATCACAGGACAAACCCTACCTCTTTCGTACGGACGGTGACCGCACCCGACCGAGGCCGTCCGAGCCGCGAAGATGATCGTGATCCACCGTTCCGACGAGTTGCCAGCAGGTTGCGAGCCGGTAGCTTCGTGCCGAAGCACCGCACCCGACCTGGGGAGCCGCCACTCATGCCCGTTCCACCACTCCGTCCTTCGTCACCGTCCGTGAGCGTGATCATCCCGGCGGGGACGGCCGCGCTGCCGGTCCTGCTCGCCGCTCTGCCCGCGGTCGACGAGGTGATCGTGGTGGTCGGCCGCGACGACGACACCACCACGGCGGCGCCCCGGGCGGCCCGGGTGATCCGGCAGACCCGTACCGGCATCGGCAACGCCCTGGCGTGCGGGGTCGCCGCGAGTACCGGTGACATCGTGGTGACGATGCCCGGCGACGGCGGATGCGATCCGGCCGAGTTGCCCCGGTACGTCCGGGCGCTGCTCGACGGCGCGGACGTGGCGCAGGGCACCCGGTTCCGCGGCGACGGGCGCGACCTGGCCGGCGGACGCCTGTCCCGGCTCGGCACGCGGGTCGTGCTGTGGCTGATGGCGGTGCTCTTCGGCATCCGGCGCAGCGACCCGGGCTTCGGGTTCCGGGCGTTCTGGCGGGACGTGTCCGGCGTGGCCGGGCTCCCCCGGGTGGCCGGGGTCGATCCGGTACGCGGCGACGGCGTCGAGATCGAGCCGTTGCTGACCGTGCGAGCCGGCCTGAACGGGCTGTTCGTGACCGAGGTGCCCGGGACGGCGTACCCACGGACCGCGCCGGCATCCCGGGCCGGGCTGCTGGAAGCCGGGCGGGCCCTGATCGGCGAGCACCGGGCCCGGCGGCGCGCGGCCCGGGCGGCGGAGACGGACAGCATCGTGGTGATGACCGGACGGGACTCGGCCACCGAGCAACTCCGCCGGACCGGGACCGACGCCGGCCTGATCAACCCGAGCGCGGGGGCACGGGCGGCGATGTCGGCGCGGGCCGGGTCGGACTCGCTGTCGGCGGGGAGCCGGATCGCGGAGGCCGGGCCCGGAATGCGGCGCCAGGGAGTTCCGGCGGCGCCGGGAGCTGCCACCGTCCCGGGCGTCTCGCAGGCCGGTGACCGGCGGCTCGGCGCCCGGCGACACGGGTCGGCCGGCATCGACGGGCGGACGCTCGGGGAGGCCACGACCGTGCGCCGGCAATGGCGGGACAACAGCGGTCAGGGGCGGGACGTCGGCGACGGGCGGCGACGGGTGCAGGGCCGGCCCAACCTCCGGGTGATCAACGGGGAGGGTGCCGGGGGCGGCTCGTCGCGTACCGGCAAATTGCGGGCCGTGCCGCCCAGCAACCCGGCCGAATGAGCGAAGCTGCTGGGCGGCTGACGAGGCGTCAGCCTCGCAGGCGCGGAAGGATCTCCGTCGAGTAGAGGCGCAGGAAGCGCTCCTGGTCCGGCCCCGGCGCGTGGAAGACCAGGTGGTTGAAGCCCATGTCGAGGTACTCCTTGACCTTGGCGGCGTGCTCCTCCGGGTCGGACGAGACGATCCAGCGGGTCGCGGTGCGCTCGACCGGCAGGGCGTCGGCCAGGCGCTGCATCTCGACCGGGTCCTCGACGCCGGTCTTCTCCTCCGGCGACAGGGCCAGCGCGCCCCAGTAGTGGGTGTCGTTGCGCGCACGGTCCAGGTCGTCGTCGAAGGAGACCTTGACCTCGATCATCAGGTCCAGGTCGTCGATCTTCTTGCCGCCCTTCTCCGCGCCCTCCTTGACCGCGGGGAGCAGGGTATCGGTGTAGAGCGAGTGGCCCTTGCCGCTGGTCGTGATGAAGCCGTCGGCGATCCGGCCGGCCAGACGCGTGGCGGCCGGGCCGGAGGCGCCGATGTAGATCGGCACGGGCTGCTCGGGCTTGTCGTAGATGGTGGCGTTCTCGGTCTTGTAGAACTGCCCCTCGTAGGTCACCCGGTCCTCGGCCCACAGCTTCTGGATCAGCAGGACCGCCTCCTTCAGCCGGGCGAACCGCTCCTTGCCGTCCGGCCACTGCGTGCCGAGCAGCACCTCGTTCAGCGACTCGCCGGAGCCGACGCCGAGCACCGCACGACCCGGCGCGAGGCAGCCCAGGGTCGCGAACGCCTGCGCGACCACGGCCGGGTGGTAGCGGAACGTCGGCGTCAGCACGCTCGTGCCGACCAGGACCCGCTCGGTCCGCGCGGCCAGCGCCCCGAGCCACGGGAGCGCGGCCGGGGCGTGGCCGCCGTCGTGCCGCCACGGTTGCAGGTGATCGCTGACGAAAACCGAGTCGAAGCCGAGCTCCTCGGCGAGAATCCCGTACTTGAGCAGTTCAGCCGGCGCGAACTGCTCCGCCGACGCCTTGTACCCGAACCGAATCATGAATCCGAGACTAACCCGCCGCGCGGTACGCCTTACCCGCCTCGGTCGGGCTGTCCCCGTCTTTGTAGAGGCCGAAGTCGACGCTGTCGCCGACGGCGGGGAGGCCGAACCAGGCGTAGCGCTCGACGTACGAGCGTTTCTCCAGGCCGGCGGTGGCGCCCTTGATGAACGTGACCTTCTGGGCGTCGGTCGGGTACTTCGGCGAACCGGAGAAGTTCATCAGGCCGAACTCGGTGATCCAGATCGGCTTTCCGTAGCGCTTGTGCACCGCGTCCACGTAGCCGAGGAACTGGTTGACCGAGGCGGCGCTGAAATCGGAGCCGTACCAGTGCAGGGCGATCGCGTCGACCCGCAGGCCCTTCGACTTCGCACCGGTCATGAAGCGGTCGAGCCAGCCGCCCGCGGTGTCACCGCCGTACGCGACAGCGGGGCTGACCAGGCGCATCCCGGTCCCCTCCAGCTGCGGCCAGGCGGCCAGGGCGTCCTCGACGCTCATGTTCGCCTGACCGCCCATGTCCGGCTCGTTGAAGCCGAGCAGCACGTCACCCTCGGACTTGGCCTCCTTGAGGGTGGCGCTGGTGACGTTCTGCTTGCCCCAGATCATCGGGACGAACTCGACGCCGGTCGGGCCGGGTATGTCGTTGTTCTGGGCGGCCCAGTCGTAGTACCACCCGGCGCCCACGTTCTTCAGGGCCGCCTTCGACCCGGTGAACTTCCAGACGCCGACGCCCTTCTTGGCCGAGATCTCCGTCACCGGGACGACCGGCTTCGGGGAGGACTTCTTCGGCGTCGGGGACTTGCTCGTCGGGACCGGGGCCGGGGACGACGGCAGCACCAGGGTCGACGG
>KL571340.1:79555-81235 GCA_000715855.1 Actinoplanes liguriensis
CTGTCACCGCGACCGCGGTGACCAGCACCTTCTGCGCGACGCCGACGCCGGCCTTGACAGCCAGTTTGCCGGCCACGGTCTTGGTGGTCACCACCGAACCGGAGCCCGTGGCCAGGCCGGCGGTGATCGCCGACGACGGCACGAGCAGGCCCATGCCGGCCAGCAGCCGCTCGGCGGCGACCAGGTCGTGCCAGGCCGGGGCGCAGACCCGGCACTCGCGGGTGTGCCGGGCGATCCGCTTGCGCCACAGCGCGTTGGGCCGGTGGTCCCACGGCTCGATCACCACCGCCAGCTCCGGGCAGATCGGGTGGCGGTGCAGCGCCCGGACCACCGCGCGGGCCGTCTCCAGCTGGCCCTTCATCCGCTGGATGCGGACCGCGGCGTGCTGGCGGTTCAGCCCGGTGCCGTCGACGATCTCGTCGCGGGTCAGCTCGCCGGAGGCCTCCAGCCACCAGAGCGAGAGCAACTCCCGGTTCTCCTCGTCGAGCCAGCGGGTCGCCTCGGCGGTCTCCCGGCGCTGGCCGGCCAGCTCGAGACGGGTGATCGCCAGGTCGGTGAAGTCCGCGCCCGGGTCGCGCAGGTCCGGGTCGAGCGGGGTGTCCGGCGCGGCGTTGCGCAGCCGGAACCGGTCGCGCACCTGGCGCACCGTGATCGCCACCAGCCAGGACCGGAACGCCTCGGGCTCGCGCAGCTCACCGAGGTTCCGCAGGACGCGGATCATGGTCTCCTGCACGACGTCGTCGACGTCCGCGTGCCCCTCCAGGGCCCGGCCCACGATGGTGTAGACGAGCGGGAGATAACCGGCCACGAGCCGGTCCACCGCGACCGGGTCGCCGGCTCGCGCGGCCACCACCGTGGCGGTATCGGGTTGGTTCGCCATCTTCTGCCCTTTCCTCCGGCGCCGGGCGCCAGGAAGGGAGACGGGCGCGAGGAACATGGATAACACGAATCGGCGAGTGGGTGTCCCTCCACACGGTTAGCTCCTGGAGTGATCGGGCACAGAAAACGGCATGCGTATGTCGGTTCGGCTCAGCCTTCCCCGCGAGGTGGACAGCGTCCCCGCCGTGCGCCGACTGCTGCGATGCGCGTTGAGCACCCTCCGGGTGGACGGGCAGGCCGGGGCTGATCTGGAGATCGCCCTCACCGAGGCGTGCGCCAACGTGGTCAAGCACGCCGACGGCGCCGAGGGCTTCGAGGTCCGCCTGGACGTCGGCGAGGACCACTGCTCGATCGATGTCGTCGACGACGGCACCGGCTTCGAGCTGGACACCGCACAGTCCCCGTCGCCCGACGCCACCAGCGAGCACGGCCGCGGGCTCTTCCTGATCAGGGCCCTCGCGGAGAACGTGCGCATGCAGTCGAGCCCGCGCACCGGATCACTGATCCACTTCGAGAAATCCTTCGCCTGACGGGTCATGCCGCCCCCTGCGGCCGTGGCGGACTGCCCATGGGTCAATTATTTGCCGTATAACAAATATTGTTCCCGAGAGGAGTCCAGGTGTCCGACCGACCGGTCCCCGTCGGTGCGCTGCTGCGCGCCACGGCGCCCGACCGTCTGCCGGAAGTGACCGCCGAGCACCTTCGCCGGCACTTCGCGGCCGATCGCGTCGAGGTGCTGGTCACCGATCTCACCCTACGAAGACTCGCGCCGCTGCTCGGCCCGCCGGGACCGGACAGCGA
>KL571340.1:81454-85009 GCA_000715855.1 Actinoplanes liguriensis
GCGTGCTGCGGGTCGACCTGCCCGGACGGCCCGAGCCGGAACAATCCGACGAACTGCGCCTCATCGCCGACGAACTCGCGGTGGCGCTGCGCGCGGCCGACCGGATGACCGACCGGTACCGCCGGGCGCAATGCCTGGAACGGCCCACCATGGCCGCCGAGCTGCAATGGGACCTGCTGCCCGGGCGCTCGCTCGGCGACGACCGGTTCCAGCTGGCCGGGCTGCTGGAACCGGCGTACGACGTCCGCGGCGACCACTTCGACTGGTCCCTGCTCGGCGACCGGCTCACCGTCACCGTGCTCAACGGCGCGGGCGAAGGCCTGGAAGCCGCCCTGCTGACAGCGACCGCGGTGAACGCCATGCGCAACGCCCGGCGCTGCGGCTCGGACATCGTCGAACAGGCCGAGCTCGCCTCCGACGCGCTGCACATGCGTTACGGCGGCGGCCTGCACGCGGCCACCCTGCTGCTGGAGATCGACCTGGTCAGCGGCTGGGTGGACGCCGTCGACGCGGGCTCCCCGCACTGCCTGGTCGGGCGCGGCAGCGACATCGAACAGGTCCGGCTGGAACAGCAGTTGCCGCTCGGCATGTTCGGCGAGGCGCGCTACGAGATCGAACGGTTCCGGCTCGAACCCGGCGACCGGCTGCTCGTGGTCAGCGACGGCGTCCACGCGGCAGCGCCCGGCGGCGGTACCACATTCGGGGAGTCCGCCCTGATCACGGCGTTGCGCAGGACTAGGTTGCAGCCCGCAGGTGAGGCGGTCGGTACGGTGATGCGGGGCCTGCGTGAGTTTCACAAAGGCAACGAGCCGGAGGATGACGCCGTCACGGTGTGCCTGGATTGGCGCCGTTGACAGGTTTGGCGCTGCCGACGGCGGGTAACTCGCAGTTCTTTGTACGGGATCCGCGACCTCGCGACGGGGAACGCCATGGAGCACGCCACCGATGTCGCCGCGGCAATCGAGTCGTCGGTGGAGTCGCTGGCCGCTGTCCTCGAGCGGGCCCGGCTCGCCCAGACACCGGTCATTCCGCCCGCCCAGTTGCGCGTCCTGACGATCGTCGCGGAAAACCGGCACACCAACATGAGCCGGCTCGCCGAAGCCCTGGACGTGGTGCCGTCGTCGGCCAGCCGGCTCTGCGATCGGCTGGAGGCGACCGGGCTGCTGCGGCGGGTCGCCGACCCACGCGACCGTCGCGAGGTGCGGTTGCTGCTCACCACGGCGTCCCGGCGGCTCCTGGCCGACCTGCGGGAACGTCGGCGGGCCGCGCTCACCGAGGTGCTGGAGCGGATGCCGGCCGGCGCTCGGCAGGACCTGGTCCGGGCGTTGCGTGCGTTCGAGGCGGCCGCGGCCGACCCCGCCGAGGCGACCGCCGGCGACGACCTCCGCTCCGCCTAGCCTGCCGGTCGGCCCCGCGTCCCGGCCGGCACTCACGGCTCATATCCGCGCGAAAAACAACCGCCAGCGCCAGCCCGAACCGCTGGTTCTCAGCGTGGTTGTGGGGCATGAACAACCACCGCGAGCAGCGGCCGGAAGGTGGGGCCTAGGCTGGGGCGATGCGTTTCGGCATCGTTATTCTTCCTGATCAGCGCTGGTCCGAGTCGGCCAAGCGGTGGCGGCTGGCCGAGGAGTTCGGCTTCGACCACGCCTGGACCTACGACCACCTGGGCTGGCGTGACCTGATCGACGGCCCGTGGTTCGACGCGGTGCCGACCCTCACGGCGGCTGCGATGGTCACGGACCGGATCAAGCTCGGCACGTACGTCGCCACCCCGAACTTCCGGCATCCCGTGCACTTCGCCCGGGAGGCGACGGCGCTGGACGACATCTCCGGCGGCCGGCTGGTGCTCGGGCTCGGCGCGGGCGGGATCGGATTCGACTCGGCGGTGCTCGGCGGGACGGAGTTGAGCCCGCGGGAACGGGTGGACCGGTTCGCCGAGTTCCTGGAGCTGTTCGGCGCCCTCCTGACGCAGCCGTCGACCACGTGGGCCGGGTCGTACTACTCGGCCGTCGACGCGCGCAGCATCCCGGGGCCGCTCCAGCAGCCCCGGCCGCCGTTCGTCATCGCCGCCAACGGGCCGCGCGCGCTGCGGCTCGCCGCCCGGCACGGCGACGGCTGGGTCACCACCGGCCCGCAGTCCGAGACCGTCGAGGAATGGTGGCGCGCGGTGGCCGAGAGCCGGGACCGTTTCGAAGCCGCCCTCGTCGCCGCCGGACGGGCTCCGGAAACGGTCGACCGATACCTCAATCTCGACTCGTCACCGGTGTTCTCGATGAGCAGTGTGGATGCGTTCCAGGAAGCGGCCGGGCGGGCGGCCGCCCTGGGATTCACCGACGTGATCACGCATTGGCCGCGTCAGTCCAGTTGGTATGCGGGCGACGAGAAGGTACTGGAAGCCGTGGCCGTCGAGCTGCCGCGCCTGCGCGCGACTATTTGAATCCATCCAATTCGGACGGACGCACAATTAGGGTCAGCGGCCGTGCGCTGCCCGATAGGCGTTGCTGACCTCCTGCGGAATGCGGCCCCGCTCGGAGATTTTGTGCCCGTTGCCGACCGCCCACTCGCGGATCAGCCGGTTCTCGTCACGGGAGCCGGCTGTCCGGGTGGGGGCCGCGCCCCGCGCCGGGATGCGCCCGGCGGAGGTCCGGCCCAGACGCGTTCCCGCGTTGATGTACGGATCCAGCGCCTTGCGCAGCTTTCCGGCATTGGCCTCGGAAAGGTCGATCGTGTAGCTGACTCCGTCGAGACTGAACTCGACGGTGCGATCCGCCTTCTTGCCGTCCAGATCGTCGATCAGGGTGGTGATTACCTGCCGCGCCATAACGACTCCCGAGAGAAATCAATTCGCCCGCGGACAGTCTGGCCCCCGAACGGCATGCCGCGCAACTCCCCGGCACGATCCGGCAATTCTTTTCGCTCCAGTTGCCAGGTCCCTTATCAGAATGTGCTGAGGGTATTCGCACCGAATCCTGAGAAAGCCCGGTTGGCCTCCGGCAGGGGGCTCACGTTAGGGTCGGCGCCATGCAGGACGAGCACGCCGACTGGCTGGCGCACCACCGTCAGGCCGTCGCCGGTCGCGCCGCCGCGCTGGAGGCCGGGCGCACCGCCGAGGCCCGGCACGCCGCGACGCTGCTCGAGGATTTCGTCCGCCGGGCCGGTGAGCGCGGGCTCGCGCCGCATCCGCTGAGCGCGACCACCTATGACGGCCGGTGGACGTACAAGACCCGGGTCCGCGGGTGGTACCTGAAGTCGAACCGATCGGTCGCGGTCGGCGAGGACGGGGAGTACTACGTGCTCATGGTTCCGCCTTCGCTGCGCGCCCGGTTCGCCGGGGCCGAGCTGTCGCCGAGCATGCCGCGCCTGATCGTGGGGGCCGGCGGCGGGGACGGCGAGACGGTTCCCCTGGAACATCTTCTCGAACGCCGACTGGAAGCGGGAGCCCGCTGGCCGTGACCCTTTCCCGACCGGCCGCCTCGCGTTCGGCCGCCACCTCCCGCTCTGCCACCCCCGCTCCCTGCCCGGCCGCCGCCGCTCCCCACCCGGCCGCCGCCGCCG
>KL571340.1:85228-86581 GCA_000715855.1 Actinoplanes liguriensis
TCCCCCGGCCGCCGCGCTGGGTGCGATCGTCTCGCGGCCCGCGGCTGCTCTGGGCGCGATCCTGCTGGTCACAGCCTCCATGGTGTTTCCGGGAAGCGCGGCGAGCGCCGCGGAGACGCCCTGCCCGCACCCGAAGATCGCCAAGCCGAGCGCGCCGCCGCGGCCCGTGCCGCCCGCCGACGACCCGGCGGACATGAAGGTCGGCGGTGACGACCTGGCCACCCACGGGCTGGTCGTCCCGGCCGGGGCGAAAAAGCCGCCGGCGGTCACCGCAACGACGTGGATCGTCGCCGACCTGGATACCGGCGAGGTGCTCGGCGCGTGCGGGCCGCACGTCTACCAGACCCCGGCGAGCGTGCAGAAGACGCTGCTGGCGGCCACCGCGATCGACAAGCTCAACCCGAAGCAGAAGATCAAGGTCGTGCAGAGCGACCTGGACATCGAGGTGAACAGCTCGGCGGTCGGGATCGTGGTCGGCGGCACCTACCCGATCTCCACGCTCTGGCTCGGGCTGCTGCTGAACTCCGGGAACGACGCGGCGAACGCGCTCGCCCGGATGGCCGGGGGCGGCGGCGCGGACGGGGTCGCCAAGACGGTGGCCGCGATGAACGCCAAGGCGGCGTCGCTGGGCGCCTACCAGACCCATGCGGTCACGCCGTCCGGGTTGGACGGCAAAGGGCAATTCACCAGCGCGTACGACCTGGCACTGATCGCCCGGGTGGACTTCGCCAATGCGGATTTCCGCAAATACGTGCTCACCAAGACCGCGCAGATGCCCGCCCAGCCGGCCCGCAAGGTCGGTGGTTTCCAGTTCCAGAACGAGAACAAGCTGATCTACAACTACCCGGGCGCGATGGGTGGCAAGACCGGGTTCACGACGGTCGCCCGGCACAGCTACGTGGGGGCGGCGCAGCGCAACGGGCGGCGGCTCGTCGTCACGCTGCTCGGCGCGGAAGCCCGGCCGATCCGCGGGTGGCAGCAGGGGGCGGCGCTGCTGGACTGGGGTTTCGCCCAGCCGGCCGGGTCCTCGGTGGGTCATCTGGTGACTCCGGCGGAGGTCGCGGCGTCGGCGCAGGCCGCGAGCGCTACCCAGGAGAAGGGGACCACCGGCGGCGGGGCCGGGGTGGCCGCGGAGCCGGCGAGCAAGTCCGGCGGGCTGTCGGTGATCGCCGCGGGGACGGGTGCGGTGGTGCTCGCCGGGATCCCGTTGTTGCTGCTGCTCACTCAGCGCCGCCGGCGACGGATCGCCCGCGGGCGGCAGTCCTCGTCCGGCTGAGAGCGCGGCGATCCACCGGTCGGCGGCTCGGCGAGGGTTTTCGGTTTGACCGTGCCCCGCCACGGAGGTCGCCCTTT
>KL571340.1:86800-89967 GCA_000715855.1 Actinoplanes liguriensis
CCCCGCGGGAGCGGCGGCCTGGACCACGGCGGACGTAGGACATAAAGATCTGGAATTTGATCTTGTTTGAGCCGCCCTCCGGGCCGGGCGCGGGAGTCAGGCCAGGATCAGGCCGAAGACCCAGATGACCGCGACGCCCAGGGCGGCGGCGAACTCGACCAGCAGCGACAGGCCGACCGCGGCGAGGGCGCGGCGGGTCGACGGCCAGGCCTGATCCACGCCCAGGCGCATCGCCTCCATCGCGTAGATGCCGAGCAGGAAACCGAGCAGCAGACCCACCACCGGCACCACGAAGAAGCCGATCAGGCCCAGCACCCCACCGGCCAGCAGGCTCGGCAGCGGCACCCCGGAGCCCTTCAGCTTGCGGCCCGGCCACAGGAACTTCACCACCATGCCGAGCCCGGCGATCACCGTGGCGAGCGCCAGGACCACCCACTTCACCGCTCCCCCGGCGTCCGACAGCCACGCCCAGAGCAGCACCCCGGACCAGCTCAGCAGCAGTCCCGGGATGACCGGCAGGATCACCCCGATCACCCCGGCGACGATCAGCACCCCGGCGATGACGGTGACGGCCGTGCCGCTGTCGCTCAGATTCATGCGGCCCACCCTGCCGCACGTCCGCGGAAACTCTCAAGCGGGACCCCGCCCCGCCGATCGACACGGGCATCACGGGCCACCGGCTGGAGAGCAACCGGTAGGCAACTGTCCGTGACCTTGTCCCGCACCTTCGCGGCTTCAAAGTTTCTCCCTGTCAGCCGGTGCCCGCCCAGCCGAGGGCGCCGACAACAACCGGGGGAAACGAACATGACCAGCACCGTGACGACCGCTGCCGACATCGCCGCCGACAACGCTCCCGCCCTGCCGGTTCTCTCCGCTGCCGAGCAGGAGGAGCTGATCCGCACGCACATGCCGCTCGTCGGCCACCTGGTGCGGGACATGCTCAGCCGGATCCCCAACCACATCCACCGCGACGACCTGACCAGCGCCGGCCTGCACGCCCTGGTCACCGCCGCCCGCGGCTGGGACCCGGAGCGCGGCGTCCCGTTCCACCGCTTCGCCGGCACCCGGATCCGCGGCGGCCTGCTCGACGAGCTGCGCTCGCTGGACTGGGCGACCCGCTCGGTGCGCTCCAAGGCCCGCAGCACCGACAGCACCCGGCAGAGCCTGACGACCAGCCTCGGCCGTACGCCGTCGCCGGAGGAGCTCGCCCAGGCGCTCGGCACCACCACGACCGAGCTGCACCAGACCGACACCGACGTGCAGCGCGCCACCGTCCTGTCGCTGCAGGGCTTCACCACCAGCAGCGCCGACGACCTGGTCACCGAGCGCACCCCGGGCCCGGAGGAGATGCTGCTGCGCCGGGAGCAGATCGGCTACCTGCACCACGCGATCGGCTCGCTGCCGGACCGGCTGCAGACCGTCGTCACCGAGTACTTCCTGCAGGAGCGCCCGATGGCGGACATCGCCAAGGACCTCGGCGTCACCGAGTCCCGCGTCTCGCAGCTGCGCGCCGAGGCCCTGTCGCTGCTGCGCGACGGCCTGAACACGCACCTCGACCCGGAGATGGCGCCGGTCCCGGAGAACCCGGACAGCATCACGGCCCGCCGCCGCGCGTCGTACTACGCGACCATCGCGAGCAACACCACCATGCACAGCCGGCTGGCGATGACCAACAGCCACGGGCACACCGCGCTGGGCCGTGGCGCGCGCCCGGTGGTCGCCGCCTGATCCTGATCCTCGCGAGGGGCCCGGTGTCTTCAGACGCCGGGCCTCGTGCTGTTAATGGCTGGCCGGCCGGAACCGGACTGCATAGGTTGAGGCCTATGCCGGACGCACATTTCGCCCATCCCCGCCTTGCCCCGCTCTACGACGCGTTCGAGGCCGGCCGGGAGGACCTCCCGGCATACCTGGAGATCATCGACGCGCTCCGGCCGGAGCGCGTTCTTGACGTGGGCTGCGGGACCGGGACGCTCGCGCTGCGACTCGCCCGGGCCGGATACACGGTGGTCGGCGCCGACCCGGCGGAGGCGTCGCTCGACGTGGCGCGCGCGAAGTCGTCGTCGGTCCGATGGCTGCACGCGGGGGCCGCGGAGCTGCCGGCGCTCGACGCCGACCTGGCGGTCATGACCGGGAACGTGGCGCAGGTGTTCCTCACCGACGCTGATTGGGCCGCCGCGCTGCGCGGCATCCGGGGCGCTCTGCGCGACGAAGGGCACTTCGTCTTCGAGGCGCGACGGCCGGAATTTCGCGGGTGGGAGGAGTGGGCGGGGTACAACTCCGGGGAGCTGGACGTTCCGGGCATCGGCCTGGTGGAGCGGCGATTCACGCTCGGCGAGGTGCGGTTGCCGCTCGTCTCGTTCGGCTACGAGTTCCGCTTCACCGACGGCACGGTGCTGACGTCGGAGTCGACGCTGCGGTTCCGGTCCCGGGAGGAGATCGAGGAATCATTGCGTACGGCCGGATTCGACGTCCTGGAGGTGCGGGACGCGCCGGATCGCCCCGGCCGGGAGAATGTCTTCATCGCGAAGAAGCTCCCCTGACCGGGACTGATCAGCATCAGGCCAGGGACGACAGCACGGCCGGCAGCGGCGCGGTGTGCAGCACCCCGAGCCGTTGCGTGGCCCGGGTGACCGCCACGTAGAGATCGGACAGTCCCCGCGGACTCTCCGCGATGATCTCATCCGGGCAGACCACCAGGACGGAGTCGAACTCCAGCCCCTTCGCCTGCCGGACGGTCATCAGGACGACGTGGTTGAGCAGGTCGGGCTGCTCCCCCACGGCCGCCCCCGGGACCGCGTCGACCAGGGCGGCGCCGAGCGTCTCCTGCAACCGGGCCGGGACCAGCACGCCGACGCGACCGGACTCGACGGCCGCGGCCTCCTTCCGGACGTCCGCGATCAGCTCCTCGCCGAGCCCGTCCGCCGGCACGTGCCGGGCCCACGGGGTGACCCCCGCCGACCGGACCGAGCGGGGCGGCTTCAGCGCCGGGCCGACCTCGGCGAGCACGTCCGCGGCGACCGCCATGACCTCGGCCGGGGTGCGGTAGTTGACGCTCAGCTCGACCAGGCGCCAGCGCTGACCGACGTACGGCTCGAAGACCTGCTCCCAGCTCGTGGACCCGGCCGGCTCGGAGGTCTGCGCGACGTCGCCGACCACCGTCATCGAGC
>KL571340.1:90200-90488 GCA_000715855.1 Actinoplanes liguriensis
CCGCCACGCCATCGGCGACAGCTCCTGCGCCTCGTCGACGATCACGTGCCCGAACATCCAGGTGCGGTCGGCGGCGGCACGCTCGGCCGCGGTCCGGGTGTCGATCACCTCGTGCCGTTCGACGAAGGCACTCGCGTCCACCACGTCGATCGCGGAGAGGATCTCCTCCTCCTGGTCCTCGAAGTCCAGCGACCGGGAGCCCTCGACGATCTCCAGCACGCCCTCGGCGTAGTCGATCGCGGCTTCCCGCTCGCGGGCCGCCTCCCGCTTCTTCAGCGTGTCGTCGGT
>KL571340.1:90725-91407 GCA_000715855.1 Actinoplanes liguriensis
GGTCCAGCGGGCGTCCCGGTCGCGCAGCAGCGACGCCGGAAGCCCGGCCGACTCCAGCCGGTCGGCGTCGGTGAGCAGGTCACGCAGCACCTGCCGAGGCGTGAGCACAGGCCAGAAATCAAAGAGAATTTGCTGTACGTCGATGTCCTCCCGCAGCTCCCGACGAGTCTCCGCGAGGTCCGCCTCGGAGAGCAGGTTGTCCCCGCCGAGCGGGTCGGCGCCGATCCGCTCGGCGATCTGCAGGGACAGCGCGTGGATCGCCTCGGTGACGAAGACCGCCCGGGCCACGTTGTGCGGGCGGCCGGTCCGGCGGGCGGTGGACCGCGCGTCCTCGAGCAGGGCGCGCTCGATCCGCAGCGGGTAGCCGTCGTGGTCGACCTCGGCGAACGTCTCCGGCACGGTCTGCCGGTCGGCGACGGCGTTCTCCAGGGCCGGGATCATCAGTCCGATGTCGCCCTTGACCGCGGCGACGTCGTCCGGTTCCTGGCCGCGGGCGCGCACGCCCGGGAACATGTCGCCGAGCGTGGCCAGCAGGACGCCGGTCTCGGCGAGCGACGGGAGGACCTGGGAGATGTAGCGCAGGAACGTGAGGTTCGGCCCGAGGATCAGCACGCCGGAACGGGTGAGCTGCTGGCGGTACGTGTACAGCAGGTACGCCGCGCGGTGCAGCGCGACCGCGGTC
>KL571341.1:0-1534 GCA_000715855.1 Actinoplanes liguriensis
ATGTGTATAAGAGACAGGCTCGACCCGCCGCCGGAGTCGCCGTCACCACCCCTCACCGGGCCCGACCTGGCCGACGTCGCAGGGCAGCAGTTCGGCCGGTACGCCCTGGAGATCGCCGCGGCCGGCGGCCACCATCTCGCCCTGCTCGGGCCGCCCGGCGCCGGCAAGACGATGCTCGCCGAGCGCCTCCCGTCGATCCTGCCGGTGCTGGACGACGAGGCGGCCCTGGAAGTGACCGCGCTGCAGTCGATCGCCGGGGTGCTGCCGCCGGACAGCGGGTTGATCAGGCGGCCGCCCTACCAGGCGCCGCACCACAGCTCCAGCCTGGCGGCCCTGATCGGCGGAGGCAGCGGGCTGGCACGGCCCGGGGCCCTCTCGCTGGCCCATCGAGGGGTCCTGTTCCTGGACGAGGCGCCCGAGCTCGCACGGGCGACGTTGCAGGCGTTGCGCCAACCCCTGGAGAGCGGGCGGGTGGTGCTGGCCCGCTCTCGCGGCACTACCGAGTACCCGGCGCAGGCTCAGCTCGTCCTGGCCGCGAACCCGTGCCCGTGCGCCACCACGGATCAGCGCTGCACCTGCAGCCCTCAGGTTCGGCAGCGCTACCTGGGGCGTCTCTCCGGTCCGTTGCTCGACCGCGTGGACATCAAGATCGACCTGTTGCCCATGCGCGCCGCCCAGCTGATGACAGCCAATGGGCCCGCTGAGTCGTCCGCGGCGGTCGCCGCCCGAGTTCTTCGAGCCCGCACCGCAGCGGTGGAACGGTGGGCCATCAGCGGCGGGTGGCGAACCAATGCTTTGGTGCCAGGACCACAGCTCCGACAGCCTCCGTGGCTGCTACCGGCACGGGACACCGTCACGTTGCGGACCGCGCTGGATCGCGGGACGGTCTCCGCACGAGGATTCGATCGAGTGCTCCGGCTCGCCTGGACCATCGCGGATCTGGACGGGCGGGACCGTCCTGGCAGCGACGACGTGGCGGAGGCCCTACAGCTCCGGACCGGGAACGTCGGCCCGGCGGCCACGATCACCGCTCGAAGGTCGCGGGCCACGTCAGGGCGTTCCGATTCCTCCTCCAATGTCATCGGGGCTTCCGAAGACAAGGCTGCGGCCGATTCTCCCTCCCCCTCCACGCCACCTTCGCTCCTCCTCCGGGAGGATCCGTCTGCCGATACCGGTTACCCGGATCTCGTCGATGGCCGATCGCCTTCCCACAGCCAGCCGCCTTCGGGCGCCGGCGATATGTCCTTACTTGCGGGTGGCTCGGCGGTGCTGCGATGAACGAGCCCGGAAGTGACGCCGATCGGCTGGCACGGGCCGCGCTCACCTGGCTGGCCGAGCCCGGCAACCGGGCGGTCTGGACGCTGGTGCAGCAGGTCGGAGCACCGACCGCCCTGGACCGGCTGCTCGCCGGGGACGTGCCGGACCGGTGGCTGCGGTCGGCGATCTCCGCCCGGACCGCGGCCGGCGACGCCCGGCAGGTGGCGGACGACGCGATGCGCCTGGCGGAGGAGGCCGGCGCCCGCCTGGTGGTGCC
>KL571341.1:1690-1950 GCA_000715855.1 Actinoplanes liguriensis
CCCGCCTGGTGGTGCCCGCCGACACGGAGTGGCCGGGACGGGTCGGCGCCCTGGCGACTCTGGAGATCGACAGCGGCATGCGGGTCAACCGGGACACGCGGCCGCCGCTCTGCTTCTGGGTACGCGGTGACCTGCCGCTCGGCGCGACCCTGGAACGGTCGGTGGCGATCGTCGGGGCCCGGGCCGCGACCGGGTACGGCACGCACGTGACCAACGAGCTGGCGTACGGGCTGGCCGAGCAGGGCTGGACAGTGGTGTCC
>KL571341.1:2196-9351 GCA_000715855.1 Actinoplanes liguriensis
GCTCATCGGGCGGCGCTCGCCGCGAACGGCCGTACCGTGTCGGTGCTGGCGTGCGGGGTGGACCGGCCGTACCCGGTCACCAACACGGAGATGTTCGCGCGGATCGCCGAGCGCGGCCTGCTGATCAGCGAGTGGCCGCCGGGCGCCGAGCCGCTGAGGCACCGAACTATTGACCGGACTACCAAGCTGTAGACCCACCCCCCACTCTTTCGGTATACGCAGCGTGTCCGTCGAGATGATCCCGACGTTGCTCACCCAGAGATACCGATCACTGGTGGGGAGACGACTGCGTGGACTTGGCCGAGCCCTCCGAACGAGACATCACGTCCATCGTCCTAAGGGACTGGGGGCGAGTCGGCCCGGCGGCCGAGCCGGTGCCCTTCACGGTCTACGACGACACCGGCGAACCCGTGAAGCCGATCCACAGATACCTACGCGACTTCGTCGCTCGCGGCAACAGCGCCGGCTCGGTACGCAGCTACGCCTACACGCTGCTGCGCTGGTGGAGATTCCTCATGGCCGTCGACGTGCCGTGGGACCGGGCCACCTCGACGGAAACCAAAGACCTGGTGTTGTGGCTGCAGCACACCGAGAAACCGGTCGCGAAGCGGCGCAAAGCGTCAGCATCCACCGCCGGAACTGTCAACCCTGTCACCCGCAAGGAGCACCAGAGCGACCAGTACAAGCCCCGAACCGTCCGCCACTCAAACGCGGTGCTGCGCGCCTTCTACGAGTTCTGGATTGAGGAAGGACAGGGTCCGTTACGCAACCCTGTCCCGAGGGATCGCCGCGGTGCTCGGCCGAACGCGCATCACAACCCGCTGGAGCCCTACCGTCCCGAGGGCCGGCTGCGCTACAACCCGAAGGTCCCCAAGCGGAAGCCCCGGTCCATGCCCGACGACGCCTGGCTGGACCTATTCAAAGCGATGAACTCGCATCGCGATCGCGCCCTTCTCGCTCTGGCGATCAGCACGGCAGCCCGCGCCAGCGAACTGCTCGGCGTGCGTGCCTGTGACGTCGACTGGGGTGACCAGCTCATCCGCGTGCGCCGCAAGGGGTCCGCGGCTGAGCAGTGGCTGCCGGCCAGCCCCGATGCGTTCGTGTGGCTCCGGCTCTACCTGACCGAGATCCACCGACTGCGGCCCGAACAGCCGCTGTGGTGGACACTGCGGCGTCGGCGTGGCGAGGACCGACCGCGCCGGGTGCCGCTGACCTACGACGCTCTGAGGGCCGTGCTGCGCCGGGCGAACGAGCTACTAGGCGCCAACTGGTCGATGCACGACCTGCGGCACACCTGCGCGCTGCGCATGGCACGTGACGAGAACCTGTCGCTGCGCGACGTGCAGACCTTGCTAGGGCACGCCCACCTGACCACCACCCAGATCTACCTGGAGGACGACCAAGATGCAGTAATCAAGCGGGTACAGCAGCACCACGCCGAACAGCAGCAACGCGCAGCCGCGCCGCCGCCTGTCGCCGTGTTGGGACCTGGATACGACACCGATGACATGTCGGTTCTCTTCGGTGAAGGACTTGCGCAATGACCGTAGCAATCTCGGAAAAGGCGCAGGTCAAGAAGCCTATTGCCCTACCTGATCGTCTACCTTCCCACCATCCGCTCGGTCGCCTTGATCGATGCGACATCGACGGCGTCCTGGCCGTGCTGCCGCAACTTCCGTCTTGGCCCAGCGAGGGACACAAACGCAACCGGTGGCAGCGAGGTGCCCGCCAAGTCCTGGAATGGCTGCTGACCTACCCGGGCGAGGGATGGCATGACCGCTGGCTGGCCGCAGACATCCATGATCGGTCCTGGATTGAGAAGGTCGACGCCGCTACGGCTCCGGCTCCCCTCAACCATCGCCTGGATGGAATGCGCGCGCTGCTGCTCCTGCGCGTGGTTCGTCCCAGTTACCAGTTCTTGCACAACTACAAGGGATTCGTCCTCTACGACAACGTCCGGGTGACGATCAGCCCCGACCTATTCACGAAAGCGTCGGAGGAGGCCACGCGGCTCGGCATGACCGGGGCCCAGCTTCACCGGCCGCTGATCACGCTAGCCAAGCTGGCGCTGCGCACCGGCAAGGGCCTCAGCGAGCTGCAACCCGAGGACTTCTTCCAGGTTGCTGCCGAGTGCCGGGCCTGCGGGTTGAGAGCGCCCGGACTAAACGCGGCCTGGGATCTCCTCCGTGGCATCGGCGTACTGCCGGGCGAGCAGTCGTACCGTGCAGCGATCAAGGCCGGGCAGCGCACGACCGCTGACCTGGTCGACGCGCAGGGTCTGTGCTGCGCCGAGATCCGCGACGTGCTCGTGCGCTACTGCGAGGAGCGTCGCCCAGCCATGGACTACGGGTCCTTCCGTGGGCTCGTCAGGGACCTGGCCGGCACCTTCTGGGCAGATCTTGAGAAACACCATCCGGGGATCGATTCACTGCGACTGCCGTCCGACGTTGCGCTGGCCTGGAAAGAGCGTGCCAAGACGATCGCTGATCCACGCCTCCCGGCTCGGCCCCGCCGCGACTACGCCCACCTGCTGATGCGCGTTCGGGCCTTCTACCTCGACGTGCAGGAATGGGCCCACGAAGACCCTTCGTGGGCGCCCTACGCCGCGCCGAGCCCCGTTCGCAAGAACGATACGGACGGATATCACAAGGTCAGGAAGCAGACCACTGCGGCGATGCACCAGCGCGTTCGCGAACGACTGCCTCAACTTCCGGTTCTAGTCCGTGCCGCCGAGCGCAACCGCGAACGTCACCAGACCCTCCTCACCCGCGCAACGGCCACCTCCCTCGGCGAGACGTTCGACCATGACGGAACCACCTTCCTGCGCACCGCCCCGAAGAGGACGTTGCATCGCAACGAGCGCCAACGCGGCCCGGACAACGTTTGGGTCATCGATCTTTCGAGCAACACCGCGATCAACGTGACGAACACCGAGAACGCTGCGTTCTGGGGCTGGGCGATCGTGGAAACGCTCAGGCATACCGGCGTTCGAGTTGAAGAGCTACTGGAGATCACGCAGCTGGCGCTGACCTCCTACAAGCTGCGTGACACCGGCGAGGTTGTGCCACTCCTGCAGATCGTGCCGTCGAAGTCGAACAGCGAACGACTGCTGCTCGTCAGCCCTGAACTGGCCAGCGTCCTGGCAACGATCATTAAGCGAGTCCGCGACCCGGAGACCGGGCGCATCCCGCTCACCACGCGATATGACGAGCATGAGTGCGTCACGGGTCCTCCGCTGCCCCACATCTTCAAGCACACCATCGGCTGGCGGCACGAGGTCATCAGCCCAGCGCAGGTCCAGCGCCTGCTCAACGACATCCCGAAGCTCGCGGGGCTCACCGACGCCACCGGGAAGCCGTTGCGCTACACACCCCACGACTTTCGGCGCATCTTCGTCACCGACGCCGTGGCTGGGGGCCTGCCCGTCCATATCGCAGCTCGTCTGCTCGGCCACGAGAATCTCAACACCACGCAGGCGTACCTGG
The DNA here is from genome assembly GCA_000715855.1 of Actinoplanes liguriensis. Taxonomy (GTDB): domain Bacteria; phylum Actinomycetota; class Actinomycetes; order Mycobacteriales; family Micromonosporaceae; genus Actinoplanes; species Actinoplanes liguriensis. Next base: position 5,682 of record KL571341.1, read on the forward strand.
CGGTCTTCCAGGAAGATTTGGTCCGCTCCTACAGGGCGTTCCTTGCCGGCCGGCGTGCACTGCGTCCGACCGCCGAGTACCGAGAGCCGACCGCCGCCGAGTGGCAGGATTTTAACGACCACTTCAAGCTCCGCAAACTCGGGCTCGGCACCTGCGGCCGCCCCTACGACACACCTTGCAATCATGAACATGCGTGTGTTCGCTGCCCGATGCTGCAGGTCGACCCCGATCAGCGCCCTCGCCTTGAGGAAATCGTGACCAATCTCGAAGAGCGCATCGCCGAGGCCGAGGAGAACGGGTGGCTCGGAGAGGTCCAAGGGCTCCAGGTCTCCTTGGACGCGGCCCGCGTCAAGCTCGCTGGACTCGACCGCCAGGGCCCCAGTGCTCCCGTGAGCCTCGGACTGCCAGTGATCAGAGATAACTCCGTGTAGTCACAAAACCTGTCAGATTGATGATCTTCTTGGTTCGGATAAGTTTCCTGATCCGGAACCGGGTGATCGCGGCCGCCACCGCGGGCACCGTCGTCGTCGAGGCGGCCGCCCGCAGCGGCGCCACCCAGACGATGAGCCGGGTGCTCGCCCTGAACCGGCCCGGGATGGTCGTGCCGGGGCCGGTGACCTCGGCGATGTCGGTCGGCTGCCACGAGTTGCTGCGGAAGCATCCGGACGCACGGCTGGTCACGTCGATCGCCGACGTGCTGGAGGAGGTGGGCCGGATCGGGGAGTACCTGGAGCCGGCGCCACGAGGACGCGAGCGCGTCCGGGACCGGCTGGACGAGGAGTCGGCGCTGATCCTGGAGGCGTTGCCCCGGCGCGGGACGGCGACCCCGGAGGAGCTCGCGGCGGAGGCTCGGCTGGACCTTCGTACCGTCCTGCGGCGCCTGTCCCTGCTGGAGGCGGCGGGCCTGGTGATGCGGACCGAGTCCGGGATCATGCTCGCGGCGCGAGGCGGTTAACCGATGGACGCCGTCACCCGAACGGGTGAACGGACATGGATTTCCCGGGCTTCGATCGCCACCGAAAACGACCGTCCGCAGTGGATCGCAGCCATCCTCGCACTGATCTTGACAGCGGCGCTGACCACGGCGTTCGTCGCGATTCTTTGCGGAAACTTTGAACGCGGCGCGACCACCCGGGGCTACTGCCGGACGGCTCCCGGGAAGCCGGTTCCGAACAGCACCCGGAGGCGATCAGTCCTCGGATTCATCCAGGTCACGACGGTGGACCTTCATCCAGGCCTCGACGTCCTCGGTCAGCCACACCTTGCCCTGGGCCAGATCCGCGACGGGCTTGGGAAAGTCCGGACGGCTGGTGATCTGGTACGCCCTCTGACGGCTCACACCGCCCAGGCGGATACGGATCTCGTGTGCGCCCATGAGGCGGATCGGCTTCACTCCCACATGATCGACCGTAGGCGCGGGACTATTAGGCATACGGCAGGTTGGCGGGAGACAGCTAGTCGTACGTCCATTAGGATCGTCGCCATGACTAGATGTCGCTCAACAAGTGGACACGTGCCCGTTTCTCCACGTCATCGCCGGGACTGGCGCACACTGTGGCGCCGTTGCCGATGCGGGCTGCCGGCACCGTGCGTGGACCGGCTGGTCCCGGCGCCACCCCGGCCGTACCCGCCTCGCGGTGAGGCGCCGGAGCGGTCTACGCCGCCCGCACATTCCGACAAAGTGCCTCCGGATCCGCGGAAGCCCCGCCTGGCGGCCGTTCCTCGTCAGCGTCAGGCGTCCACGGCCCACAACGCCCGGCCGCACGACTCCCCCGGTCCGGCGATACCGCACTCCCCCGGCTCGGCGTCACCGCATTCCCCCGGCTCGGCGTCACCGCACTCGCCTGGCTCGGCACTACGGCACTCGCGCGGCTCGGCGTCAACGCACGGGCTGGAGAGCGGCACCTCGGCACGCTGCGGGGGCGAGCCGGACGGGAGCACCTCAGCACGAGACGGAAACGAACCCGGCAGCGACGCAGAGAAGGAGGCGCGACCGGGCCTCGACAGCATCCGGGCGGGAACACCGGACGAGCGGTCGGTCGGTCGAGCTTCGGTGCCCCGGCCCCGGCATGCGGAGGCGAACGTCGGCCGCGCCGGCAATCTGACCCCCGGGCAGCGGCAGCGCACGGTCTGCAACGACCCGTTCAAGAACCACCTGCATCGACGCCGCGACCGACGCTGAGCAGGACGACTACCGGGGAGGCAACGAACCCGCCTGCGGACGCGGCACGGAGCCATCTCGCGCGATGGATTGCCGGCGGCGACGGGCGCAACGAAGCGTTGAGGATGCCGTCGCACGGGCCGAGCCGGGTGCGATGGTGCTGGCCGGATTCGGGGGAACATCGTTGACCACCGCGCAAGAAGCCGAGCACCTGCACGAACGGCCGAACTGGAACTGCCGCGTCTGCAGCCGGCCATGGCCGTGCCTCACCGCACGGACCAGGCTGCTGCACGAATACCGCGCGTTCCCCTCGCTGTTGCGGGTGTATCTCTCGGCGCAGATGTACGAGGCGCTCCAGGACATGGTCCTCGACGGCACGGGACCGTTGAACCTCTACGACCGGTTCCTCGCCTGGGCCTGGCACGAGCCACCACACCGATGACGTCGGGCGGGCCAGCACGAGCCACCACACCGATGACGTCGAGCGGACCGGCGCGAGCCACCACACCGATGACGTCGAGCGGACTGGCGCGAGCCGCCACGCCGATGAGGTCGGGCGGACTGACGCGAGCCGCCAAGCCGATGAACGCGAGCGGCACGAGCACGACGACGGCCCACCGACCGCCAGCCGCAACGAGCAAGCAAGAGCCGCAACGAGCAAAAGGCCCCAGCGAACGCGAACCGCAATGAGCGCGACCCCGGCGAACGAACCACAGCAAACGCCAGCCCCAGCGAACCGGAACCGCAGCGAGCGAACGGGCGGCAGTCGCGCCCAGCAGTCAATGACCGGCCTGGCAAAACCGTCGCCCGCTCTTCCGCCTCGGCCGGCTTGGCCTTCCGGGACGGCGTCTCCATCATAGTTATATTGGTCTGTAGGTACAACGTGACGGAGGATCGTGGTCACGTAAAATAGTGGTCATGATCGATCATTCGGCGGACCGGGCGGTCTTTCGACAGCTTGCTGACCTGCTGCGGGATCGCATTCAGTCCGGCGAGCTGGGGCCCGGTGAGCCGCTGCCCAGTGAGCTGCGCCTGGCCCAGGATCATGGGCTCAGCCGCACCACGGTGCGGCAGGCCATCGGCCAGTTGCGCACCGAGGGGCTCGTCACGGTCGACCGGCCACGTGGGACCTTCGTCCGCGTGCCCGAGCCGGTGCAGGTCATCCCGCTGGCCCGGGGCGAGCGCGTCGGCGCCCGGATGCCCACCGACGCCGAGCGCCGCAAACACCGTCTCGGCGAGGGCGTGCCGGTGCTGGTCGTGACCACCGCGGAAGGCACCGAGACGGTCCACCCCGCCGACCGAGTCCAGCTGACCCGCCCCTGACCCACCGGCCACACCCGGCCCGGTGGCCGAAGCCGGGTCGACTGTCCCCGACCCAGCGACCGCACCCGGCCCAGCGACCACAGCCGGGCCGACTGACCCCGACCCGGCTGGGCCCGACCCACCGACCGCACCCGGCCCAGCAACCACAGCCGGGTCGACGGTCCCCGACCCGGCTGGGCCCGACCC
>KL571342.1:0-1991 GCA_000715855.1 Actinoplanes liguriensis
CCCGCCGCACAAGCACGACGAGCAGAGCGACGGTGAGAGCCGCCTGGAGGAGATCTACTACTTCGAGGTGGCGCCGTCGCCGTCCGGTCAGCCGGGCTGCGGCTACCAGCGCGTCTACGGTCAGGCGGACCGGCCGATCGACGTCTGCGCGGAGGTCCGCAGCGGGGATGTCGTGCTGATCCCGTACGGCTGGCACGGCCCGTCGATGGCCGCGCCCGGCTACGACCTCTACTACCTGAACGTCATGGCCGGCCCCGGCGAGCGGCGCTGGCTGATCCGCGACGACCCGGCGCACAACTGGGTCCGCGACGCCTGGGCGGTCCAGCAGATCGACCCGCGGCTGCCGCTCACCACGGCCCGGGAGCGGAGGCGGATGTGAGGCACCGGCTGACCGTCGTGCGGCTCGACCGGTTCGCGCGCGAGACGGCATCCCCGCGACCCGGCGATCACTGATTCGTCGTGGTGGAGCAGGATATGTACCCGGTTGCAGTTGATGTTCGCCATCCGTACACGCAAATGTTTTTGAGGAAATCGGAGATCTCGCATGAGGCCTTTTCTCGCCGTCACCGCGGTAGTGGCCCTGTCGCTCGCCGCGTGCAGCAGCGGCGGCCGGGACAACTCGGACACGGACGACTCCGGTGGCGGCGGCAACGCCCCGGGCAGCTCCGGCTACACGATCGCGTTCGTCACGCACGAGACGCCCGGTGACACGTTCTGGGACAAGGTGCGCGCCGGCGCCGAGCAGGCCGCCAAGGACGAGGGCGTCACGCTGAAGTACTCCAACGACCCGGACGCCGGCAAGCAGGCCGGTCTGATCCAGAGCGCCGTCGACTCCAAGGTCAGCGGGATCGCGACCACGCTCGTCACGCCGGACGCGCTGGCCGGCGCGGTCAAGTCGGCCACCACCGCGGGCATCCCGGTGGTCGGGCTGAACGCCGGCATCGACCAGTACCAGAAGCTCGGCGCGCTGATGTACTTCGGCTCCGACGAGTCCCTGGCCGGCACCAGCATCGGCAAGCGGATCGCCGGCGAGGGCGCCAAGCACCCGCTCTGCGTGATCCACCAGACCGGCTCGGTGGCTCTCGAAGCCCGCTGCGCCGGCGTCAAGAGCGCCGTGCCCGGCACGGAGAACCTGCAGGTCAACGGCGCCGACGACAGCGCTGTGACGACAACGCTGCAGGCCAAGCTGGCGCAGGACTCCTCGATCGACTACGTGGTGACGCTGGGCGCACCGATCGCCCTGGACGCGATCAACGCCAAGCAGCAGGCGTCGTCGCAGGCCAAGCTGGTCACGTTCGACCTGAACCAGGAGATGGCCAAGAAGATCAAGGACGGCTCGATCGAGTTCGCGATCGACCAGCAGCCGTACGCGCAGGGCTACATGGCGGTCAGCTCGCTCTACCTGTACCTGAAGAACGGCAACGACCTCGGCGGCGGCAAGCCCGTGCTGACCGGCCCGTCGTTCGTGGACAGCAGCAACATCGACAAGATTCTGCCGTTCACCGAGAAGAACACCCGGTGAGCGTCACCACCGCCGAGCCACGCGAGCGCACCGCGCCCTTCCGGGCCGGTGCGCTGCTGGCGCGCCCGGAGGTGGGCGCGCTGGTCGCCGCCGTGGCGATCTTCGTGTTCTTCCTGCTGGTCGCGCCGTCGTTCCGGTCGTCGGCGTCGTTCTTCACGGTGCTCTACCAGTCGTCCACGATCGGGATCGTCGCGGTCGGGGTGGGCCTGCTGATGATCGGTGGCGAGTTCGACCTGTCGGCCGGGGTGCTGCCGATCAGCGCCGGCCTGGTCAACTCGATGTTCTGCTGGTACTTCGGGGTCAACCTGTGGGTCGGCGCGGTGCTGTCGCTGCTGTTCTGCCTGCTCGTCGGGTTCCTGAACGGCTGGCTGGTGATGCGCACCGGCATCCCCAGCTTCCTGATCACGCTGGGCACGTTCTTCGTGCTGCAGGGCGCGAACCTGGGCGTGACCAAGCTGGTCACCGGCTC
>KL571342.1:2258-6093 GCA_000715855.1 Actinoplanes liguriensis
CCTCGGCTCGGCCACGGTCTGGATCACCGTGCTGTGGTGGGCGCTGTTCGTCGCGGTGGCCGCCTGGGTCCTGCAGCGGGCCCGGGTCGGCAACTGGATCTACGCGGTGGGCGGCTCCGCGGACAGCGCCCGGGCGGTCGGCGTCCCGGTGGTCCGCACCAAGATCGGCCTGTTCATGGCGGTGGCGTTCCTCGGCTGGTTCGTGGGCATGCACTCGCTCTACCGCTTCAACACGCTGCAGGCCGGTAACGGCGTGGGCAACGAGTTCCTCTACATCATCGCCGCGGTGGTCGGCGGTACCCTGCTGACCGGGGGCTTCGGCAACGCGTTCGGCGCCGCGATCGGCGCGTTCATCTTCGGGATGACGAGCCTGGGCATCGTCTACGCCGGCTGGGACCCGAACTGGTTCAAGGCGTTCCTGGGTGTGATGCTGTTGCTGGCGGTGCTGGTCAACACATATGTGCGCCGCCTCGCCGGGAAAGGGAGGACCACGTGACCGACACCCTGGCCGAGCACGCCGACCGCGGGTTGCAGCGCGGCGAGCCGCTCGTCGAGCTGACCGGCGTGGGCAAGAGCTACGGCCCGATCCGCGCCCTGCACGGCGTCGACCTCAAGGTCCGGGCCGGCGAGGTGACCTGCGTCCTGGGCGACAACGGCGCCGGCAAGTCCACCCTGATCAAGATCATCTCGGGGTTGCATCCGCACAGCTCGGGCACCCTGACGGTGGACGGGGTGGAACGGCGTCTCGGCTCCCCGCGGGAGGCCCTGGACCTCGGCATCGCGACCGTCTACCAGGACCTCGCCGTGGTGCCGCTGATGCCGGTCTGGCGCAACTTCTTCCTCGGCTCCGAGCTGGTCGCCGGCCGCTTCCCGCTCGCGGGCATGCGGATCCGCGAGATGCGGCGGATCGCCGACCAGGAGCTGCGCAAGATGGGCATCGTCGTGGCCGACATCGATCAGCCGATCGGCACGCTCTCCGGCGGCCAGCGGCAGTGCGTGGCGATCGCGCGGGCGGTCTATTTCGGCGCGCGTGTCCTGATCCTGGACGAGCCGACGGCGGCGCTCGGTGTCAAGCAGTCCGGCGTGGTGCTCAAGTACATCGCGGCCGCGCGCGACGCGGGGCTCGGGGTCGTCTTCATCACGCACAATCCGCAGCACGCGTACCTGGTCGGGGACCACTTCGTGATCCTCAAGCTGGGCGGGACGGTCCTCGACGCGGGGCGTGGTGGCGCCTCCCTGGAGGACCTGACCACGCAGATGGCCGGCGGCGACGAACTGGCCGAGCTGTCACGGGAGCTGGAACGCCCGTCCTGAGTGCGACCGCCCGGAGTGCGGGAGTGTCACCGTCGGCGTCGTTGGCGACGATGACACCCGGCCCCGGGTGGTTCCTGCACGCCTGCGGCCAGGTTAACCCATTGTTCGGTTAGTCGCCTTGATCATCGCTCGGGCCGATTGTCCGAAGTCCGTCGAAAGCCAGCCGGACCACGGTGTCCGCCAGCGCCTCCGGACGGCCGCGCTCCGGGCGGTACCACTCGACCAGTGAGTTGACCATGCCGAAGAGCAGTCGCGCCGCGGTCGCCGGGTCCACGTCGGCCCGGATCCCGCCCTCCGCCTGCGCCTGTTTGACCAGCTCGGTGACGAGGGCGTCGAACTCCCGGCGACGGGCGAGGGCGTGCTGCTCGACCTGCGTGTTGCCGCGCACGCGCAGCAGGAGGGTGACGAACTCCAGCCGCTCGGCGAGGACCAGGACGCTGCTGCGGACCAGCTCCTGGAGACGTACCGTCGCCGTGCCTTGAAGATCTTGAACTTGGGCGGCCGCCTCGAAGAGGCCGTCGACGGCCCGGTCCACGGCCATCGCCAGTAGCTGCTCCTTGCCGCTGACGTGGTGGTAGAGCGTGGACTTGGTGATCCCCAGCGCCTCGGCGACGTCGAACATGCTCGTCGCGTCGTAGCCGCGCGCGTTGAACAGCCGGACCGCGGCGGCCAGCACCGCGTCCAGGTCGTGGCCCGGCCGGCCGCGGCGCCGAGGGGTGGAACGCACGGTGTCCATGACCGAAAACAGTAGAGGCTTGAATAACCGACCGATAGGTTGGTAAAACTGAGAGGTGACCGCACCCGCAGACCTGTACGCCACCCACCGTGAGCTACTCGAGCGCGCCATCGCAGCAGCCGCAGCCCGCGACTACTGGTCCGCGTTCCCGGAATCGCCCAGCAAGTCCGTCTACGGCGAGGACGCCGCGCCGAACGGGGAGCGCGCCTTCACCGCCCTGCTCGGCAAGCCGTTCCCGATCGAGGTGCCCGGCGCGGCCGGCTCGGTGTCGACCGAGCGCTCGCCGTTCGGGATCGAGCTGGCCGTCAGCTACCCGAAGGCCGACCCGCTCGCCCTGGTCGCCGCCGCCCGCGCCACCATCCCGGCCTGGCGTGCCGTCGGTCCCGAGGGCCGCGCCGGGATCGCCGCCGAGATCCTCCGCCGGATCAACGCGCGGATCTTCGAGATGGCGCACGCCGTGCAGCACACCTCCGGCCAGGCGTTCGTGATGGCCTTCCAGGCCGGCGGCGCGCACGCGCAGGACCGGGCGCTCGAGGCGATCGCCTACGCCCTCGCCGCCACCACCCGCATGCCGGCACGGGCGTCCTGGTCCAAGCCGCAGCGCGGCGGCGACCCGCTCAGCATGGCCAAGACCGGCACGGTCGTCGGCCGCGGCGTCGCGCTGGTGATCGGCTGCACCACGTTCCCGACCTGGAACAGCTACCCCGGCCTGTTCGCGAGCCTGGTCACCGGCAACCCGGTGATCGTCAAGCCGCACCCCGGCGCGGTCCTGCCCCTGGCCATCACCGTGCAGGTGTGCCGCGAGGTGCTCGCCGAGGCGGGCCTCAACCCCGACATCGTGACGCTCGCCGCCGAGCAGCCGGGCGACGGGATCGCCGCGACGATCGCCACCCATCCCGACGTACGGATCGTGGACTTCACCGGCTCCAGCGAGTTCGGCGACTGGCTGGAGGCGAACGCGCGCCAGGCCGTCGTCTACACCGAGAAGGCCGGGCTCAACACGGTCGTGCTCGACTCCACCGACGACTACAAGGGCCTGCTGCGGAACCTGTCGTTCTCGCTCGCGCTCTACAGCGGCCAGATGTGCACCACCCCGCAGAACCTGCTGATCCCGCGCGACGGCATCGAGACCGGTGACGGGCGCCGCACGCCGGAGGAGTTCGGGGCCGACCTGGCCACCGCGCTCGGCAAGCTGCTCGGCGACCCGAAGCGGGCGGCCGGGACACTCGGCGCGATCGTCAACGACGGCGTGCTCGCCCGGCTCACCGAGGCGGCGGGCTCGCCCGGTGTCGTGCACGGCTCCGAGGCGGTGACCGACGAGCAGTTCCCCGGCGCGACGATCCGGACCCCGGTGGTGGTGCGGCTCGACGCGGCGGACGACAAGACGTACACCCGGGAATGGTTCGGTCCGGTCTCTTTCCTGATCACGACGGAGTCGACCGGGCACAGTCTGAAGATCTTCACCGAGACGGTACGGGCGCACGGCGCGTTGACGGCGCTGGTGCACTCGACCTCGCCCGAGGTGCTGGCGGCGGCTCGCGAGGCCGCGCTCGACGCCGGGGTGCACCTGTCGGAGAACCTGACCGGCGGGGTGTTCGTGAACCAGACCGCCGCGTTCAGCGACCTGCACGGCACCGGGGCGAACCCCGCGGCGACCGCCTCGCTGACCGACGACTACTTCGTCTCGGGCCGCTTCTTCACCCTGCAGAGCCGGCACCATGTCTGAGGCGACGTTCGAGGAGACCATCGCGAAAGACCAGCGGGTCGAGCCCTGTCTCTTATACA
>KL571342.1:6326-8703 GCA_000715855.1 Actinoplanes liguriensis
GAGCCGCGGGACTGGATGCCGGACGCCTACCGGCAGACGCTGATCCGGCAGATCGCGCAGCACGCCCACTCCGAGATCATCGGCATGCAGCCCGAGGGGGAGTGGATCACCCGCGCCCCCACCCTGCGGCGCAAGGCGATCCTGCTGGCCAAGGTGCAGGACGAGGCCGGGCACGGGCTCTACCTCTACTCCGCGGCCGAGACGCTCGGCGCGGACCGGGGCGACCTGACGAAACGGCTGATCGAGGGCCGGCAGAAGTATTCGTCGATCTTCAACTACCCGACGCTGAGCTTCGCGGACGTCGGCGTGATCGGGTGGCTCGTCGACGGCGCCGCGATCTGCAACCAGGTTCCGCTGTGCCGGAGCTCCTTCGGGCCGTACGCCCGGGCCATGATCCGGATCTGCAAGGAGGAGTCCTTCCACCAGCGGCAGGGCTACGAGCTGCTGATCACCATGATGAGCGGCACGACCGAGCAGCGCGACATGGTCCAGGACGCGGTGAACCGCTGGTGGTGGCCGTCGCTGATGATGTTCGGCCCGCCGGACGGCGACTCGCCGAACTCGGCCCGCTCGATGGCGTGGAAGATCAAACGGCACAGCAACGACGAGCTGCGGCAGCGGTTCGTGGACATGTCCGTGCCGCAGGCCGAGGCGCTCGGCGTGACCCTGCCCGACCCGGAGCTGCGGTGGAACGCCGATCGTGAGCACTACGACTTCGGGCAGCCGGACTGGTCCGAGCTCAAGCGCGTGATCACCGGCGACGGGCCGCTCAACCGGCAGCGGATCGAGCGGCGCAGACAGGCCGACAGCGACGGCGCGTGGGTGCGCGAGGCGGCCGCGGCGCACGCGGCCAAGCAGGGGAGCAGGCGATGATCGACGAGGTCAAGCACGAGTGGCCGCTGTTCGAGGTGTTCGTGCGGGCCAAGCGCGGCCTGAACCACGTGCACGTGGGCTCGCTGCGGGCCGCTGATCACCGGATGGCGGTGCAGCACGCGCGGGACCTCTACACCCGGCGCAACGAGGGGGTCAGCATCTGGGTGGTGCGCTCCGACGACGTGGTCGCCAGCGATCCGGACGACAAGGAGGCGCTGTTCGAGCCGAGCGCCGACAAGGTGTACCGGCACCCGACGTACTACGCCATTCCCGACTCGGTGCCGCACATCTGATGGCCTTCGACGACACTGCACCGTCCTCGTCGTCCTTGCCGGAGCCGACCGCTTATGGCTCTTTGACCGACCATGAGGACGACGCTCGCTGGGCATACGGGACCGGGTTCACCGATCCGCTCGCCGGCGTGCCGGCCGATCTGCCCGACGGGGTGGACCGGGCCGACCTGATGACCTACTGCCTGATGCTCGGGGACGATGCGCTGATCATGTCGCATCGGCTGCAGCAGTGGGTGACCCGTGCGCCCGAGCTGGAGGATGAGCTGGCCCTCGCCAACATCGGGCTGGACCTGCTCGGGCAGGCGCGGTTGCTGCTCACCCGGGCCGGGGTGGCCGAGGGGGCGGGGCGTGACGAGGACGATCTCGCGTATCGGCGGGAGGCGCACGAGTTCCGGAACGTGCGGCTCGCGGAACGTGCTGATGGGGACTTCGCGCAGCTCATGGCTCGGCTTCTGGTGTTCACCGCGTGGCGGCTGGCGGTCTTCGACCGGCTGAGCGGGTCCCGGGATCCGATGCTTGCCGCGATCGCCGCCAAGGGGGTCAAGGAGTTGACCTATCACCGGGACTATGCGGCTCGGTGGGTGGTTCGGCTCGGGGGCGGGACGGCGTTGTCGCACTCGCGGATGGCTGCGGCGATGTCGGATATTTCGCTTCTGTCGGGCGAGCTGTTCCGGGCCCATGAGGTCGAGACCCGTCTGGGCTCCGTGGCTGTCGACCCTGGGGCGGTTCGGGGCGAGTTCGACGCCGTGATGGGCGAGGTGCTGGCGGCGGCCGGGCTTCCTGCTCGGGACGAAATGTCGGAAATTTTGATATTTGGCCGCGACGGTAACCACACCGAAGCGCTGACCGAGATCCTCACCGAGATGCAGGAGCTGGCGCGGGCTGTGCCGGGAGGCAAGTGGTGATCGCCGAACAGGTCGTCGCGGCCGTCACCGACCCGGAGCTGCCCATGGTCACCCTCGCCGAGCTGGGAATCGTGCGGGAGGTGCGGCAGGAGGACGACGGTGTGACGGTCACGATCACCCCGACGTACTCGGGCTGCCCGGCCATGGACACCATCCGCGCGGACATCGCGGCGGCGCTGCGGTCGGCCGGGTTCGGAACGGTTCAGGTGCGTACCGTCCTGGCGCCCGCCTGGACCACCGATTGGATCACCGAGAGCGGCCGCCGCAAGCTCGCCGACGCCGGCATCGCCCCACCCGGAGCCGCCC
>KL571342.1:8951-12324 GCA_000715855.1 Actinoplanes liguriensis
TGTATAAGAGACAGCGCTCACCCTGACCCCGTCCCGCAGCACGCTCCGCTGCCCGCGGTGTGGATCGGCGGACACCGAGGCGGTCGCCACGTTCGGTGCCACCGCCTGCCGTGAGCTGCGACGATGCACCGCCTGCCGGGAGCCGTTCGAGCACATGAAGGAGATCTGAGGTGGCGATCGGTGGGTTCCACGCGCTGCGGGTCGCCGCCGTCGACCGGCTCTGCCCGGACGCGGTCGCGGTCACCCTGGCCGTGCCGCCCGAACTGGCCGAGCGGTTCGCGTTCCGGCCCGGGCAGTCGCTGACCGTGCGCCGCGCCGGCGAGCGCCGGACGTACTCGATCTGCGCGCCGGCCGGCGGCCCGCCCCGGATCGGCGTGCGCGAGGTGCCCGGCGGCGTGATCTCCGGCTGGATCGTGCACGACCTGCGCCCCGGCGACGAGCTGGAGGTGGCCCCGCCGTCCGGGACGTTCACCCCGGACCTGACGGCCGGCGGGCGGCACGTGCTGATCGCGGCCGGATCCGGGATCACGCCGGTGCTCTCCATCGCGGCGTCCCTGCTACGGCGGCCGGACACCGAGGTGACCCTGCTCTACGGGAACCGGCGTACCGACACCGTGATGTTCGCCGAGGAGCTCGCCGACCTGAAGGACCGCCATCCGGCCCGGCTGGAGCTCGTGCACGTGCTGTCCCGCGAGCCGCGCGAGGCCGACCTGTTCTCCGGGCGGCTCGACGCGGCCCGGCTGCGGGCGTTGCTGCCGCGGCTCATCGACGTCGCGGCGGTCGGCCACTGGTGGTTGTGCGGGCCGTTCGGGATGGTCACCGACGCGACCGAGGTGCTGGGCGAGGCCGGTGTCGCGCCGGAGCGGATCCACCGCGAGCTGTTCTGGGTCGACGAGGCGCCGCCCGAGCCGGTCCGGCCGGAACCCGAGTCGCGCGGGCCGAGCAGCGAGGTCACCGTGCACCTGGACGGCCGGGCCACCACGGTCACCGTCGAGGAGGGCGTCACCGTGCTCGACGGGGTGCAGCGGTCCCGGCCCGACCTGCCGTTCGCCTGCAAGGGCGGGGTCTGCGGGACCTGCCGGGCGCGGGTGGTCGAGGGCGACGTGACGATGCGGCGCAACTTCGCGCTGGAGGCGGCGGAACTGGCCGCCGGGTTCGTGCTGACCTGTCAGAGCACGGCCGCGTCCCCGAAAGTCGTGGTCGACTTCGACGAGTGACCCGCCGATGAGGGCCGAGACGCCCCGAACGTCTCGGCCCGGGGGATCACTCCGGGATCTGGGCGAGCGCGAAGATCTGGCTCTCCTGGGGGCCGTCGGTGGGGGTGAAGAACACCGTCTCGATGTTCAGAACCGTGAAGCCGTGCGCTTCCAGTACCGCCTTGAGATCCGGCTCCAGATAACCGGAAACGGTCACCGGGACGCCCATGAACTCGATCGGAATGCTGTCGGCGTCGAAGTTGACCATGCCGATGGCGAAGTATCCACCCGGCTGGAGCCAGCCGGCGATCTTGTCGAGCGTGCGCTCGATCTCGGCCTTGCTCAGCATCAACAGCGAGAAGAACGCGGTGACCGCCTCGAACTTCCCGAAATCGTCGGGCAGCTCGGCGAAGTTCGCGTGCACGAACTCGGCCGCGGGAACCTGCTCCCGGGCCAGGCGCAGCATCCCCTCGGCGATGTCGACCCCCACCACCCGGTGATCGGAGTCGGTCAGAGACTTTGCGGTGGGCACACCGGAACCGCAGCCCAGATCGAGCACTGACGTGCCGGTCGGCAGGGTGGTGCCGATCTGCTCGACAAGCGCGGCCTGATACGGATTATGGCTGTGCTCGCCCTGGTATTTCTCAGCGAGTTGATCGAAGACCTCCATGGCTCCACAGTAGAAGATGATCGTCGTCAAAACAGCCGGGTCACGCCTTCGGCGTCGACACGATCGTCGAGCCGCGACCGGTCCAGATTCGCGCACAGCACGATCGACGCGCCGGCGGTCAGCGGCGCCAGCAGCCAGATCAGCGGCTCCTCCGACGCACCGGTCTCGATCAGCACCCGATCCCCGCGCGTGATGCCGCGCGACTGCGCGATGCCGGCGGCCGTCGCGCCGTACTCCCCGAAGGTGGTGCCGTCCGGAATCGCCGCCGCCTCGTTCCCGGCGCGGCCGACCGGCGGCTCGGCGCCCAGATGCGCCCGCACGGCCGGCAGAAAGTCACGATAATCATCCGGTACGTCGTGAGCCGCGGCCCCGTCCTTTGCCAGGCCCAGGACGAACCGGTGCGGCGCGGGTGGCACCTCATCCAGCCAGTTGTCCACCCGGCGGCGCTCCACGAACGTCACGTCCAGCGCCGGTCCGCTTCCGATCAGCCCGGCCGTGCTCCACCCGCGGAACGACACCTCAAGACCGGCCGACCACGCCCCGAGCAGCACCACCGCGGTCTGCCAGTGCGGCGGCAACAGCACCCCGGCCCGGCCGCCCGGCCGCAGCCCGCACTCGGCGATCAGCAGTGCCGCGGTCGCCGCGGTCCACTCACCCAGCTCGGCCGCGGTCAACCCGGCACGTTCCCCGGTGGCGTCGTCGTAATACGTGATCAACTCGCCCGGACGCCGCTGCTCGATGCCGTTCATCGCAGCCAACCTACCCAGCCGCACGGTCCCGTCCGCAGCCGTGTCCCACGTCCGGGGTCAGGCCGCCCGGCGGAACCACGTCCGGGGTCAAGCCGCCCGGCGGAACTCGGACAGTTCGCGGGCCTCGGCGGCGTAGCGGGCGAGCAGGTGGACCGTCGCCGGGCCGGCCTCGCCGTCGGCGTCCAGACCGACCCTGAGCTGGAACGCGCGGACCGCCTCCACCAGATCGGCCGGGGCGGGGCCGACCTGCACCCCGAAGTCGGCGAAGAGCCCGCGCAGGCTCGCCGGGTCCGCGGTCGGCGTCGGCTCCGACCAGCCGGTCAAGCCCCCGATGGTGGTGCCGACAACGGTGAGCACACCACGTGCGGTCATTGTTACCTCCCCGATTCGCTGTGTGATTCCAGCATCGGGACATTCGCTGTGGCCGACATCTGCCGACGGTCTCTATCGCCTGTGCGGCCCTATGACTTTCGGCTGACCCGGATCCATACGCGGGTCGTGGGCTACAGGCAGAGGTCGGCCCGGGCGAACACGCGGAGCTGGTCGGCTTGGGCGGCCGACACGCCGTACGCGGAAAGGTTGTCCTGATCCTCGCCGCGCATCGAGGCGCACGCCTCCGTGCCGAGGTCGGCGATCTCCTCGTCGCGGCGGTCGACGGCGAGCTCCGGCATCTGCCTGCGCACCGCCTCGACGAAGCGGCCCGGGTCGCCCGCGGCGGGCGGTGCGCTCGACGGCTGGGCCCGGCCCTCCACCCACAC
>KL571342.1:12537-12837 GCA_000715855.1 Actinoplanes liguriensis
TGGGCCCGGCCCTCCACCCACACCACGCCGGAGCCGGACGAGCAGCCCGCCAGCGAGCCGAGCAACAGCACGACAAAGCCCGCGGCGCGGGCGATACGACCGGATTTCACCGGAAAAACCGTAGGGGAGTTCGGGCCTTACGCCGACCCGACGCTCCGACCCGGACGGGGGATCCCTGTTCGGCTGTGACCTCGCCTGCGTGCGGAGCCGCAACCCGGTCCCGTCGCGGGCCGGCGGCGCGGCTCGCTCTTTCGGGCTGGTGCTCACGGTTGTTATTCGTGCCTCATAACAACCGTGAGC
>KL571342.1:13119-14755 GCA_000715855.1 Actinoplanes liguriensis
TCCGCTTTCGGGCGGGGGTGGCGCACAGCGAAGTCACAGAGCGCTCACCGCGCGGGGACAATTTCGGGGTCCACCTTTAGTGGCATGACCGATCTGCTGAACCGCAACGCCGACGAGCACCACAGGTCCCACATCGCGTCGCACCGGGCACCGGCGCACGTCTTCCCGATCCCGCCGATGATGGTGCAGCAGCCGCGTGACCCGCGGTGGAAGCGGCGGATCGCCGGCGGCGCCGCGGTGCTGGTGCTGATCGGCGGTGGCAGCAGCGCCGGCGCGTTCCTGACTGAGGAGTACCTGAACGGCGGCTCGGCGTCAGCTGCGACGAGCACCTCCGGGACGACGGCGTCCGCCACCACCGTCACCGAGGGCGACGAGCTCGCCCCGATCGTCGCCAAGGTCCAGCCGAGCATCGTGACCGTGCTTGTCGACAGCACCCGCGAGTCGTCGCTCGGCTCCGGCGTGGTGCTCAGCGAGGACGGGCTGATCCTCACCAACAACCACGTGATCTCCTCGAACGGCACGGTCAGCGTCCGCCTCTCCGACGGCCGGACCGTGCCGGCCAAGGTCGTCGCCACCGACACCACGCACGACCTGGCGCTGGTCCAGGCGAGCGGGCTCAGCGGGCTGACCCCGGTCACGTTCGGCACCGACGACAGCCTCGCCGTCGGCGACACCGTGCTGGCGTTCGGCGCCCCGCTCGGCCTGGAAGGCACGGTGACCTCCGGCATCGTCTCCGCGAAGGATCGCAGCCTGGACACCGGCGACGAGAAGCTCTCCGGCCTGCTGCAGACCGACGCCGCGATCAACCAGGGGAACTCGGGCGGCGCGCTGGTCGACACGTCCGGCCAGGTGATCGGAATCAACGTCGCCATCGCCACCTCCGGGGACAGCACCGGCAGCGTGGGGCTCGGCTTCGCGATCCCGGCCGACACCGTGACCAGCGTCGTCAAGCAGCTCGAGTCCCAGATCGACAGCTGACCCCGTCGCCCCGAACCGGCGGGTCAGCGACTCGGCTTGCCGAACCAGCGGGTCAGCGCGGCCGTCAGTGGCTCGGGTGACGCTCCGGTCCAGGCGATGTAGTTGTCCGGGCGTACCAGCATCGCGGGCACCCCCGGCGCGGCGACGACGTCCACCCGGTCACGCCAGGGTTCGACGAGAACGTCCAGCTCACCGGCATTGTCGACGAGTAGCGGACGTCCACTGTGGGTCAGCGCGCCGAGCTCCGGCGCGAAGGGGCCGCAATGGTCGTACCGGAAATCGGTTCCGGCGATGAGAGCCGCGAGCCGGCGGACCACCGCTTCCTCCTCCATGATCTCCGCGAAGAGGGCGCGCAGCGCGGTCACCGCGGGCCCCGGCCCGGCCAGCAGCGTCTGCGCCTGGGTGTGCATGACGACGCGCCCGGCCACCGGGCGGCGCTCCGAGTCGTAGGTGTCGAGCAGCCCCTCCGGCGCCCAGCCGCGCACCTCAGCCGCAAGTTTCCAGCCGAGGTTGATCGCGTCCTGCAGGCCCAGATTGAGCCCCGGCCCGCCGATCGCGGAATGCACGTGCGCCGCGTCGCCCAGCAGCAGGACCCGCCCGTTGCGGTAGCTGTCGGCGATCCGCGTGTTGCCCCCGGCGAGCCGGCGCAGCGTGTGCG
>KL571342.1:14993-17014 GCA_000715855.1 Actinoplanes liguriensis
GCGCAGCGTGTGCGGCTCCGGCCCGGTCGGCGGCAGCAACGGAACCTCCACGCCGAGCACGTAGGCCAGCGCCTCCAACACCTCGCCGAATGTCACCGGCTCCGCCCCGGCCGGTCGGGCGGTCGTCGCAGCGGTGATCAGATTCCGCCCGTCGGGGAACGGCGCCCAGGCGACGAGCCCCCGTTCCGTGCGGTGGTGCTGAAACGGCGGGATCAGCCCGTACCCCGGAACCTGCAGCCCACCGGTCACCGGATCCCGAAGCCCCTCCGGGACGTCGACCGCGGCCGTGCGGGAAACCGACTGGTCATCGGTCACCCCGGGAAAGGCGAAGCCACTCAGCTTGCGGGTCAGGCTGCGGCCACCGTCCGCGCCGACCAGGTAGCGCGCCTCGATCCGATACGGACCCTCGGGGCTGTCGACGTCCACGACCACCCGATCGTCCTTCTGATCAAGAGCGGTCAGCCCGTGCCCACCCCGGACCTCGACCCCGAGCTCGGCAGCCCGCTCGCCGAGCATCGCCTCGATCTTCTGCTGCGGCGCCAGCACCAGGTGCATCGGGTTGTCCGCCATCCCGTCCAGCTTCAGATGGAACGCGCCGAAGACATGCCCGGCCGCGGGGGCAGGTGCCCCGGGCCGGCCGGTCAGCCGCTCGTAGAGCCCACGCCGGTGCAGCATCGGCACGATCTGGCCGACCAGCCCGTTCGCCCGCTGCTCGGTGGAGGGCCCGGTGCGGCGCTCCAGCACGACAGGCCGAACACCGGCAAGGGCAAGCTCACAGGCAAGCATGAGCCCGTTCGGTCCAGCCCCGGCAATCACAACATCAAAAACCATGATAAACACCCCTTATTAGGTACGTCGTAAGCCGCGCGTCCGTGGTCCGGCCCGCGGCGCTAGCACAAGCTGGTGATCGTCGGCGGTTGTCCACAGTGGCCGCCCATCCACAGGCCAAGCTGCGCAGACCCCCGTTTCCCGCCACAATTAGCGGTGTGGAGGTGGCCCCCCATAGGGAGGGTGGGTTCTATCCACGCGCCGACTACAAGATCGACAAGTCTCGGGCGGCCTTGACGCTGCGGAGTCGGGCGTAGTTCCGGGACGGGAGACCGAGCCGCCGTGCCGTCAGCGCTGAGCCTCGGGCCGGCCAGTTCGGGCGTGACCCGCCTGTGGAATCCGGGCAGGCGGAGTCCAGCCGTGTACCGGGACCCGGTGTGAAACGGGAGCGCTCGTCCGTTGTAGAGCGTGACCTGGCCTGGTGCTGGCGGGTAGCGCGTGGCCCGGTGTCGGCTTGGTAGTTCCTGGTCCAGCGTTGGTTGGTAACGCGTGGTCAAGCGTTGGGTTGGTAGCGCGCGGCTCGGTGTCGGTTCGGTAGTGCCTTGCCCAATGTTGGTTGGTAGTGCGTGGCCTGGCGTTGGTTGGTAGTGCGTGGCCTGGCGTTGGTTGGTGACGCGCGGCCGCGGCGTCGGTTGGCAGTGCCTGGCTCGGTGTCGGTTGGTGGCGCCCGGCCTGGCGTTTGGTCGGCAGGGTGTGGTCAAGCGTCGGTCGGTAGTTGGGGCGCGTGGCCCGTCGTTGATTGGGGTGCCTGGTCCGGCCTTGGGGGATGGTGCCTGGTCATGTCCGGCATCTGCCCGGAAGTGTCGGTAGGGCGGGAGCGACCCCGGTCAGGGTTGGGGGAGACCCGCCCTGATCTGCCGCAGCGCCTCGCCGAGCATCTCGGGGACCGTCTCCCGTGTTCCTCCCGTGCTGAGGAACTGGAGGATGACAACGTTGTTGGCCGCCAGCACCGCTGCCGCGACCAGTTTCGGATAGAGGTCTTTGTCTACGTCGAGGCCGGTGCGTTCGGCGACGGCGGCTCCGATGGCGCGTTCGGCGTCGGCGCCGCCACGCAGGATCTCCGCGTGCACGGCCGGTTCGGCGACCATCAGGCGGACGCCGGCCAGCCAGTCGTCCGGGTCCGGCTGCGGCTGGGAAGTGATCTCCGGCCCGGGCAGGAACTGGGCCAGCGAGGCCGCGGTGACGCATCCCAG
>KL571342.1:17224-24375 GCA_000715855.1 Actinoplanes liguriensis
GATGTGTATAAGAGACAGCGCCTCGGCCTTGCTGGAGAAGTAGTTGTTGAACGTACGCGGTGACACCCCGGCGGCCGCCGCGATGTCCTCCACCAGCACCTTGTCGTATCCGCGCTCGGCGATCAGCCGGACCGCCGCCCAGCTCAGCGCGGTCCGGGTGGCCTGCTTCTTGGTCTCCCGGAGTCCCATGTGGTCTACGGTAGCAAAAACTGCGCGACCCGCAAATATGCGTGGCACGCAGTTTCCTCAGGCTCGCCACAGGATCGAGCGGCGCGAGCGGGATGGAGCGGACCGAGCTGGGTCGGGCGGGGCGAGCGGCCGAGCAGGGCCGGGCGGGTTGAACGGCTGCGCCACACTCCGGCTATGAACGTCGTGATTCTCGCGGCGGTGATCGTCGCGGTGGCAATCGTCATGGTGGTCGTCGGGGTCCTGGTGGCCCGGCGGCGTAGGACACGGTCGACGGCGGACGCGGGCCGCGCGGCCCTCCAGCAGCTGGCCAAGAAGAAGCACAAGACCCGGCGCAACCCGAGCAACGGCAGCCCGAACGACATGAAGATGGCCTCGGACATGTACCTCGGGTCGGACGCCTCCGGAATGCCCTGAGAAGCAATGCCCTGGGAAGCAGGCGGGCCCCGGGATGATTCCCGGGGCCCGCCTGCCGAGCAGGTTCAGCCGGCCAGGTGGCCCCACCGGTCTTCCAGCTCCGGCCAGGTCCCCTGGTCCTCGGCTTTGCCGCCGATCAGCACGACCACCCGATCGGCCTGGGCCAGCGCCGCCCGTTTCGAGGTCGAGCCGACCACGGTCACCCCGTGCGACCGCAGCGCCCGCCACAGCTCCAGCTCGGTGGTCACGTCCAGCGCCGAGGAGACGTCGTCCGCGATCAGCAGCTCGGTCCGTGGCGCCAGCGCCCGGGCCAGCGCGAGCCGCTGCAACTGGCCGCCGGACAACCGGGTGCCCTTGTGCCCGATCAGGAGCTGCAGCCCGCCGCCGGCCGCGGTCAGGTCGTGTTCCAGCTGGGCGACCGACACCGCGTCCGCCGCGTCCACCTCGTGTCCGAGCTGGATGTTGTCGGCAACCGTGCCGGAGAGCACGCGCGGCAGCTGGGCCACGTATCCCACCTGGTTCGGCCGCAGGAACAGTTCCGGGTCGAGCACCGGCTCGCCGTTCCAGCGCAGGTCGCCGGTGTGGTGCACGATCCCGGCGAGGGCGCGCAGCAGCGACGACTTGCCCGACCCGACCGGGCCGACCACCAGCACCAGCTGACCGCGGTGGACGGTGAGGTCCACATCCCGTACGCCCTGGGCGCCGTTCTCATGGACGGCGCTGAAGCCGCGCAGCTCGAGTGAGCGAAGCGGATTCCGCGCGGGCGTTGTCGGCGCCGGTGCCGTGCCGGCCGAGATGTCCACCCCGGGCACGTCCGAGGAGTACTCCCCGGCGCCGGACATGGCGACGGTCCGGGCGGTCCACACCCGTGCCGACGGGAAGTGCGAGACCAGCGACGCCGTGGTCCACGCGAACCAGCGGGCCGAGCCGAGCGTCGCCACCGCGACGAGTGTCGCCGCCGCGCTGAGGCGCCCGTTCAGGTACAGCGCCCACACCGCGATCGGCAGCAGCCCGCTCGCGATCGACGGCGTGGACCGCGCCCACACCTGGATCGCGATCTCCCGCCACTGCAGTTCGCTGCGCCGGGCGTCGAGCCGGGCCAGGTGGCTCAGCACCGGACCGGTCGCGCCGGCAAGCTTCACCGTGCGGGCCGCGGACAGCGACGACACCAGCGCCGTCGCGAACGCCGCGCGGGCCGCCACGGTCCGCCGGGCGGCCTCCTCCAGGCGCGGCCCGAACAGGGTCGCGGCCAGCCCGGACACCAGCATCGTGCCGAGGAAGAACATGGCCGGCACCGGCGACTGCGAGGTCACCGTCATGGCGACGACGGTGAGCAGCCCGACGCCGTTGTCGATCAGGTTGTCGGCGAGCATCACGACCCGCTCGGTGTCGCCGCCCTGGGCGACCACCTCGGCCGGGGTGTGCTTGCTGACCCGGCGCGGCCCGATCTGCCCGTTGACCAGGCGCAGGCTGATCCGCAGCATCTGCCGCACCCACCACTCCGGGAACCAGGCCCCGGTGAAGTAGAGCGTCGGGATCAGCGCGAGCAGCGCCACGGCGATCCCGGCGGCGGGCAGCAGCGGGTTGCCGATGCCGTCGACCACGTCCGCCCAGAGCCAGGGCAGCACCGCGCCGTCCAGACCGAAGAGGACCATCAGGAAGAACAGGCCGACCGCACCGAGGCCGTACCGCGCGTCGTTGGTGGCCAGGCGCGCGATCTCGCGCATGGTCCGGGTCGGCGGGGCTTTCGGCAGCGGCGGCGGCTCGACCGTCGGCAGCGGGTTGCCCAGTGCGTCCGGCCCGAGCTCGACCTGCACGGCGGCGTCCCAGTCGCGGTCCTCCTCGACCAGCACGCCACCACCGGGGTGGCCGGCGGCGGCCGGGACGGCCAGGTTGCTGCTCGCCATCAGCTCCGCGAACCGTCTCGACTCGCGCAGCGGACCGGCTTCGAGCACCTCGCCGTCGGCGAGCACCACGACCTCGTCGCAGCGCTGCACCGAGGAGAGCCGGTGCGCGACGATCACGCCGATCCGGCCCTGCAGCAGCCGGTCGGTGGCGCGTTGCACCCACGACTCGGTGACCGGGTCCATCCGGGCGGTCGCCTCGTCGAGGATCACCACCTGCGGGTCGCGGACCAGGATCCGGGCGAACGCGACCAGCTGTTCCTGCCCGGCGGAGAGCTTGTAGCCGCCCTCGCCGAGCTTGGTGTCGATGCCGTCCGGCAGACCGGCGACCCAGGCCGACAGGCCCAGTTCGTCGATCGCGTCGCCGGCGCGCGGGATCAGCTGCTCGTCGAAGAGCGCGATGTTCTCGGCGAGCGTGCCGGCCAGGATCTCGGTGCGCTGCGGCACGATCGCGGTCCACCGGCGCAGACCCTCGACCCCGATGTCGTTGATGTCGGCGCCGCCGAGGAACACCGTGCCCCGCGGCACGTCGACGGCCCGGGTCAGCACTTTCGCCAGGGTCGACTTGCCCGATCCGGTGCGGCCGATCAGCGCGTACGACCGTCCGCGCGCGAACGTCAGGCTCACGCCCCGCAGAGCCGCCGGCCGTCCACTGTCCGCCTCGCCGTAGCGGAATGTCAGATCCCGCACGATCAGGTCACCGTCGACCGGCGGCATGCCCTCGGTCGGCTCCTGCGGGGTCGCCTCCAGCATCTGCACCCGGCTCCACGCGCCGAGCGCGTTCTGCAGCTCGGGCACCATCCGGGTGACCTGTTCCAGGGTGCCGCCGAAGCCGAGCGCCAGGAGCCAGACCGCGGTCAGCCGGGCGCCGTCGATGTGCCCGGTGAGCAGGGCCCACGCGCCCACCACGACGAGCGAGGCGATGAGGGTACGAGTGATCGCCCCGGCCCACATGGTGATCTTCGACGACGCGCGCCAGACACGACGCCCGCGGGCGAGCACCTCCCGGGCGCGGTCGGCGAAGAGCCGCTGGACGTACGGCGCGGCCAGGCTCGTCCGCACGTCGTCCTGCCCGTGGATGGCCTCCTCCATCACGGCGGCCAGGTCGGACCAGGCTTCTTCCTCGGAGATGCGCACCGGGGAGATCCGCTGGATCGGCTTGTTCATGGTGACGAAGATCAGGATGGCGACCGCGATCATCGCGAGCCCGGCCGGCCACCACACGAAGGACGCGGTGACGATCGACAGGGTGGCGACCGCGAGCGACTGCATGATCCGCACGCCGCTGCCGCGCAGCTCGGAGGCGACCTGGTAGACGTCGGAGTCGATCCGGTCGAGCAGCTCGCCGACCGGCGTGTTCTCCAGCGCCGGGATGTCCTGGCCGAACGCGACCCGGTTGAGTCCACGCCGGACCCGGGCGGCCCAGTCGGCGGTCAGCCGGGCCGCGACCAGACCGACGAAGACGTCGCTGAGCACGGCCGCGCCGAGCGCCACGGCCAGCAGGGTGAACAGGGATAACGAGCGGTTTACCAGCACCGACCCGGCCAGCGCCAGCGCCATTGACGACCCGGACGCACCGAGCACGATCAAGAACGCGGCGAGCGCTGTGCGACTTCGGGAGGTAACCCACAGGTCGCGAAGCAGACGCATACGAAGTCCTCTGGACGATGGGGAAGGAGGCGGTGACCCCATCCTGCGCAGTTCCGACGACCCCGCTCAACCGGTTTATTCCCGGCATAGCGCTCACCCGGAGCCCGATCGGCGCTCCGGGTGAGCATGATCTCCCGGCTTACTTCTCCGTGTGCAGGGTCAGCAGGGTGATCTCGCTCGGCGCGAAGATCCGGAACGGCGGGCCCCAGAAACCGGTGCCCCGGCTGGTGTAGAGCTGGGTGCGCTCGGAGTGCCGGGACAGGCCCTGCAGCACCGGCTGGTCGATGCGGACCAGGTAGTGGAACGGCCACATCTGACCACCGTGCGTGTGCCCGGACAGCTGCAGGTCGATCCCGTGCGCGACCGCGCCGGTGATCTGCTGCGGCTGGTGCGCCAGGAGCAGGACGGGCAGGTCGGGGTCGGTGCCGGCGAGGGCCGCCTCGTGGTCCATGTGGTGGCCGGGGACGCCGGAGCCCGCCGCGGTCCGGTCGTCGACGCCGGCCACGATCAGCGAGTCACCGTCGCGGGAGACGACCAGGTGCCGGTTGTGCAGGGCGTCCCAGCCCAGCGACGACATGTACTCCACCCAGCCCTGGGCGCCGCTCATGTACTCATGGTTGCCGGTCACGTAGACGCGGGCCATCGACGCCCGCACGTCGCCGAGCGGCGACGCCTGCGAGATCCGCTCCGGCACCTCGCCGTCGGCGATGTCCCCGGTGTGTGCCACGATGTCCGGCCGCAGCGAGTTGATCACCTCGACGACGCCGCGCGACCAGCGCGACCGGTCGATCGGCCCGTAGTGCGTGTCGGTGATCAGCACGACCCGCAGGCCGTCCAGCCCCGGCCCGAGGCGGGGGATGGTCACGTCCACGTTCCGCACCCGGGAGACCCGCATCGCCTCCGCGTTGCCCCAGACCAGGAGGGCGATCGAGACGACCAGGACGACCGCCGAGACGACGCGTGAGCGCACCGGGTCGCCGACCCCGGCGAGGGCCAGGACCAGGCCGAGGACCTGACCGAGCACCGACCAGACGAACAGCACCCAGACGACGCCGAGCGTGGTGTCGGCGATCCGTGAGCTGCGGTCGTCGTGCCGGCCGTGACCGCGGAACATCAGGACCGGGAAGCCGGCCGCCACCAGGACGAAGAGCAGCGTGGCCGCGACGAGCACGGGGGTGGGCCAGGCGTTGCCCGACCAGACCAGCGTGGCCCACGGCACGCCGAACAGCAGTGCGAGCACCGCGACCAGAATGACACCGAACCGGGCGCCCGCCCGGCGCCGTCGCGGTTTCGCCTCGACGGCCTCTTCCACTGACATGCGAGCAAGCATGCCACCGCGTTACGACAAAAACTCAGTTCCGGGATCAGCTCCGAGCGAACTGAGCAGGGCCGGCGGCACGATCAGGTCGGCACGCCCGCGTGTGGTGGCGATCAGGGCGGCGTTGCGCTCGTCGGTCCCGGTCGCCCACTCCCGCGCCGCGGCCGGCTCCTTGCCGAACCGGATGTGCCGCGCGATCAGCCGCCGCAGCCGCTCCCGCGGGTCGAGATCGGCATACCAGACCTCGGTGAACACGTCCCGCAGGCCGGCCCAGCGCTCCTCGCCGAGCAGCAGGTAGTTCCCCTCGGTGAGCACCAGCCGCACCGATCGGGGCACCGGGATCGCCCCGGCGATCGGCTGTTCGAGGCCGCGCTCGAAGCCCGGCGCGTACACGATCTCGTCCTCGCCGGCCAGGAAGCGGCGCAGCAGCGACGCGTAGCCCCAGGCGTCGAACGTCTCCGGCGCGCCCTTGCGGTCGCGCAGGCCGAGCCGGTCCAGCTCCACGTCGGCGAGGCGCCGGCGGGGCCGCCAGCAGCGCCTCGGCCAGCGTGGTCTTGCCGGCGCCGGGCGGCCCGGCGATGCCCAGCACCGCCCGCCGCCCCCGGCCGGCAAGCGCGCCGGCCCGGTCCACGAGGTCCGCGAACGTGCTCACCATCGGATGACCGTATCGCGGTCGGATCAAGGACTTGGGGGCTCGCCGCGCGGGTCCCGCAGTGGAACCTTTCGGAGTCCACAAAGGCTACCGAGAGGAATCAGATGATCATCCTGGGTCCGATGATCGGCGTGTTGCTCGCCGGTCTTCTGGTCAACCCGGCGCCACCGCCGTCGCGGATCGTGGCGACCGGGCTGGACAACCCCCGCGGCCTGGCGTTCGGGGTGTATAAGAGACAGGGTCAGGTTCACCGGATCGTCACGGGTCTGCCGTCCCAGGCCACCCCGACCGGCGCGGAGGCGGTCGGGCCCTCGGACGTGACCCTCGATCAGGGCGGGACGCCGCGATACACGACCGGCCCGGGCTCGCTGCTGGCCGTCGGCCGCGGCCGGATCGTCGTCAGTGCCGGCGGCGGCGAGCTGCTGCGCGTCGGCACCCGCGGCCGGACCAGCACGATCGCGTCGTTCCCGGACCACGGGGCGACGTCGGTGGCGAACGGTCCGGACGGCGCGTTCTACGTCGGCGGCAAGACCGGTGTCCGGCGCGTCACCCCGCGCGGACGCTCCGAGGTCTACGCCGCCGGTCCGGCCGTCACCGACCTGGCCTGGGGCCCGGACGGCCGGCTCTACCTGCTGGAGCGCGACGCCCTGATCAGAATCGGCCCACGCGGCACCCGTCAGGTGGTCGCCAACGGCCTGACCGCCCCGGGCGGCCTTACGATCCGCGGCGGCGCCGCCTACGTCACCGATTGCGGTGACTGCCGCGGCACGGGCTCCATTCTCAAGATCAAAATCAGGTGACGGTACGACGATGATCCGCCCGTCCGCAGGCGACACGACCAAGCCCCCTGCGTGCCCGCGCGGCCCCCGCCCGGGTCAGGCCCGCCGCGCGCCTGCGGCTTCGTGACGGCCTGCGCGGCCTCCGCGCGGGTCGAGGTTGCTGCCGCGCCTGCGGCTCTGATTACAGCCTGCGCGGCCTCCGCACGGGTCGAGGTCGCTGCCGCGCCTGCGGCGTTGCCGGCTGG
>KL571342.1:24622-25047 GCA_000715855.1 Actinoplanes liguriensis
CGTGGTTATGAGGCACGAATAACCACGGTCAGGACCAGCCCGGAAGCTGGACCGCGCCGCCTGCCCGGCCCCGAGCGGGCCTCGCGTGACGCTGCCACGGGGCTTGGTCGTGTCGCCTGGGCACGGGCGGCTCATCGTCGTACGGGAAAATGAATCAACCGAGACCGAGTCGCAAGCCCGCCACGCCGGCCGGGGAGAGTGGTCGCGCCGTCGCCCGGGAGAGGTCGGTGCGGATCCCGTCGGGCAGTTCCTCGCCGAGTGCACACAGCGCCGGATACAGGTCCAGGACCTGGCGGTGGCTGAGCGCCCCCGCGCCGATCAGCAGGCCGTTGAGCGCGGTCGGGGTCTGGCCGAGCTCGCCGCAGAGCTCACGGCGCCAGGACGGGTCGTGGATGTGGTCGGCGAACTCGCGGGCGATCCGGTTG
>KL571342.1:25309-30006 GCA_000715855.1 Actinoplanes liguriensis
GTTCTGCCGGTGGCGGGCGATCGGCGGGGCGAGGCGGCAGGCGATGCCGAGGCGGCGCGCGAGCTGCGGCACGGTGAGGACGTCCATGCCTGTCGCGCAGGCCTCGCAGAGCCGCTGGAAGGTCTTCGCGTGGATGACCGAGGCGGGCCGCTGGCAGGCGCCGTCCAGGCCGCAGGAGGGGTCGAGGATCACTTCGGTGAGGGTGCCCTCGTGGTCGAACCGGCCGACCGCGAAATAGGTGGCCGGCTGGGTGCGGTACCGCGCGAGGGCGGCGCGGGCGCTGACGTATCCGTCGGGGTCGACGCCGATGCGTGGCACACCGGCTTCGGTGTGCAGCTGGATGAGCCGGAACATGGTGCACGCTCCCGGGGTGAAGCGAATTCGGTGTCGTTTCCCGGTACGCGCGCCATCGCGGAAAAGTTCAGTCGTTACGCTATGTGACCATATCGTGACGACATTTGCGCTGGCAGGCGTGCCGGGAGCAAGCGCAGATTACTCGGTGTAATGGAAATTGGCCAGTGTGGCGGGGGTGTCGGCGCGGCTGGCATCCTGGTGGGTGATGGCCACTGACAGCGCGTCCTGTGTGTGCGGGCATCCGCTCGCGGCACACCAGCACTACCGGCCCGGCACCGAGTGCGTGACCTGCCCGCCCGGGCGGTGCTCGCGGTTCCGGCGTTCCCGCTGGTGGCGCCGCCGCGCGGGGTGACTTGCGCCGGCGGGCGTGCGAAAGCCTACAAGGTCTGTAGGCTTACCTCACTTTGACGTGAGGGGGATCCATGGCGCTTCCCGACTTCCTGATAGCCGGCGTGCCCAAGGCCGGCACCACCGCTCTGCACGCCGCGCTCGTGGGTCATCCCGACCTCTACCTGTCGCCGGTCAAGGAGCCGAAGTTCTTCCTCTCCGACGGCCCGCCACCGGCGCACGGCGGGCCCGGCGACGTGCAGACCTACCAGGAGCACATCTGGCGCCGGCCGGACTACGAGGCGCTGTTCGCGAAGGCGCCGGCCGGGGCGCGGCTCGGCGAGGCGACCCCGTTCTACCTGCACGAGCTGGAGGCCCACGACCGGATCCGGAAGCTGACCCCGGACGTGCGGATCATCCTGCTGCTGCGTGACCCGGTCGACCGGGCGCACTCGAACTGGACCCATCTGTGGAACGCCGGCCTGGAGCCGGAGGCCGATTTCCTGGCCGCCTGCCGCGCCGAGCCCGCCCGGATCCGGGCCGGCTGGGCGCAGTTCTGGCACTACCTGGGCCTGGGCCTCTACGGGCGGCAGCTGGAGCACCTCTACGAGCGGTTCCCGCGCGAGCAGGTGCTGCTGCTGCGCTACAAGGAGCTCAAGGACGCCCCGGCCGCCACCCTCGACCGGGTCTGCTCGTTCCTCGGGGTGCGGACCGGAGTCCTCACCACGATCCCGAAGGAGAACGTGAACCGCCACGTCGTCGAGGACACCGCGGTCAACGCGGTCCTGCGCGGCCTGCTGCGCACCGGCGGCACCTTCGGGCAGCACTTCCCGGTGCCGCTGCGGCTCGCCGCCCGCGGGCCGCTGCTCACCCTTCTGCACCGCAAGAAGGGGACACGCCCGGTCACGACACCCGCCGAGCGGGCCGCGCTGCTGCCACACTTCACCGCGGACATCGCGCTGCTCCAGGAACTCACCGGCGAGCGGTTCGACGACTGGTTGAGCGTCGACCGGCACGCCCGTGCCGACACCGATCCACAGGAGGTCAAGTGACCGTCGGAACCACCACCCTGCCCCTGCCCAGCTGGGAAGACTCCACGGTGGTGGTGGAACCGCCGGGCACCGAGCCGGGCGCCTGGTCCGGCGCGCCCAGCTCGATCGTGGCGGACGGTCACATCTACCTGGCGTACCGCCTGCGGCTGCCGATCGGGGCCGGCCGGGGGATCGCCAACGTGGTCGCGCGGTCCGCCGACGGGCTGGACTTCACCGTGGTGGCCGAGATCGGCAAGGACCGGTTCGGGGCGGAGTCGCTGGAACGGCCGGCCCTGGTGCGCACGCCGGAGGGGCGGTGGCGGCTGTACGTCAGCGCCGCCACCCCGGGCACCAAGCACTGGCGGGTCGACCTGCTGGAGGCCGCCACCCCGGAGGGCCTGGCCACGGCGGAGCCGGTCACCGTGCTGGCCGGCGACGAGACGGCCGCGTGGAAGGACCCGGTGCTGCACCACGACGAGCACGGCTGGCACCTGTGGGCGTCGGTGCACCCGCTCGAGTCGTGGGACGACGCGGACCGGATGACCACGGAGTACGCGACGAGCCCGGACGGCGTGCGCTGGACCCGGCGGCGGACGGCGCTCGCCCCGCGTCCCGGCCGGTGGGACGCGCGCGGCGTGCGGGTGTCCTCCGTCCAGGTGAACGGGGACGAGATCACGGTCGCCTACGACGGGCGCGCCACCGCGGGGGAGAACTGGGAGGAGCGCACCGGCGTGGCCCGCGGGACGCGCCTGCCGGACGGGACGTTCGGCGAGCTCACGGCCGAGGAGCACGAGCCGGTCGGCAGCCCGCACGAGCCGTACGGGCTGCGCTACCTGAGCCTGGTCGACCTGCAGGACGGCGGACGGCGGATCTACTACGAGGCGACCCGGGAGGATGGCGCGCACGACCTGCGTACCGAGAGGGCCTGATTGCTCATTGTGACGGATGTGACGACCTGAATGCCTGCTCAGGCAGGGTTCAAGCTGAGAGGACCGTCACTCTGGGTGGGGGTCCGCGGGTGGGCCGCACGCGGGTGTCCTAGCGTGATCCCAGCGTCAGAGCTCGCGTACAGCAAGCGGGACGTTCGAATGGCGGAACCGGACCCACAAGGTTTGGTTCCGCCATTTTTGCGCGTTTGTGCCGGAACCCCCGGGGTATCGAGGGCCGAACGGCGAAGGGAGCCCCGTGCGGACGCTGGGTGGGCGGTATCAGCTAATGCACCGGATCGGTATGGGCGGCATGTCCGAGGTCTGGCGTGGTCACGACCAGGTCCTCGACCGGCCGGTGGCCGTCAAGATCATGGCTCCGGCGGTGGAGGGCACGCTCGGCGAGGCCGGGGTGGAGCTGATCCGCTCCGAGGCCCGCTCGGCGGCACGGCTCGCACACCCGAACGTGGCGGGCGTGCACGACTTCGGGACGTCTCCGGCGCCCGGGCGGCGCGACGTGCCGTACATCGTGATGGAGCTGGTCGAGGGGCACACGCTCAGCGAGCACCTGGCGAGTGGCCGCCTCGACTGGCGGATCGGGGTGCGCATCTGCGCCGAGGTGGCGGCCGCGCTCGCCGCCGCACACGCCGAGAACGTGGTGCACCGCGACATCAAGCCGGCCAACGTGATGCTCACCCCGAGCGGCGCGAAGGTCCTGGACTTCGGCATCGCGGCGGCGGTCGGCGCGCCCGAGGCGGACCCGGACGGCCCGGTGATGGGCACACCCGCATACGTCGCCCCGGAGCGCTTCGAGGGCCGCCCGGCGTCCCCGGCGAGTGACATGTTCGGCCTCGGCTCGCTGCTCTACCACTGCCTGGCCGGGCGCGTGCCGTGGACCACGAAGTCGCACACCGAGCTGATCCACGCCCAGCGCTACTGGGATCCGGAGCCGCTGCCCCGGATGGAGGGGCTGCCGCCGGAGGTGCTCGACCTGTGCTTCAGCCTCCTGCACCGGGACCCGGCGGACCGGCCGACCGCCCTGGTCGCGGCGCTGCTGCTGGCCGAGGCGGTGGACGCCCGGGTGTACGTGCCGATGATGGACATGAGCCCGCCGCTGCCCGCCTGGGACGCACGTGCAGCCGAGGAGCCCACCTATGCCGGCAACTCAGGCGCGCGGCACCACGACGAGCGGACGGCCGGCCCGTCGCAGAAGCCGGCCCGACACGCCGCCGAGTAGCACCCGGCGCGCCGGCCCGTAGCCACGGGACCCGCAGAACAGCACGTCCACGTCGTCGAGCGCGGCCAGCTCCTCGACCACGTCGCCGGAGCGCAGCTCGCACTCCACCGGCACGTCCGGGACCGTGGCGGCGGCCTTGCGCAGCGCCTCCTCGTACGTCTCCCGGGCGGTGTCCAGGAACGCCCGCTCGGCATCGTCGCCGATCATGAACGGCAGCGCCGCGTCCCCACCGGCCACCACGGTGACCAGCAGCAGCGGGCTCCCGGTACGCCGGGCCAGCCCCGCCGCGGCGGACAGCGCCGCCCGCCCGTCCGGGGTGTCCACGTAGGCCACGCCGATCCGGCCGGCCGAGCCCGGCGCCGCACCACCGGCCGGGGCGAGCGCGACCGGGCAGCCCGGCGAAGATGCGGGCGGCCGGCGCGGCGGCCCCGGAGCCGACCACCAGCATCGCGGCGCCGGTCTGCTCGGCCAGGTCGTGCAGGCCGTGCGCGGCCGAGGTGGACGCGACGACCCGGTAGTCGACGCCGGGCGGGTCGTCCAGGGTGGACCGGGCCTCGGCCAGGACGCGCTCGGCCGCCCGGTGGCGGTCGGCGATCCACTCGGCGTCGACCCGGCCGGAGCCGATCGCCGAGGGGGCGGGGTGCACGACCGCGACGATCAGCGGCGCGTCCTGGGCGGTGGCCAGCCAGCGGCCGAGCGCGAGGGCGTCGGCGGTGCCGGGGCTGTGGTCGGCGCCGACGATCACCGGGGCCGTCATGACGGATCTCCGTCACGCCGATCCGGTCCCGGCTCCTCGAGCGCCGCGGACTCGGCGGTCCCGGC
>KL571342.1:30195-32085 GCA_000715855.1 Actinoplanes liguriensis
CAGAGATGTGTATAAGAGACAGCCACACCACGAACCGGATCCAGGTGTCCAGCGGCAGGTCCGACATCAGGTAGATCGCGAACGCCACGCCGAGCAGCGGCAGCACCGGCGACCACGGCACCCGGTACGGCCGGGGCATGTCCGGCCGGGTCCGGCGCAGGATGATCACGCCGATGTTGACCAGGACGAACGCGAACAGCGTGCCGATGTTGACCAGCTCCACGATGGTGCCGAGCGGGACCAGCGCGGCCAGGACCGCGATCAGCACGCCGAGCGTGATGGTCAGCTTCGCCGGGGTGCCGTACCGCTGGTTGACCGTGGCCATCCGGCGCGGCAGCAGGCCGTCCCGGCACATCGCGAAGAAGATCCGCGTCTGGCCGTAGAAGATGACCAGCACCACGCTGGTGATCGCGACGACCGCGCCGAGCGCCAGGATCCCGGCCGCCCAGCTCATCCCGGCGCCCTGGTCCAGCGCGGCGGCGAGCGGGGCGTCGCTGTCCTTCATCTGGTCCGGACTGGCGATGCCGAGCGCCCCGACCGCGGTGAGCACGTAGAAGACCGTGCAGATGGCGAGCGAGCCGATGATCGCCCAGGGCAGGTCGCGCGCCGGGTTGCGGGCCTCCTCGCTGCCGGTGGAGACCGCGTCGAACCCGATGTAGGCGAAGAAGATGATCGCCGCGGCCTCGGTCACCCCGTCCGTCCCGGCCGGCGCGAACGGGTGGAAGTTGCCGGTGCCGAAGTTCGCGAACGCCACCACCAGGAAGAAGATCAGCACGACCAGCTTGACCACGACCATCACCAGGTTGGCGCGGGCGCTCTCGGACACGCCGCGGACCAGCAGCAACGTGATGGCCAGGACGATGAAGACGGCCGGCAGGTTGATGATGCCGCCGTCCTCGGGGGACTTGGCGATCGCGTCCGGCAGGGCCACGCCGAACGCCGCGTCCAGGAACGCGTTGAGGTTCCCGCCCCAGCCGATCGCGATGCCGGCGACCGACACGCCGTACTCCAGGATGAGGTCCCAGCCGATGATCCAGGCGACGATCTCACCCAGGGTCGCGTAGGTGTAGGTGTACGCGCTGCCGGAGACCGGGATGGACGACGACAGCTCCGCATACGACAGCGCGGAGAACACGCAGGCCACCGCGGCCAGCACGAACGAGAGGATGACCGCCGGCCCGGCGATGCCCGAGCCCTTCCCGATCACCACGAAGATGCCGGTGCCGATGATCGCGCCGACCCCCATCGCGGTGAGCTGGGTGACGCCGACCGCTTTCTTGAGCTCGGTGCCCTGCTCCGCCGTCTCGTGGATCAGTGAGCCGACGTCCCGGATCGCGAACAACCCTGACCTGGCCATGCCGTTCCCCCTTCGACGCGTCAGATCACCGTCATCCCGCGTCAACCCGCGCGCAAGCCGGACACCGAGCTGATCAGCGCGATGTGAGAACTTCTCCGTCTCAAGTTGCAAAACCGGCTCGGCGTACGCGTTGTCCGGCTCCTCCGGTAAACCGCGCGGCAGCCTGCGAGAGGCACAGCGAGGCGGGTACGGTGTTCAGATCGGGCAAATCGCCCGAGTCGGATGTTCGGTGGGCGAGGTCCAATGGGCGAGGCCGTGATCACGACACGGCGACAGGCGGACGGCTCGATGGTCGTCGAGGTGCGGGGCAGCCTCGACTCGGCCACCGTCGGCTCACTGCGCGAGACGCTCCTGGAGACGCTGCAGCGCGACCGGCCGACCGTGCTGATCGTCGACCTGACCTATGTCACCTTCATGGACTCGGTCGGCATCGGCGCCCTGGTCGCGGGGCAGCGGGCGGCCCGCGAGGTGGGCAGCGGCTTCCAGCTGCGCAACCCGAGCGAGTTCGTGCACCGCCAGCTGCGGGTCACCGG
>KL571343.1:0-2328 GCA_000715855.1 Actinoplanes liguriensis
GCAGCCCCGGAACGGCGGGCAGCCCGGTCACAGACGGCACGGACCCGGGCGGCACGGACGCGGGCAGCGCGGACCCGAACAATGCGGTCCCAAACAGCGCGGTGACGGGCGGCGCGGTCCCAAACAGCGCGGTGACGGGCAGCGCGGTCCCAAACAGCGCGGGGACGGGCGGCGTGGACGCGAACGGTGCGGCCCCAACCGGCGCGGTGGCGGGCGATGTGGTCGCGGGGGCGGGGGAGCACCCGGTTCGGGCGGTGCTGGCCGCAGCCGCGGCCGCGACGCTGGACGAGCCCACCGCCCGGGCGGCCGAGGCGGTCGCGCACGCCGTCGAGCGGGACGCCGGCAGCAGCCCCGACCGGCGGGCCGCGATCGTGCTCGCCGGCCTGCGGAACCCGTGTGCCCAGATCAACGGCTTCCGCCCCGGTCTGCTCAAGGAGGTCCTGGGCCAGGACGACGCCGGCAACGTGGTCCGCCGGGCCGGCGTGATGGGCGTCGTGTTGCGCGGTGGGGCGATTCATCCCGGTGATCCGGTTGTCGTGGAGCTGCCGCCGGGCCCGCGCGAGCCGCTCGAACGGGTGTGATCGGACCTACCCACCCGGGCGTGGGACGATAGGGAGCGCCGGCGCGTCAGCCGGCGCTCTGAGAAGCCGTACAAGCCAGCCCGAGAAGAACGGACGACCGTGCCTGGACCGCTCGACCCCGGCGTGAACGTGATCGGATCGACCGATCCCAGCCGCATCCGCAACTTCTGCATCATCGCTCACATCGACCACGGGAAGTCCACGCTGGCCGACCGGATGCTGCAGATCACCGGGGTGGTCGACCCGCGCCAGATGCGCGCGCAGTACCTGGACCGGATGGACATCGAGCGCGAGCGCGGCATCACGATCAAGTCGCAGGCCGTGCGCATGCCGTGGACCGTCCGCGAGGGCGCGAGGCAGGGCGAGACCGCCGTCCTCAACATGATCGACACCCCGGGTCACGTCGACTTCACCTACGAGGTGTCCCGCAGTCTCGCCGCCTGTGAGGGCGCGATTCTGCTGGTCGACGCCGCGCAGGGGATCGAGGCGCAGACTCTCGCCAACCTGTACCTGGCGATGGAGAACGACCTTCGCATCATCCCGGTGCTCAACAAGATCGACCTGCCGGCGGCGCAGCCCGAGAAGTATGCGGAGGAGCTGGCCAAGCTGATCGGCGTCGAGCCGTCGGAGGTCCTGCGGGTGTCCGGCAAGACCGGCGTCGGGGTGGATCACCTGCTCGACGAGATCGTCCGGGAGCTCGCCGCTCCGGTCGGTGACGCCTCCGCCCCGGCCCGCGCGATGATCTTCGACTCGGTCTACGACGTGTATCGCGGCGTGGTCACGTACGTCCGGGTCATCGACGGCCGGATCGAGGCGCGCGACAAGATCAAGATGATGTCCACCGGCGCCGTCCACGAGCTCCTCGAGATCGGCGTGGTCTCGCCGGAGATGGAGAAGGCGACCGCGCTCGGCGTCGGCGAGGTGGGCTACCTGATCACCGGCGTGAAGGATGTCCGCCAGTCCCGGGTCGGCGACACCGTCACCGGTCACAACCGGCCGGCGAAGGACGCCCTGGGCGGCTACAAGGACCCGAAGCCGATGGTCTACTCGGGTCTCTACCCGATCGACGGCTCGGACTATCCGGCCCTGCGGGACGCGCTGGACAAGCTGAAGCTGAACGACGCCGCGCTCACCTACGAGCCGGAGACGTCGGCGGCGCTCGGCTTCGGTTTCCGCGTCGGCTATCTGGGCCTGCTGCACCTGGAGATCATCGGCGAGCGCCTGGAGCGCGAGTTCGGCCTCGACCTGATCTCCACCGCGCCGAACGTGGTCTACCAGGTGGTGACCGAGGACGCGAAGGAGTCGACGGTCACCAACCCGAGCGAGTTCCCGGCCGGCAAGATCGCCGAGATCCACGAGCCGGTGGTGCGCGCCACAGTTCTGGTGCCGAACGAGTATGTCGGCGCCGTCATGGAGCTGTGCCAGAGCCGCCGCGGCGCCCTGCTCGGCATGGAGTACCTGTCCGCCGAACGGGTGGAGTTGCGCTACACGCTGCCCCTCGCCGAGATCATCTTCGACTTCTTCGACCAGTTGAAGAGCAAGACCAAGGGCTACGCCTCGCTCGACTACGAGCCCTCCGGCGAGCAGGTCGCGGACCTCGTCAAGGTGGACATCCTGCTGCACGGCGAGCCGGTGGACGCGTTCAGCGCCATCGTGCACAAGGATAAGGCCTATGCGTATGGCACGTCCATCGCCGCCAAGCTGCAGAAACTGATCCCGCGGCAGCAGTTCGAGGTGCCGATCCAGG
>KL571343.1:2615-3911 GCA_000715855.1 Actinoplanes liguriensis
GACATCAGCCGTAAGCGCAAGCTGCTCGAGAAGCAGAAGGAAGGCAAGAAGCGGATGAAGATGGTGGGCCGCGTGGAGGTGCCTCAGGAGGCGTTCATCGCCGCGCTCTCCACCTCCGAGGGGGCCGATCCGAAGGCCGCCAAAAAATAGGGCGGTTTGATTTCTCGGGGGGTCGGGAACTCTGGTGCTCGACGGACGCAACCGAACAAGCACCACCCCCGAGGAGGACCTCAATGACTGTCACCGGAATCATCACCGCCCTCATCGTCGGTCTGATCATCGGCGCTCTGGGTCGCCTGGTCGTACCCGGCAAGCAGAACATCCCGATCTGGCTGACCATGGTCATCGGTGTTGTCGCGGCGCTGCTGGGCACGGTGCTGGCCCGGGCCTTCGGTGTTGCCAACACCAACGGCTTCGACTGGATCGAGTTCTTCTTCCAGGTCGTTCTGGCCGCCATCGGTGTGGCTCTGACTGTCGGTGTCACCGGCCGCCGGGGTCTGACCCGATAAGGCAAGTCAGCTAGCAGAGAAGCGCCGGGCCTCCTCCGAGGTCCGGCGCTTCTGTGTGTCATGAAGACCATTTCCCTCGTACGCGGGAAATGGTCTTTCAATAGCGGAAACGTTGCTGTGCGCTGCGGCGGTTCACCCACGCGGGCATCTCGGCGCTGTGCTCGGTGTGCGGGTGCAGCTCGGCCGGGTCGTGATTGCGGGTGATGTCCCGCATCGTCACGACGAGACCCTGCACCAGCCGGTCCTCGCGCAGGTCCCGGTAGGTGAGCTCGACCAGCACCTGGCTCTGGTCGGCGCGCTGCAGGGCACAGTGCACGGTGCCGTCGCCGAGCGAGCGCAGCGCGTTGCGGACCCGGGCCCGGTCGTCCGGGTGGATCAGCTCGTCGAGAGTGGCCAGCGGCGGCAGTTCGGTCCGGCCCAGGGCGTCGCGCAGCGCCGGGCTGGAGTAGCGGATCCGCTGGTCGACGTCGATCACCGCCATCAGGTCGGCTGTGTTTCGGATCACAGCTCGCAGGTAGAGGTCGCTGTCCCGGCGGCCGACCGCCTCGACCAGGGTGATCCGGTCCAGCGCGAGCGCGGCCTGACCGGCCAGGACCTCGAGCGCGTCGTGCCCGGCGATCAGGTCCTCCCGGCGACCGGTGATGATCAGCGCACCGCCGCTGGGCCGGGCCACGTCGAGCGGCTCCAGGCGCAGCGGGCAGACCAGGGTCCGGTCGTCCGGATCGGCGGCGTCCAGCCACCAGCTGCGGGCCCCCGGGCCGGACGGCGTCTTCGGCAGCTCGGCGGG
>KL571343.1:4165-6485 GCA_000715855.1 Actinoplanes liguriensis
CCGCGACGAGCGCCGCGGTGGCGGCCCGCAGGCCCTGCTCCCGGCTGAGCGCCTGGCTGTGCTGGCGGATCGAGTCGCCGAGCCGGGTGATGGTGAGCAGCAGGGTGACCGCGCCGGTGATCGCGATCACCAGCCCGTCCTGGACCTCGCCGCGCAGCGCCTCGACCAGCAGCACCGTGGGCGGGGTGCAGGCCGCCAGGGCGAGCATCAGCGACCACCGGAACTTCCAGGGGCTGTGGCGGGGTGGCCCCGGCTCGGTCAGCCGGACCATCGACGGGTGCAGCGCGGACAGCCCCCAGCCGACATACAGCAGCACGAACGCGGACTCGGTCACCCAGTTCTTGACCAGCGGATAGCTCACGTCACCGGTCAGCATCCCGAGCGCGCCGCCCAGCAGCAGCCAGGCCGAGACGTTGCGCCGGTCCGCGGCGACCAGCCGGCCGGCCACCCCGACGAGCAGCAGGTCGCCGATCACGTCGGTGGCCGAGACGGTGTGCAGCCGGTCCGACCCGATCACGAAGACCCAGACCACCAGCAGCGTCGTGCAGGTGGCCGCCAGCAGGTCGATCAGGCGGGCACGGTCGCCCAGCAGCGCGCCGCCGCGGGTGAACTGCAGCAGGCACAGCGCGGTGAGACCGAACATCAGCAGGTAGAAGATGTCGGCCAGGCCCATCACGCGATACGAGTAGCAGACGTCGCCCACGGCAAGAGCGGCCAGGGACGCGGCGAGAAGCCACCACGGTGCCTTACGCGCCGGTCGATGGCGCCGCACACCGTGGATGATCGCGCCGACGCCCCCCGCTCCCAGCAGGATCCATTCGAGCGCTCCCCAGAACACGTCCTACTTAGTACCAGGGCGGTTGCTGACTGTCCATGTCGATGTATACGCAGCGCGATTTCAGTTCTCAGCAGGGTGAACTACCGAAAGTCACCGAAAGTTGCGGAGAGTAGGGGTCAGGCGAAGACTTCGGCGACGACGCGGCCGTTGTCCTGTCCGCCCGGCGTGGTTACTTGCTGCCACTTTCCATCCGGGGCGTGCCACTCCAGGTTGCCGAAACGTACCCGTTCGAGGCCGGTGCCCGAAGCATGCGAGACCAGCCAATGCGCATACCTCCAGCCGGAGCTGGTGTTGCTCACCGGGAGCGTCAGCCCGGCCGCCTGCTCGCTGGCGGAGCCCAGTTTCTTGCCCCAGTCCAGCTTGAGCCCGGCCAGCAGGGCAGCCGCCGCGGCCGTGCCGCGCAGCGTGGGATCGCCGCTCACCCGGCAGGCGACCGCGCCGGTGGCCTTGCCGAGCAGTGCGGAGGCCAGCACCTGGGACTCGTCGGCCCACTTCTGGTACGCGTTCGGGTACGCCGAGCGCTGCACCCTCTGCGCCGCGTCGGTGACCCGCATCTTCTCCCAGCCCTTGACCTTCTTCAGGGCGCTGTAGAACTTGCCGGCCGAGTAGCGCGGGTCCTTGATCTGCTTGACCGTGCCCCAGCCCTTGCTCGGACGCTGCTGGAAGAGGCCGACCGAGTCCCGGTCGCCGCCGTCCAGGTTCTCCAGCTTGGACTCCTGCAGGGCGGTGGCGAGCGCGACCACCACGGCCCGCTCGGGCATGTCGCGGCGCACGCCGACCGCGGCGATCGTCGCCGCGTTGGCCATCTGCGTGGAGTCGAGAGCGACCTCGCCGTCGGCGCCCACCGTGCACTCCGGCCCGAGCACGGGCAGCGTGATCGCGCCCGGATTGCGGTGCAGGACGACGATCACGCTGACGACGCCGATGAGGATGAGGGAGACGAGCACACCGACCGCTGTCTTCACGGGCTCCGCACCCCCTCCTCCTGTGACTGGACCGCAAGCCTAGACAACGGCCGCACCTAGATCATCGTCACTGCTTCGGCACCCAGTACGGGTCGCGTTTCTCCTGACGTGCGGAAACGCCCTCGCGGCCCTCCGGCGAGGTGAAAAATCCGGCTGAACGGTCACTCAGGTCCGCCAGTTCGGCCGTGATCGACTCGGAGCGCGCCCGCCGGAGCAGCTGCTTCGTGCCGGCCAGGGCGAGCGGGCCGCCGCGGATCAGCGACGCGCAGTACCGGGCGACCGCCGCGTCCAGCTCCTCGTCCGGCACCGCGGCGGTGACCAGGCCGATCTCCGCGGCGCGGGTCCCGTCGAAGACGTCGCCGGTGAGGTACAGCTCGGCCGCGGCACGCGGCGCCAGCCGGGGCAGCACGGTGGCGCTGATCACAGCCGGGATCACCCCGAGCCGGACCTCGGTGAACGCGAACGTGGCCGACCGGGTGCAGACGGCGAGGTCGGCGGCGCCGATCAGCCCCAGCCC
>KL571343.1:6726-9754 GCA_000715855.1 Actinoplanes liguriensis
CGCGGGCCGGCCCGGCGACCCGGGCCACCACCGGCTTCGGGAGCTCCCAGATCGCGGCGAGCAGGTCGGCCATCAGCTCGACCGGCAGGCGCTCGCCCGGTGCGGTGGCGGCGGTCTCCTTCAGGTCGGCGCCGGAGCAGAAGACCGGGCCGGTGTGCGAGAGCACCACCACCCGGGTCTCGGGGGCGGTGGCCGCGGCGGCCAGCGCGGTCAGCAGCTCGGTGATCAGGGCGCGGGAGAGGGCGTTGCGGTTGGCGGGGCTGTCCAGCGTGAGGGTGGTCACCCCGGCCTCGGTGACGGTACGGACCAGATCCATGCCCGCGACCTTAAGGCAGACTTGGCGGATGGCCGGCGCACTCCCCGATGGCGAACCCGTACCCGCGGACGGGTCCCTCCCCGACGACGCGATCCGTGACGTGGGGGCGAAGGGCTTCGCCGTCTACGTCCACGTGCCGTTCTGCGCGAGCCGCTGCGGGTATTGCGACTTCAACACGTACACCGCGAGCGAGCTGGGCGGCGGGGCGAGCCGCGACGAATACGCCGGGACGGTCCTGCGCGAGCTGGACCTGGCGGCCAAGGTGATCCAGCCCCGGCAGGTCGACACGATCTTCGTCGGGGGCGGGACGCCGACGCTGCTCAGTCCCGGAGACCTCGGAAGGATCGTCGAGGGCATCGACCGGACCTGGGGTCTCGCGGCCGACGCCGAGATCACCACCGAGGCGAACCCGGAATCGGTCGATCCGTCCTCCCTGCGGGAGCTGCGGGCGGCCGGTTTCACGCGCATCTCGCTCGGCATGCAGTCGTCGTCGGCCCACGTGCTCCGCATCCTCGACCGCAAACACACCGCCGGTCGCGCGCCGCAGGCCGCCCTGGAGGCGCGGGAGGCCGGGTTCGAGCACGTCAACCTCGACCTGATCTACGGGACGCCGGGTGAGACGCCGGAGGATTTCGAGCGCTCCCTGCAGACCGTGGTCGACGCCGGGGTGGACCACGTCAGTGCGTACTCGCTGATCGTCGAGGACGGCACCCGGATGGCCGTGCGGATGCGCCGCGGCGAGCTGCCCTACCCGTCCGACGACGTGGCCGCCGACCGATATCTGGCCGCCGAGGAAAAACTGACAAAAGCCGGGTTCCAGTGGTACGAGGTGTCGAACTGGGCGAAGCCGGGCGGCGAGTGCCGGCACAACCTGCTCTATTGGACCGGCGCCGACTGGTGGGGCCTCGGGCCGGGCGCGCACAGCCACGTCGGCGGGGTGCGGTGGTGGAACGTCAAGCATCCGACGACGTACGCGAAAGCCTTGAACGATTTTGTCTCTCCGGGGCATGGCAGAGAACTGCTGACCGCCGAGGACCAGCACGTCGAGGACGTGATGCTGCGCGTCCGGCTGCGCGAGGGCATCGCGCTGGACCGGGTCGGCGGCGCCGCGGCGGCAAAGGCGCTGGCGGACGGGCTGCTGGAGCCGGGCGCCTACGCCGCGGGCCGGCTCGTTCTCACGTTGCGGGGGCGATTGCTGGCCGACGCGGTCATCCGCGACGTCGTTCCCTGACGGGGGCGGCCCGGTCGTGGAAGATGTCCGTACTGTTTCGGTTCCACCATCCGTCCTTTCGATCATCGCGCTGCAGCCAGCGGCGACGTAGACTGGCACTCTGTCCGCAGGAGTGCCAGAGGGAGGGGTCATATGAGTCTGGATGACCGCAAGCTCGAGGTGTTGCGGGCGATCGTCGAGGACTATGTGAAGACCCGCGAGCCGGTCGGTAGCAAAGCCCTGGTCGAGCGCCACCAGCTGGGCGTCTCCTCGGCCACCGTGCGCAACGACATGGCCGTGCTGGAGGAGGAGGGCTACATCCGGCAGCCGCACACCAGTGCCGGCCGGGTGCCCACCGACGCCGGTTATCGGCTCTTCGTCGACCGGCTGACCAGGATCAAGCCGCTCACTCCGGCCGAGCGCCGGGCGATCGAGCGCTTCATGATCGGTGTGGTCGACCTCGACGATGTGGTGCATCGCACGGTCCGGCTGCTCGCCACGCTGACCCGCCAGGTCGCGGTCGTGCAATATCCGAGTCTGTCCCGTTCCGCGGTCCGCCATCTCGAACTCGTGCCGATCTCCACCACCCGGCTGATGCTCGTCATGATCACCGACACCGGCCGTGTCGAGCAGCGCCTGGTCGAGATGCCGGCCCCGGTCCCGGAGGGCGCGGTCTGGGATCTGCGCCGCCGTGTCAATGAGAAACTTGCTGGTCAGAAGCTTGCCGATACCCCGCCCCTGGTGGCGAAACTCGTCGAGGAGTGCGCCCCCGAGCACCGCGGCGACATGGTCTGCCTCGCGACCGTGCTGCTGGAGACTCTGGTCGAGCGGAGTGAGGAGCGCCTCGCACTCGCCGGGACGGCCAACCTGACCCGCGGCGGTGTGCTGGACTTTCAGGGCACACTGCGTCCCGTCCTCGAAGCGCTGGAGGAGGAGGTCATCCTGCTCAAGCTGATCGGTGACCTCGAGCCGAGCACCACCCGGGTGCGCATCGGCGACGAGAACGAGATCGACAACC
Organism: Actinoplanes liguriensis; assembly: GCA_000715855.1. Taxonomy (GTDB): domain Bacteria; phylum Actinomycetota; class Actinomycetes; order Mycobacteriales; family Micromonosporaceae; genus Actinoplanes; species Actinoplanes liguriensis. The sequence goes on from KL571343.1 coordinate 9,271, forward strand.
TCCGGTCGGCGTCCGTGGTCAGCACCGGTTACGGACCGGGTGCCACGATCGTTGGTGGGCTCGGCGTGCTGGGGCCCACCCGGATGGACTACCCCGGCACCATCGCTACTGTTCGTGCAGTGGCACGCTACGTTGGCGACCTGTTGGCACAGAATTGACGGATCCGCGCAGACATTGAGGACTCCAAACCCCGTGGCCAAGGACTACTACGGAATTCTCGGCGTGAGCCGGGAAGCCACCGACGACGAGATCAAGCGCGCCTACCGCAAACTGGCTCGGCAGTACCATCCGGACGTCAACCCCGATCCGGAGGCGCACGAGAAGTTCAAGGACATCAACGCGGCGTATGAGGTCTTGTCCGACGACCAGAAGCGGCAGATCGTCGACCTGGGCGGTGACCCGCTCGCGCCCGGCGGCGGCGCGCCCGGCGGCGGTCCCGGCGGGGCCGGCCCGTTCGTCGGCTTCCAGGACATCATGGACGCGT
>KL571343.1:9924-10843 GCA_000715855.1 Actinoplanes liguriensis
CCCGTCCCGGCGCCGACGCCATCCTGCGGCTCGAGCTCGACCTGGTGGAGACCGCGTTCGGCGTCGAGGCGCCGATCACCGTCGACACCGCGGTGCTGTGCACCCAGTGCTCCGGCGCCGGCACCGCGCCCGGCACCCACCTGGCCACCTGCGAGGTCTGCGGCGGCCGCGGCGAGGTGCAGTCGGTGCAGCGCACGTTCCTCGGCCAGGTCGTCTCGTCCCGCCCCTGTCAGAACTGCCAGGGTCACGGCACGATCATCCCGAGCCCCTGCCCGACCTGCGCCGGCGACGGCCGGATCCGCACCCGCCGATCGCTGACGGTCAAGATCCCGGCCGGCGTCGAGGACGGCATGCGCATCCGCCTCGCCCAGCAGGGCGAGGTCGGCCCGGGCGGCGGCACGGCCGGCGATCTCTACGTGGAGATCCACGAGCGCCCGCACGACGTCTACTCCCGCAAGGGCGACGACCTGCACTGCCGGGTCACGCTCCCGATGACGGCCGCCGCGCTCGGCACCCGGATGACCATCAAGACCCTCGACGGCGAAGAGAACATCGAGGTCAAACCGGGCACCCAGCCGGCCAGCACGCTGCGCATCCGCGGCAAGGGCGTGCCGCACCTACGCGGTCAGGGTCGCGGCGAGCTTTTCGTGCACCTGGACGTGAAGACGCCGACCAAGCTCACCGCGGACCAGGAGCGGATGCTGCGCGACTTCGCCAAGACCCGCGGGGAGGACATCGCCGAGCTGAGCAAGCAGGGCGGCTTCTTCTCCCGGATGCGGGACGCGTTCAACGGCCACTGACGTTTTCGGTCTTCGGAGGCGGCGACTCGTTCGCCGCCTCCTTGCGTTTCACATCACATTCTTCATTGCCTAGCTCCGCTGTGGTCCTTGTCCGCCGCTCCCGCGGGGACCCTTCCGGG
>KL571343.1:11078-14606 GCA_000715855.1 Actinoplanes liguriensis
CCGCCGCTCCCGCGGGGACCCTTCCGGGCTGAGCTGGCCGCCGGCGCGTCCAAAACACTCAGTCCGCAAGGGCGATCTCCGTGGCGGGTCAAGCTCACACCAAACCGCATCCACACCTCCCGCCGGCGTCCCACACTCCGCATGCGGCGCGCCCGGGCGGCTGGTGCTCAGGGTTGCTTCGGGCCCTTATTGCGACCGTGAGTGCCGCTGAGACCTGGGGGCGCGCTGCAGCCTGGGCCGGCGCGGAGGTCGCGGCCCCTGGCCGGCTCTCAGGGGTGCCAGCGCCAGTTGAGCTCGGCGGCGGCCGGGGGCGGACCGGGCAGGGGCCCGCCGGTGCGCAGGCCGTCGAGCAGCAGGGTCAGGCATCGCTCGCGCAGCTCGGCGGTGCGGGCGGCGGCGTCGGGGATGCGGACCGCGGCGCACATCTCGAGCAGCAGCGTCACGTCGGCCGGGCCGACGTCCGGCCGCAGATGTGGCCGGGCCCGCTCGATCAGCCCGGCCGCGAGCGCGGAGGCCGTCTCGGCGTCGGTGTTCATCTGCTCGGTGGGCGTGAACGTGCCGGCCAGGTGCACGGTCAGCGAGTGCACGTCGGCTCGGACGATCGCGTGCAGGAACGTCGCGAACGCGGCCCAGTCGTCCGTCTCCAACGTGGCCCGTTCGGCTTCTGCGATGAAGGTGCGCAGCCCGTCGTGGCAGAGCGTACGCAGCAGATCTTCCTTGCCCGGATAGCGCCGGTAGAGCGCGCCGATCCCGACTTTGGCCCGCTCGGCGACCGCGGCGACCGGCGCCCGGGGGTCGGCCAGGAAGATCTCGCGGGCCGCGGTCAGGATGGCCTCGTTGTTGCGGACTGCCTGCTCACCGCGTCCCGGTCGCTTCATGGGAACCAGCCTAGCGGAACGGAACGAAGTATTCCGCTCCGACCCGGAAGGTGTTACGCTTCTATCGGAACGAAGCATTCCGTTCCGATATCTGAGGAGGAGCAGGACATGGCCCCGATCCGTCCCTTCCGCATCGACGTGCCGCAGAGTGATCTGGATGACCTGCGCGACCGGCTGGCCCGCACCCGCTGGACGCCCGAGATTCCGGGGCAGGGCTGGGCTCGCGGCGTCCCCGCCGACTACCTGCGCGGCCTGGCCGCCTACTGGGCCGGTGAGTTCGACTGGCGTGCCGCCGAGGCGCGGCTCAACGAGCTGCCGCAGTTCCTCACCGAGGTCGACGGGCAGACGCTGCACTTCGCGCACATCCGCTCGGCGGATCCGGCTGCCACCCCGCTGCTGATCAGCCACGATTGGCCCGCCTCGTTCGCGCTCTACCTGCCGGTGGTCGAGGCGCTGCGGGAGCACTTCCATCTGGTGCTGGTCAGCAACCCGGGCGTGGGCTTCTCCGGCCCGCTCACGGCCCCGGGTTGGAACTCCGCACGCAGCGCCGCCGCGCTGAACGAGCTCATGGCTCTCCTCGGCTACGAGCGGTACGGCGTGCAGGGCACCGGCGGCGGCGCGTGGATCGCCGTCGAGATGGGCCGGCAGGCGCCCGACCGGGTGATCGGTGTGCACGTCAACGGGCACATCACGTTCCCGTCCGGCGACGCGGCCGAGTTCGAGGGGCTCACCGAGGCCGAGCAGGATCGGCTGCGCCGCCTCCAGGAGTTCCGCGACGACAAGATGGGCTTCGCCGCGATCCAGTCCACCCGGCCGCAGACCCTCGCGTTCGGGCTCCACGACTCGCCGGTCGGCCAGCTCGCCTGGATCGTCGAGAAGTTCCAGGAGTGGACGGACCCGTCGGCGGCGCTGCCGGAGGACGCGGTCGGGCGGGACCTGCTGCTCACCAATGTGAGTCTGTACTGGTTCACCGGCACCGCCGGCTCCTCGGCGCACACCTACTGGGAGTCGGCGCACGATCCGTCCGCCTGGGTGCCGAAGGAGAAGTCCACCGTTCCGCTCGGTGTCGCGCTCGGCGTCACCGACATCACGGTGCGCCGGTTCGCCGAGCGGGAGGCGCCGGTGACCCACTGGACGGAGCTCCCGGCCGGCGGCAACTTCCTCCCCGCCGAGCAGCCCAAGCTTTTCGCGGACGACGTGACGGCGTTCTTCCGGTCCTGATGCTCCTGAGGCTCCTGACCGCGGCCACGGCCTGGCCGTGGTTATGCGGCCCGGATTACCGCGGTGAGGGCCAGCCGCGTGGAGCAGCGGAAGGCCGGGGCGGGGGCGCGCGGTAGCGTTCGGGGGTGTCTGCGCCGCTGTTCCTGGTCGAACGTTTGCCTGCCGGATCGTCGTTCACGCTGGACGGGCCGGAGGGGCACCATGCCGCCACCGTGCAGCGGCTCCGGGTCGGCGAGGTGTTGATCCTCGCGGACGGGCGTGGTGGCACCACGTACGGGGAGGTCGTGGCGGTCGGCAGGGGCAGCGTGGACGTCGCGGTGGGCGAGCGCGGCTACGAGCCGGCGCCGGATCCGCGACTGGTCGTGGTGCAGGGGATCGCCAAGGGCGATCGGGGCGAACTGGCCGTGCAGGCGATGACCGAGACCGGGGTCGACGAGATCGTGCCGTGGGCCGCCTCCCGCTCGGTGGCGCAGTGGCGCGGCGACCGCGGGTTCAAGGCGCGCGACAAGTGGGCGGCGACCGCCCGGGAGGCCGCGAAACAGGCCCGCCGGTCGTGGTTGCCGCTGGTGGCGGGGGATCCGGACTGTTCCACCAAGCAGGTGGCGGCCCGGCTCGGCGAGGCGGCCGCGGCGTTCGTGCTGCACGAGGAGGCCACCGAGCGTCTGACCACGGTTGCCCTGCCCGATGCCGGTGAGATCGTGCTGGTCGTCGGGCCCGAGGGCGGCATCAGCGACGCGGAGGTGGCCGCGTTCCGCGAGGCCGGGGCGCTGCCGGTCCGGCTGGGCAGCGCCGTTCTGCGCACCTCGACGGCGGGGGTCGCGGCGCTCTCAGTCCTGTCGGCTCGCCTCAACCGCTGGTAGCCGCCGCGCTTTCAACTGCCTGCGGTCCAGCTTGCCGGCTGGTTCTGACCGTGGTTATGACGGAGGAACAACCACGGTCAGAACCAGCCCGAGACGGTGCTTAGAGTTCGATCTCGACGGTCCGGCGGGGATCGTCGAGCGCGTGTGCCGCGGTGACCGTGTAACGGCCGGGCAGCGTGCGCCAGCCGGTGTCCCAGATCTGGAAGGCGCGCTCCGGCAACGGGATCCGGACGGTGACCGTCTCACCCGGACCGGCCTCGACCGAGGCGAACCCGGCGAGCCACGCCGCCGGACGCTCGCCCTGATCGTTGTCGGCCGACAGGTAGATCTGGACGACCTCGCGACCGGCCCGTCCACCGCTGTTGGTCAGCGTCACCACGGCCTCGGTCGTCGTGGCCGACACCTCGTCATAGGTCCAGCTCGTGTAGCCGAGTCCGGAGCCGAACGCGTAGAGCGGCGTCTTCGTCCACCCGCGATAACCGATCAAGATCCCTTCGCCGTACGACAGTGAGCCGTCCCGAGGTGTGACATCGAGCACCGGGCAGTCCTCCTCCTGTCTCTTATACACA
>KL571343.1:14796-17253 GCA_000715855.1 Actinoplanes liguriensis
CATCCGCCCGGCTCCTCCGCGCCGGTCAGCACCGCCGCGAGTGCCGCGCCCGCCTCCTGCCCGGGGAACCACGTGAGCAGCACCGCCGCCACGTCCTCCGCCCACGGCAGGAGCACCGGCGACCCGGCGTTGACCACCACGACCGTGTTCGGGTTCGCCGCCGCGACCCGGGCCACCAGTTCGTCCTGCCGGCCGGGCAGCGCCAGCGACGTGCGGTCGAAGCCCTCCGACTCGACCTGCTCGGTGGTGCCGACGACGACCACGGCCACATCGGAGCGGGCCGCGAGGGCGACCGCCTCGGCGATCAGGCCCTCCTCGTCCGGGCCGGGCGGACGGTGCCCGAGCGTGGTGGCGGCCGAGTGCGCGGCGCCCCGCTCGAAGCTCTGCCGCAGCGTGACCGGGATCGGCCCGCCGGCCGGCAGGGTGATCGTGAAGCGCTGCTCGCGCGGGTGCAGCAGCAGGTCGGCGCGCCCGGTGCCGGGCGGGTGCAGCGAGCCCTGGTAGAGCTTCTGGTCGCCGACGGTCAGCTCGAACGCGCCGAAGCCGGAGACCGCGAAGACGTGCTCGCCGGCCTCCGCCGGGGTGTACGTCGTGGACATCTCGAGGAACGTGATGTCGTTCACTTTCAGGCCGCCGGGTGGGTCGCCGAGCCAGCGGACGGCGGCGGTGGGCACCTCGAACCGGTAGTCGCCCATGTCGATGCGGAAGTCCGACCAGCCCGGGCCCTGGGCGGCGGGGAGGAACGGGCGGGGGTCGGCGCCGATCGCGTATTCGACCTCGTCGAACCCGGCTGCGCGGATCCCGTCCAGTGGGGAGATCACGTGGGGCGGGGCGACCTGGGCGCTACCGCCGCCGAGGACGCGGGCGTCCTGGGCGAGCGCGCCGATCACGGCCACCCTGCCGCGCCTCCACTCCACCGGAAGCAGGCCGTTGTTGCGGGTCAGGACGAACGAGCGGGACGCCACCCGGTGGGCCACCGCCGCGCCGTCGACCTCGGTGAACTCCGGCAACGGGGAGTCGCCGAGCGCGCCCACGCGGAGAGCGAGGCACAGCACCCGTCGTACCTTGTCGTCGATGACCTCGATGGGAACGGCGCCGGACCGGACCGCCTCGGCGAGTTTCGCGCCCCACGGGTTGTCCATCGCCGGCATGGCGATGTCCAGGCCGCCGAGCGCCGCTCCCACGGTGTCCCGGGCGGCCCGCCAGTCGGAGACGACCACCCCGTCGAAGCCCCACTCGTCCTTCAGGATCTCCTCCTGGAAGCGGCCGTTCTGGGCCATCGAGGCGCCGTTGACCCCGTTGTAGGCGCTCATCACGCCCCATCCGCCGGCCTGCGCGACCCGCTCGAACGGCGCCAGGTAGAGCTCGCGCAGCGCCCGCTCCGGGATCCGCACGTCCACGGTCATCCGCTCGGTCTCGAAGTCGTTCCCGACCAGGTGCTTGACCGTGGTGCCGACGCCGAGCTCCTGCACGCCGCGCACGAAGCCGACCGCGATCTCCGCGGTGAGCAGCGGATCCTCCGAGTAGCACTCGAAGTGCCGCCCGTTCAGCGGCGTGCGGTGCAGGTTCACGGTCGGGCCGAGCACGACGTGCACGCCCTTGCGCCGGGCCTCCTGGCCGAGCAGCCGGCCCGCCTCGGCGGCCAGTTCCGGGTCCCAGGACGCGGCCAGCGCGGTCGGGCTGGGCAGGGCGATCGACGGGTCCTCCGGCGCCCAGCCGGTGCCCCGGACGCCGACCGGCCCGTCCGACATGACCAGCGAGCGCAGGCCGATGCGCGGGACGGCGGGCAGCGACCAGAAGTCCTGCCCGGTCAGCAGGGACACTTTCTCGTCCAGGGAGAGCTGTTCGAGTAAGTGATCTAAGTCGGTCATGTGAGAGCGCTCCCAGCAGTGGGTGGAACCTTCCGGGACCCATTCAAGCCCACATCCGGCCCGCATAAGATCAGACAGGTGGATAACTCCTGCCTGTTCTGCCGCATCGTCGCCGGCGAGATCCCCGCGACCGTCGTGCACCGCACCGAGACCACCCTGGCGTTCCGGGACATCAACCCGAAGGCGCCGACCCACGTGCTGGTGATCCCGGTCGAGCACTACGCCGACGTGGCCGTGCTGGCCGAGGCGAACCCGTCGGTCGCCGCCGACGTGCTGGCCTCCGCGGCCGCGGTCGCCGAGATGGAGGGGCTGGCCGCGGACGGTTTCCGGGTCATCTTCAACACCGGCGAGGACGGTGGCCAGGAGGTCTTCCACGTGCACGCGCACGTCGTCGGCGGCGCCCCGCTCGGCCCGATGCTGGCCGGCCGGTGACCACGGCACACCCGCGCTACGAGCGCGCCGTCCGCAAGGCGCAGGCCGACGGGCGGATCCCGGCTCTCAGCGTCGCCCTGGTCCGCCCCGACCGCGACCCGTGGGTCCTGACCGTCGGTGACTCCGGTGACCCGGATCGGCCGCTCGATCCGGC
>KL571343.1:17464-24609 GCA_000715855.1 Actinoplanes liguriensis
TGTGTATAAGAGACAGGTTCCGGATCGGCTCGGTCACCAAGACGTTCACCGCGGTGCTGGTCATGCAGGCCCGCGACGACGGGCTGCTGGATCTGGACCAGCCGGTCTCGCGGTACCTCGACGTGCCGGCGCACGGCGACGCGACGATCCGCCGGCTGCTCTCGCACACGGCCGGTTACCAGCGTGAGCCGTTCGGGGACGTGTGGGACACGCTGATCGCCCCGGACGCCGGCCGGATGATCGCCGAGCTGGACCGGGCCGAGCGGGTGCTGCCCAACGCGCGGCGCTACCACTACTCGAACCTGGGACTGGCCGTTCTCGGTCAGCTCGTCGCGAAGCTGCGCGGCGGGACGTGGGCCGAGATCCTCGCCGACCGGGTCCTCGGGCCGCTGGGGCTGGAGCACACCACGGTCGATCGGCCGGCCGAGGCGGTGGTGGGTTACCTGGTGGACGCGTATTCCGACGCCGCCCGCCCGGAGCCTCCCGTCGACCTCGGCGGGGTGGCCCCGGCCGCGCAGCTCTGGAGCACCGCCACGGACATGGCCCGCTGGGCCGCGTTCCTGGCCGATCCCAAGATCGGCAACAAGGTCCTCGACCCGGCCACCCTCGACGAGATGCGCTGGCCGCTGACCACCACCGACGAGTCGCTCTGGGCGGCCGGCTTCGGCCTCGGTCTGATCCTGCAGCCGGACGGGCGGCGGGTGATGCACGTCGGCCACGACGGCGCGATGCCGGGCTTCCTGGCCGGTGTCTACGGCCGGCGCGGCGGCGAGGGCAACCCGGGCGGGCTGGGCTGCGCGGTGCTCGGCTCCTCCGGCACCGCCGGGCAGACCAACGAGCTGGTCCACGAGCTGCTGCGGCTCGCGGTCGACACCGATCCGGCGGAGATCCGGCCGTGGCGATCGGCGGCGCCCGCGCCGCAGGCTTACCGGTCGGTGCTGGGCCGCTGGTGGAGCGAGGGCTCCGAGTTCGTCTTCGCCTGGCACGACGGCCGGCTGGAGGCCCGTGCGGCGGAAGCTCCGGCGGACCGGCCACCGGCGATCTTCCGGCCGCTTCCCGACAATCAAGACATTTTGCGTACGGCGTCCGGGCGCGAGGCGGGCGAGCAACTCCGGCTGACCCGGGACGAGTCGGGCGCGGTGGTCCGCATGCACTGGGCGACCTACCGGTTCACCCGGTTGCAGGAGGGCTTCTGTCTCTTTGTGTATAAGAGACAGGCGGATAGGATGGCACGATCCTTGAGCACGCCGCCCCGCCCTTGGGACGACGCCTATTGAGAGAGCAGGTGGCGGAGGCCCCCGGGCCGCCCTATGACCGGTACGCCGAACCCTTCCAGCACGGGCTCGTCCAGCCCGGTGCGGGCGCAGACCAAGATCTCGGTGTCCGACCCGAAGATCATGGTGAACCTGCTCGGCGCCAAGGACGAGATCCTCCGCCTCATCGAGCGCACGGTCAGCAGTGACGTGCACGTCCGTGGCAACGAGATCACCATCACCGGCGAGCCGGCGGAGAACGCCACCGCCGAGCGTCTCTTCTCCGAGCTCATCGAGCTGATCGAGAAGGGCGAGACGCTCAGCGTGGACGCCGTCCGCCGCACCCTGCGGATGCTCGAGGAGAACACCTCCGAGCGCCCCGCCGAGGTGCTGACGCTGAACATCCTGTCCCGGCGGGGCCGCACGATCCGGCCCAAGACGCTGGGGCAGAAGCACTACGTCGACGCCATCGACGAGAACACGATCGTCTTCGGGATCGGCCCCGCCGGCACCGGTAAGACGTATCTGGCGATGGCGAAGGCCGTGCAGGCGCTGCAGGCCAAGCAGATCAGCCGGATCATCCTGACCCGGCCGGCGGTCGAGGCCGGCGAGCGGCTGGGCTTCCTGCCCGGAACGCTCACCGAGAAGATCGACCCGTATCTGCGACCGCTCTACGACGCCCTGCACGACATGCTCGACCCGGAGTCGATCCCGCGCCTGATGGCCGCCGGGACGATCGAGGTCGCGCCGCTGGCCTACATGCGCGGCCGGACGCTCAACGACGCGTTCATCATTCTGGACGAGGCGCAGAACACCACGCCCGAGCAGATGAAGATGTTCCTGACCCGGCTCGGGTTCGGGGCCAAGATCGTGGTGACCGGCGACGTGACCCAGGTCGACCTGCCGGGCGGCACCACCAGTGGCCTCAAGATCGTCCGGGAGATCCTGCGCGACGTCGAGGACGTGCACTTCGCCGAGCTGTCCAGCTCCGACGTGGTGCGGCACCGGCTGGTCGCGGAGATCGTGGACGCCTATGCGCGGTTCGACGCCGAGCAGGAGCAGACTGCAAGTTCCGTCCATGCCGTTCCGGGCCGGGCCGCCAACGGCCGGGCTCAGCGCCGGCGCTGATTCGCAAGGGGTAATCGCACCACTATGTCCATCGAGATCGCCAACGAGTCGGGAGTCGAGGTCGACACCGACGCGATCCTCGCGGTTGCCCGGCACGCCCTCGACGAGATGGGCGTCAACCCGCTCGCCGAGCTGTCCGTGCTCCTCGTCGACATCGACTACATGGCCGAGCTGAACCATCGGTGGATGGGCAGCGACGGGCCCACCGACGTGCTCGCCTTCCCGATGGACGAGGGCAGCGTCGACCACGGGCCAGGGGAGTCCGGCACCGGTGAGCCGGCGCTGCTGGGCGACATCGTCCTGGCGCCCGAGGTGGCCGCGAAGCAGGCCGCCGCCGCCGGGCACTCCGCCGCCGACGAGCTGCACCTGCTCACCGTGCACGGCGCCCTCCACCTGCTCGGCTACGACCACGCCGAGCCGGACGAGGAGCGGGAGATGTTCGCTCTGCAGAACAAGCTGCTGCAGAGCTGGCGCGCCGGCCGCAAAGCCGGCTGATCGTGGACCCCGCCTCGGCCGGCCTGCCGGACCTGCAACTGATCCTTTTCGCGGTCGGGCTGGTCCTGCTGGCCGGTCTCGCCTCGATGACCGACGCGGCGCTGGCCACGGTCTCCGCGGCCCGCGCCAGTGAACTCGACCGGGAGGGGCAGCGGGGAGCCGGCGCGCTCGCCGCGGTCGCCTCCGACGTGGTCCGCTACGTCAACCTGCTGCTCCTGCTCCGGCTGCTCTGCGAGCTCTCGGCGACCACGCTGGTGGCGCTGGTCGCGGTGGACACCTGGGACGTGGGCTGGCCGGCCGCGCTGATCACCGCCGGCTCGATGACGATCATCAGTTTCGTGGTGGTCGGTGTCGCGCCGCGGACGCTGGGGCGCCAGCACGCGTATGCGGTGGGCCGTGCCGCCGCGCCCCTGGTCCGCTGGCTGGGCCGGGTCCTCAACCCGCTCGCCTCGCTGCTGATCCTGATCGGCAACGCGGTCACCCCGGGGAAGGGCTTCCCGGAGGGGCCGTTCGGCAGCCAGGTGGAGCTGCGCGAGCTGGTCGACCTGGCCGAGCAGCGCGGCGTCGTCGAGCACGGCGAGCGCGAGATGATCCACTCGGTGTTCGCGCTGGGCGACACGATCGCCCGCGAGGTGATGGTGCCGCGCACCGAGATGGTGTGGATCGAGGCGCCCAAGAGCCTGCAGCAGGCGCTCTACCTGTTCCTGCGCTCGGGCTTCTCGCGGATCCCGGTGATCGGCGAGAGCGTCGACGACGTGCTGGGCGTGCTCTACCTGAAGGACGTGATCCGGCGCACGCAGAGCGGCGATCCGGCGGCGACCGCGCAGGCGGTGGCCGACGCGATGCGCCCCGCGCAGTTCGTGCCGGAGTCGAAGCCGGTCGACGACCTGCTCTCCGAGATGCAGGCGGCCCGCAACCACCTGGTGATCGTGGTGGACGAGTACGGCGGGACCGCCGGCCTGGTCACCATCGAGGACATCCTCGAGGAGATCGTCGGCGAGATCACCGACGAGTACGACGTGGAACGCCCCCCGATCGAGCACCTGGAGGACGGCGCCGTCCGCGTCGCCGCCCGCCTGCCGATCGAGGACCTGGGTGACGTGTTCGGCGTCGAGCTGCCCACCGACGAGGTGGAGACGGTCGGCGGCCTGCTCGCGCAGACGCTGGGCCGGGTGCCGATCCCCGGTGCCCGGGCGGACGTCGGCGGCCTGCACATGATCGCCGAGGGCACCACCGGCCGGCGGAACCGGATCGACTCGGTGCTGGTGCGCCGGGTCAAGCCGGCGCCACCGGCCGACGACAACGATGAGAACGTAGCCGAGAACGAGGAAAGACTTCCCGCTGATGCCTGAGCAGACGTTTGCCGCCGTCACCGTGCCCAGCGCCGGTGACGCCGCGCTGAGCGCCGAGGACGCCAAGCTGGTCACCCTGGCGCGCAGTTCGCGCGCCCGGGTCGGTGCGGCCGAGGGCGCCGCGGTCCGCGATCAGGACGGTCGCACCTATGCGGCCGCCACGGTCGCGCTGCCCAGCCTGACCGTTACCGCGTTGCAGCTGGCCGTGGCCCAGGCCGCCGCCTCCGGCGCGACGAAGATCGAGGCCGCCGCGGTGGTCACCGAGGCCTCGGCCCTGGACGGCGCCGGTCACGCCGCGGTCCGGGACCTGGCCACCGACGCCGCGATCCACCTGGCCGGCCCGTCGGGCACGCTGCTCGGCACGGTCGTCGCGTGAGCGCCGACCAGCCGGACGAGCGTCGTCCCAAGCGCCCCGCCTCCGGCGACCGCCGCCCTGCCGCCGGCGACCGCCGCCCCGCTTCCGGTGACCGCCGCCCTGCCTCGGGCGATCGCCGCCCGGCACCGGGGGAGCGTCGTCCCACGTCCGGCGACCGTCGTCCGGCCTCGGGCGACCGCCGCCCGGCGCCCGGAGAGCGTCGTCCCTCGTCGGGGAACTGGCGTCCGGGGGCCGGTGACTGGAGCCCGGACACCGGTGACCGCCGTCCCGCTTCGGGTGACCGTCGCCCCGCTTCGGGTGACCGCCGTCCGGCGCCCGGGGAACGTCGCCCGGCATCGGGTGACCGCCGCGGGTCGACCGGCCGGCCCGCCGCCTCCACTCCCACTCCGGCATCCGGTTCCGCTTCGGGGGAGCGCCGTCTCACCGCCGGTGAGCGCAACGAGCTGAAGCGCCAGGAGCGCCGCGCGGCCCGCCGCGTCGAGCAGCAGGGCGCGAACCCGCGGGCACGCAAGCCCGCCGGGGCCCGTGGTGGCCCGTCCGGGGAGCGGGGCGCTGCCCCGACTTCGCGGCCCTCGACCCCGGGCCGTACGGGATCCGCCCGCCCCGCGCCCGCACCCACCCCGAGGCTGGAGCCGGCGACCGCGGACCGGCCGGAGGTTCGTCCGGAACGCAAGCCGCGCGTCCGCAAGCACAAGGCGGCGTCGCTGGAGCGCAAGGCGGACGGCGTCTACCGGGCGGGTTTCGCCTGTTTCGTCGGGCGGCCGAACGCCGGCAAGTCGACCCTGACCAACGCGATCATCGGCCAGAAGATCGCGATCACCTCGAACAAGCCGCAGACCACCCGGCACGTGATCCGGGGCATCCTGCACCTGCCGGACGCCCAGCTCGTGCTGGTCGACACCCCCGGTCTGCACCGCCCCCGGACACTGCTCGGCGAGCGGCTGAACGACCTGGTCCGCGAGGTCTGGAGCGAGGTCGACGTGATCGGCGTCTGCTTCCCGGCGGACGAGCCGGTGGGGCGCGGCGACCGGTTCATCTCGGCCGAGGTGAGCGAGCTCAAGGCCAAGGTGATCGCGGTGGTGACCAAGGTCGACCTGGTCGACCCGGCGACGCTGGCGCAGCGCCTGCTGGCGGTCGCCGAGCTCTACGACTTCGCCGAGATCATCCCGGTCAGCGCGGTCTCCGGGCATCAGGTGGAGAACCTGGTCGACGCGATGGTGCGGCACATGCCGGAGTCACCGCAGCTCTACCCGGACGACGTGCTGACCGACGAGCCGGAGCAGGTGCTGATCGGCGAGCTGGTCCGCGAGGCGGCGCTGGAGGGGGTTCGCGACGAGCTGCCCCACTCGATCGCGGTGATCGTCGAGGAGATGCTGGTCGAGGGCAACCTGACCCGGATCTTCGCGGACATCTACGTGGAGCGGGACAGCCAGAAGTCGATCGTGATCGGGACGCGCGGCGCGCGGCTCAAGGAGGTCGGCTCCCGCGCGCGGGTGGAGATCGAGCAGCTTCTGGGTAAGAAGGTTTACCTGGATCTTCACGTCCGCGTCGCCAAGGAGTGGCAGCGGGATCCGAAGCAGCTTCGTAAGCTCGGCTTCTAGGATTGATACTTGGACATTCTCTGATTATGGGATAGTTCACCGAATTTGCGCTTCTGGGGCAAAAACGGGTAACACCGTTGGCCATGCGCAACCGGTACCTGGACCTTCTCCGCGCGATCGCCACCGTCCGGGTGGTGGTCTATCACCTCACCGGCTGGACCGCTCTGACCATCGTCTTCCCGGCGATGTCGGTGATGTTCGCGCTGGCCGGCTCGCTGATGGCGGCGTCGCTGGACCGGTCCGGGGTGTGGGCGGTGGAGCGACGCCTGCGCCGGTTGCTGCCCTCGCTCTGGGTGCTCGCGCTGCTGATCGCGGTGCCGGCGATGCTGATCGCCGGCACCCCGTTCGACGTACATCTGCTGCTCTGGGGTTTTCCCCTGGTGGACCCGGAGGTCACCGGCCGCTGGGCGGAACTGCTGAACCACGCGTGGTACCTGCGGGACTTCCTGTGGTTCGTCCTGCTCTCGCCGCTCGCGCTCCCGGTGTTCCGGCGATTCCCGCTGGTCGCGGTGCTATCGCCGTACGTCGTTCTGCTGATCTTCGAAATTACCGGCGTCAAGGTCGTGAACGTGGTCCACGACCTCGCGCTCTACGGCGGCGCCTGGATGCTGGGCTTCGCCCACCACGACGGCTACCTGAAACGGATCCCGCGCGGGTGGATGTTCGGCATCGCGGCCGCGCTCGCCGTGCCGGCGGCCGTCTGGGTGCTGACCCACCCGGGGCCGCGCGGCTACGACCTGAACGACATCCCGATCGGCAACGCGCTCTGGTCCGCCGCGTTCGTGCTGGTCGCGCTGAGCTGCTCGCCGATGGTCCGGGAGCACCGGGTGCTGACCGTGCTGAACTCCCGGGCGCTGAGCATCTACCTCTGGCACATCCCGGTGCTGGTCCTGGTGACCCGGTTCGGCGAACGCCACGGCCTGCCGATCATGGGAGCGTT
>KL571343.1:24873-27250 GCA_000715855.1 Actinoplanes liguriensis
CATGGGAGCGTTCGGCTTCGGCTGGCGGCTCGTGGCCGTGGTCGTGCTGCTCGGCGTCGTGCTGGCGCTGGCCGGGTGGGTGGAGGACGTGGCCGCGGGGCGGCGGCCGGCACTGCTCCCGGGCCGTCGGGTGCCGGAGCCGGTCCCCCCGGCCCCGGTCCTAGAGCGTGCCCACGGTCAGGTCTCCGCTGCGCGCTCGTAGATCGAGCACGTTCGTCGCGGCGGGGTCGTTCTTGATGCCGTCGATCGTCGAGTCGCCGTTGCCGGAGTGCTCCTTCAGCTGGTAGCTGCCCTCCGGGACGAGCAGGTTCAGGTCACCGCTCGTGACCGAGGCGGTGACCGAGGCCGGCTTGGACAGCTCGAGATCGAGGTTGCCGGAGGTGACCCGGGCGTCGACCGGGCCGCTGACGTCGTGCGCCTGCAGGTCACCCGAGGTGGCCTCCAGCGTCGCGCCGGGCACCCCGGACACCGTCACGTTGCCGGACGTGGCCTTGATCTTCACGGGCGTGGCGGCGCCGTCGACCGTGACGTCGCCGGACGTGATCGTGATGTCGACGGCCCCGACGTCGGTCAGGGCCACACCGCCCGAGCGCAGGTCGCCGGTCACCTTCACACCGGTCGGGGCCTGCACCTCGTACGCGATATGGCAGTTGAAACCGCAATCGGTCGGCAGCGTGAGCGTGGTGCCGGTGAGCTTGTACGTCGGGCCGGAGCCGTTGCCACCCCGGATGACCCGCTTGATCCGGGTCTCGGTGACGTTGCCGGTGGTGACGATCACATCGCCGCCGCCACCGTCCAGCACGATGTCGGTGACCTTCGTCTTCTCGGTGTCGTCGAACGTCATCTTGGCGCCCACCGCGCCGTCGCAGCCGGCCAGGACGGCGACCGAGGCGGCGGCGAGGACGAGAACGGCAACTTTACGGCTCATGCTGTGCTCCTCGGGCATGCCCTTCTGGCCCTTGCTTCGCTGCGGTGCAGTCGGTCATGCCACAGACGCTATTTCCGGAAGCACACTGAGCACCATCAGTCCCGTCCCCGAGTCGACCCTGAGATCCGGGTCAGGGTTTGTCGTAGGCACCGGGCAGAATGGCGGAGTGCCCGCTGGATACCGCCGCCATCTCTACCGCGACGACGCGGTCGTTCTGCGCGCGCAGAAACTGGGCGAGAGCGACCGGATCGTCACCCTGCTGACCCGCCGCCACGGCCGGCTGCGCGCGGTCGCCCGCGGCGTGCGCCGCACCACCTCACGCTTCGGCGCCCGCCTCGAGCCGTTCGGGCACATCGACCTGCAGCTCGCCGGGTCGCCCGAGGGCGTGGGCAGCGCGCTGCACTCGGTCAGCCAGGTCGAGGCGCTGACGCTGTTCGGCAAGAGCTTCCTGTCGGACTATCCGCGATACACCGCGGCCAGCGCGATCTGCGAGACCGCCGAGCGGCTCACCCCGGTCGAGCGGGAGCCCTCGCTCCGGCTCTTCCAGCTCACCCTGGGCGCGCTCAAGGCGCTCTCCGTCGGCGAGCACGCCGGCAGCCTCGTGCTCGACGCCTACCTGCTGCGCGCGATGGCCTTCGCCGGCTGGGCGCCCGCGCTCACCGAGTGCGCGGTCTGCGGCGAGCCCGGGCGGCACGCGGCGTTTGCCGTCCCGGCCGGTGGCGCGGTCTGCCCCGACTGCCGCCCGCCCGGCGCGGCACACCCCAGCCCGGACACCCTCGGCCTGATGGCCGCGCTGACCAGCGGTGACTGGTCCGTGGCGGACGTCTCCGCCCCCTCGGTCCGCCGGGAGTGCAGCGGCCTGGTCGCCGCCCACCTGCAATGGCACATGGAGCGCTCGCTACGCTCGCTGCCGCTTGTCGATCGACGGGAGTTGAAACCGTGAGCCCGCGTCCGCCCACCCCCCACATCTCCGGCGTCCTTCCACCGGCCCTGCCGGCCGCCGCGCTTCCCCGTCACGTGGCGATCGTGATGGACGGCAACGGCCGCTGGGCCAAGGACCGCGGGCTGTCCCGCACCAAGGGGCACGAGCAGGGCGAGCACTCGCTCTTCGACGCCATCGAGGGCGCCATCGAGCTGGGCATTCCCTACCTTTCGGCGTACGCGTTCTCCACCGAGAACTGGAAGCGCTCGCCCGAGGAGGTCCGCTTCCTGATGGGCTTCAACCGGGATGTCATCCGCCGCCGCCGCAACCAGCTCGTCGACCTCGGCGTGCGGGTCGTCTGGTCCGGCCGGTCCGGCCGGTTGTGGAAGAGCGTGATCTCCGAGCTGCAGACCGCCGAGGAGATGAGCAAGAACAACAAGACGCTCACCCTGCAGTTCTGCGTCAACTACGGCGGCCAGGCGGAGATCGCCGACGCCGCCGCCACGATCGCCCGGGACGTGGCGGCC
>KL571343.1:27439-28297 GCA_000715855.1 Actinoplanes liguriensis
CCGCGATCGCCCGGGACGTGGCGGCCGGCAAGCTCAAGGCCGACAAGGTCAACGAGAAGACCATCGAGAAATACCTGTACCACCCCGAGGTGCCGTCGGTGGACCTCTTCCTGCGCCCGTCCGGGGAGCAGCGCACGTCGAACTTCCTGCTCTGGCAGTCGGCGTATGCCGAGATGGTCTACCTGGACACGCTCTGGCCCGACTTCGACCGCCGCCACCTGTGGTACGCGTGCGAGCTCTACGCCCAGCGGGACCGGCGCTTCGGCGGCGCGCTGCCGAACCCGGTGAGTCCGTCATGATGAACGAGGTGCGGCACCTCTGGATCGCCCGGCACGCGTTCGCGAACGAGGACGAGACCGGCCTGACCGGCGACGGCGAACAGCAGGCCACCCTGCTCGGTGAGCGGCTCGCCGAGGTGTCGTTCTCGGCCGTCTTCCACGGGCCGCTGCCGCGCGCCGCCCGGACCGCCGAGCTGGTCGCCGCGCACCTGAAGGACGTGCCGGTGACGGCCGCCGACGAGCTCGACGACAACCTGCCGACACCGGCCAACTCCGCCGCCATGATCGCGCGGTTCGCCGGGCCGGCCGCGGTGGAGACGCACGAGCTGCTGATCACGCACGCGTTCCAGGTGGCGTGGCTGGTGCGGGACGCTCTGGAGGCGCCGGAGGAGCGGTGGCGGGGGCTCAACTCGTGCAACACCGGGCTGACGTTGATCCGCTACTTCCCGGGGCAGAAACCCCGGCTGATCATGTTCAACGACGTGAGCCACCTGCCGCCCGCGCTGCAGTGGACCGGCTTCCCGCCCGAGCTCAGACCGTAGGTCCTGTCCTGCCGATCACCCAAGTGCGAGGCGAGGTC
>KL571343.1:28492-29089 GCA_000715855.1 Actinoplanes liguriensis
CGCCGCAGCCCTGGGTGATCGGCAGGACAGGACCTAGTCGGCGAGGGCTTTCACCGCCGCTTCCAGGTCGCTCAGATTCGGCAGTACGACGTGGGCGCCCGCGGCGGTCAGCTCCGCCGCCGGGGTCGCGCCGGTCGCGACCGCTATGGCGATCGCGTCGTTGGCCAGCGCGGCCGTCACGTCGTGCACCGTGTCGCCGATGACGACCGGAAGGAACGGCTCGGCGTATTTCGCCTGCGCCCGCTCCAGACTGCGGCGGACCAGGGTGGCGCGCACGCTGTCGTCGGTGCCGTAACCACCCACCTCGGCGTCGAACGAACCGGACAGGCCGAACGCGCTGATCTTCATCGCGGCCACCTCCGGGACGTTGCCGGTGACCAGGGTCTGCACGATGTCCGGCCGATCGCCGAGATGCGACAGGACCTCGCGGACACCCGGCATCAGCGCGCCCTGCTCGGCGAACTCGTGGCGGGCCGTGCCGACCAGCTCGACGTACCTCGCGAAGAATCTTTCCGGCGTGCAGTCGGTGACCCCGTGCGCGGCGAAGACCCCGCCGCAGATGTCCAGGTCGGTGCGCCCGCCGAAAATCGGCTCCTC
>KL571343.1:29300-33062 GCA_000715855.1 Actinoplanes liguriensis
TGTCTCTTATGCTCGTCCCGCCACGGAACGCCGGTGACCTCGGTGAACGCGGTCTTCCACGCGCGGGCCGCGACCCCGCCGCCGCGCAGCAGGGTGTAGTCGATGTCCCACATGACCAGCCGTCTCACGACTGACCCAGGACCCTCTCGATGTGCTCGACCTTCGCGGTCAGGGCGCCGGTGACACCGGGGCGGACATCCGCCTTCAGCGACAGGCTGACCCGCGGCGCGACCGCGGCGACGGCGTCGACAGCCTGCTTGACGACGGCCATCACCTCGTCCCACTCGCCCTCGAGCGTGGTGAACATGGCGTCGGTACGGTTCGGCAGGCCGGAGGCCCGGACGACGCGGACAGCCTCGGCGACGGCATCCCCGACGGAATCCCCGCCCCCGATCGGCGTGACAGAGAAAGCAACCAGCATGCGTTGATTTTCGCAGGCGCCGTGTCGGCTTCTGCAGTATCTACAAATCACTAGTTACGGCAGCAAATCGGTATCAGTTGCTCGGCCGAGGCGAGCGGGGGACGGCAATCCCCACGGTTGCCCGGCCAGGTGTGCTGGCCCGGAAGCTGCATCGGGGGCGGCACGTGCTGGCGATCCCGGGCGCCGGCGACGTGGCCCGCCCGGAGCAGAACATCGCGGCCGCCGCCCTCCGGTTGGACGCGAGTGATCGCGGTTGAGTTGATCTGTGCGCCACGACTAGACTAGTCGTGGCGCAACCGGGTTGGGGAGGTAGCCGCGGAAGCAGAGACCTGGATCGTGACGATCAAGATTGACGCCGAGAGTGTGATCGGGGCCGCCAAGATTCTCGACACCGGCAATGCCGCTGACACCGTCAACGCCGCATTGCGTGAGGTCGTTGCCATGCGTGCGCGGGTGGAAGCCATGGAGAGGCTTGCCGCGATGGGCGCACGGGGCGACTTCGACGAGTTCCTGGACAAGGACAGCTATCGACCTCGGCCGAGCGGCTCCCGGTGCAAACCGGCCGACCGCGAATGAGGCCTCCGAAGCTACCTCGGGCGGCTGACCCACAACCGGGTTTTCCACAGGTCAGCGCGGCCGGCGGGTTGTCCACAGCCCGCGTTGAGTCGATCAATGCGCCTGCCTAGCCTGGGCGCATGGCAGGGGGCGACGGCGGGTCGCCCGGGCCGGGAGGTGAACGAGCTGATGGCTGAGAGTCTGGTTGACGTCGACCAGGTCGCGCTGGCCGAGGCCGGCAAACGCTTCGGCACGACGACCGCGATCGACACCGTGAACGCGGCCCTCCGGGAGGCGGCGGCGCGGTCCCGGCGGGCGCGGGCCCTCGACGAGCTGGTGGAGGTGGCCGAGACCGGCCAGTTCGACATTCTGCTCGACAAGCGAACCCGGCCCTGACGTGCGGTATCTGGTGGACACCAGCGCCCTGGTGCGTTTGCTCGGCAACGGGAGAGCCCGCGGTGAGTGGTATGGCGAGATCGACGACGGTTTGGTGGCGACATGTGCGGTGACCGAGCTGGAGTTGCTGTACACAGCGCGATCAAGGGCGGACCTTGACAGGCAGCGAAGCTTGATCCGTGACACTTTCCCCTGGGTGGTCATGCCGGATCGGGTTTCGAGCGTGCCGCTGAGGTTCAGGCGGCCCTGGCGGGGAACGGCGCGCACCGGTCGGCGGGCCCGGTCGACCTGCTCACCGCTGCTACCGCGGAGATCCAACGATTCACCCTCCTGCACTATGACAAGGACTTCGTGCAGGTGGCGAAGGTGACAGGGCAGCCGGTTCGGTGGGCTGCGGAGCCGGGGTCGGTCAACTGAGAGGGTTATCGGGTTGCTGGGGGTCGGGGTGGTGATGACCATGGCGGGGTGAGTCAGTATTTCGAGGTCGGGGATCTTGTTCTGTGGAATCCGGCCAACGGGGTGGCGGGGCTGTTCGTGCGGACGAGTGAGGCGGTGGCGCCGCTGGTGGAGCTGCCGACCGGGATCGGGCCCTGTGTCAACGATGAGTATGAGATCGATCTGGACCTGTTCGTGCCGTTCGTCGAGGCGCTGACCGGGCGGTATCTGCGGGCGAACCATCCGATCCTGGTGTCGATGATCGAAGGGTTCCTCGCTACGGCGATCGTGATGGTGCAACGGGCCGGGCGGGACGTTCAGGCGCTGCGGGCGAGGCGTGAGCCGCACTGGTGGGAGCTTTTCGCGGATCGGGGCAGGGTGGCGCTGCCGAGCGGGCGGGAGGAACTGCTCGAGCTGGTCGCCGAGCATGCGGTGAGCATGGCGCGCTGAGGGTGGCGGGCGGCTCACGGCGTACGGGAAATGCGGGGTTGATCTGCAGCCCTTGAGGTGCTCGCCTGGCGGGAACGGTGGGTGTGGCGCGGGTCACGGAGCGCATGGTTTTTAGGGTGGGGGGATGACTGGTCCCCGACTGCCGCAGTTGCTCGCCGACGCTCGCAGTGGGGTGCTGCTGTTCAGCATCACGCCGCCGAAGCGGAGCACCGCCGAGGAGCGGGTCAAGGAGATCGCCGGGGTCACGCTCGAGCGGCTCAGTGGTCTCGACCTCGACGGGCTGATCCTCTACGACATCGACGACGAGTCGGACCGGAACCCGGTGGAGCGGCCGTTCCCGTTCCTGGCCACCCTCGACCCGGCCTGGTATTACGAGACGCACCTCGGCGCCTGGACGCAGCCGGTGATCATCTATCGCTGCGTGGGGAAGTATGCCGAGGACGAGCTGCGCGACTGGATGACCGGCGCGGACCCGGAGCGGGTGCTGGGTGTCTTCGTCGGGGCGTCGTCCGGGGGGAAGACGGTGCGCACCGGGCTGCGCCGGGCGCAGGAGCTGCGCGACGAGGTCCGGCCGGAGCTGCCACTGGGCGCGGTCGTGATCGGCGAGCGGCGCGACGAGCACCAGCGGATGCTCGCCAAGCAGGAGCGGGGGGCGAGCTTCTTCGTCTCGCAGGTGGTCTACCACGTCAACGAGACGAAGAACCTGATCTCCGACTACTTCTACGAGTGCCGGGCCCGGGACGTGCGGCCCCGGACGGTGATCTTCACGTTGTCGCTGTGCGGGTCGCTGAAGACGCTGGAATTCCTGCGCTGGCTCGGGGTGGACGTGCCGCGCTGGCTGGAGAACTCGCTGCGGCACAGTGCCGATCCGCTCGCCGAGTCGTACAAGCACACCCTGGACATCGCCCGTGACCTGCGGGACTTCTGCGAGCATCTGGGTGTGCCGTACGGCTTCAACATCGAGAGTGTGTCGATCCGCAAGGCCGAGATCGAGGCCACCACGCAGCTCGCCGCGGACGTCGCGGCGCTCCTCGGACGATAGGGTTCGCTGTGATCGACTTCAACAACGGTTCCGTCTTCAAGCTCAACCCCTGCGATCCGGGCGAGCTGTATCCGCAGGTCGCGCCGTTCCTGATCCAGGGGGAGCAGATCGTCTTCGCGTTCCGGTCGGTGCGTGACTTCGTGGTCTTCACGAACAAGCGGCTGATCGCGGCGAACGTGCAGGGCATCACCGGGTCGAAGACGGACTTCACGTCGCTGCCGTACGGCAAGATCCAGGCGTTTTCGGTCGAGACGGCCGGCAGTCTGGACCGGGACACCGAGCTGGACCTGTGGTTCAGCGGGCTGGGCAAGGTGCGCCTGGAGTTCAAGCGGAACGTGGACATTCGGCAGCTCAGCCAGATGATCGCCACCTACGTCCTCTGACCGCGCGGCCGGGAGCGGTGCGGCTGGGAGCGGGCGGCGCGGCCTGGGGGGCGGCGCGGCTGCGGGCGGGCGGCGCGGCT
>KL571343.1:33296-33735 GCA_000715855.1 Actinoplanes liguriensis
GGCGCGGCTGCGGGCGGGCGGCGCGGCTGGGGATGGCGTGGCTGCGGGTGGGCGGCGTTGCCGGGGCGGCGCGCTGCGGGCGGACGGCGCGGCCGGGAGCGGGCCGCGCTTGGGGCGCGGGGCGTGCTTCCGGGATGGTTCTCACCGTGGTTATGAGGACGAACAACCACGGTGAGAACCAGCCCGAGGCCGTCAGTGCGCGGCGCAGCAGGGAGTGGGGTCGCGGCGCTCGAAGGGCACCAGGAGACCGCCGGCCGCCGGTGTCGTGACCAGCACCAGTTCGCCGGAGCGGAACTGCGGCCGGACGAAGTCGCCGGTCTCCACGACCGCCGCCGGGTCGGCCGGGCCGCTGCCCAGGACCTCGACCCGGGCGATCGAACTGCGCTGCCGGATCTCGCTCACCGTGAGTGACCCGGTGAGGCGGGTGCTGCCCGGGAAC
>KL571343.1:33955-34209 GCA_000715855.1 Actinoplanes liguriensis
GCCCGCAGCGAC
Source organism: Actinoplanes liguriensis (assembly GCA_000715855.1). Classification (GTDB taxonomy): domain Bacteria; phylum Actinomycetota; class Actinomycetes; order Mycobacteriales; family Micromonosporaceae; genus Actinoplanes; species Actinoplanes liguriensis. Next base: position 33,968 of record KL571343.1, read on the forward strand.
GGGTCGGTGTCGAACGGCTCCGGGGTCAGCAGGCTGATCGCGACGTGCGGGAACGGGCTCTGGACCAGGTGGGTGCAGGCGAGCACCGGCGCCGGGTCCAGCTCCTGGATCCAGTGGTCGGCCTCGGCCAGGGTGCGGTGACCCAGGCTGACGCCGATGATCCGGGCAACCGCGCCCGGCGAGTACACGATGCCGCCGGCCGCGACGACCGTGGCGCGGGCAACGACGGGGCCGGCACCGAC
>KL571343.1:34502-37393 GCA_000715855.1 Actinoplanes liguriensis
AGAGATGTGTATAAGAGACAGCATCGGGGGAGGACCCAGATGGGGTTGGTGTAGAACCACAGGTCGGTCCACGGGTCGGCGTCGCCGATCACGTCGAGCTTCGGGCCGGCCGGGTCGACCGACGGGCCGTTCAGACCGGCCTGCGTGCGGTTGCCGTCGGTGCCGCGGACGCGGACGTAGAACGGCTTGTCGAGGCGTCCCAGGTCGAAGCTGAGCGAGACCGTCCCGCTGGTCTTGGTGATCTCGAAGGACTTGACCACCCTGGTGTCCGGGGCGAGGAAGCTGTCCTTGTCCGCGACCGGCCCGGTCACCGTGCCCACGATGACGTCGACGCGGCGAAGACGGGGGATGAAGGTCGCCCAGTTCGGGGTGTCCTGCAGGTCGATGTCGAGGGTCAGCTCGGTCGAGGTGCCCCGCTTGACCTGCAGCACGCCGCCGAGCGGGGTGCCGGTGTGCGAACGCCGGTCGCCGGTCTGGCGCACCCGGGCGTCCAGACCCTTGATCAGGCGGCCGTGGTCGACCCAGACGCGCCCGGCGCGCAGGCCGTCCATGACCGACCGGTACGAGAACGACGACGACCCGACGTTGGTCCGGCCGTAGTAGCCCGGCCAGAAGTCACCGGCCGTGGTCAGCGGCTTGCCGGTGTACTCCGGGTCGTTGTACTTGCCGTTCGTGGCGAAGTCGCTGTTCGCGCCCTGGGCCGACTGGTCCAGGTAGACGACGTGCGAGTCCGAGTTGACCGTGATCCACCAGGTCTTGCCCTCGGCGAGCAGGCTCTGTCTCTTATACACAGGCCGGGCGCGCCCTCGAAGCCGATCGCGACGGTCGGGTCCGCGTCACGCCAGTTGCGGATCTCGTGCGGGGAGTCGATGCCCCGCCGGGCCGGGTGGTTGGCCAGGAACAGCGCGCCGTCCACCTTGCGGCGCTTGACCTGCTCGCCGAGGAACTTGATGCCCTCGATGGCGAGGGCCTCGTTCTGCTCACTGGTGTTGGTGGCCGGCAGCAGCGAGCCGTCGTAGGCGTTCTCGAACCGCTTGAGGACGTCCACCTCGTTCTTGCCCGGGTGAACGAAAACGGTCGCGTGCTCGGCGCCCGGGATGTTCCACTCCAGGCCCTGGAACGTGAGGAGCCCCGGAAGTGAGGAGCGGGTCTTCACGATGTCCGGGTTGACCTTGTCCACGCCGATCTTGGCGTGTGTGGCGCTGCCGTGGTCGGTGATGACCAGCCAGTCGAGGCCGTACGCGTGACCGTGCTTGGCCTGGTCGAGCACCCGGTACTGGGCGTCGGAGCTGTACTGCGTGTGGATGTGGTGGTCGCCGGCGAGCCACTTGAAGCCGCCCTTTTCGGATCCGCCACCGGGGAGATCGTGAGTGTGCGGGAGCCCGGCGGCCGCCGCCACGCCGGGGCGCGCGAAGACCGACGCCGCGGCCGCGCCCGCGCCGAGGAGCCCGGCCCCACGCAGGAAACCACGGCGTGAATTGTCGGCCGGCGAGAGTTCGCTGTCCGGAATGCTCAGGTCGAGCGCCTCCGGAACATCGGTGGCTGCTTCAGAAGAATGGACGTGATCGTGATCGTGGCCATGACCCATGAGCGCCACGATCTCGGGGACATGCCAACGTCCACTGTCGATTCGATGACCGCGCGACGAACACGCGGTCAACCGATGATCGGGCGGAACCACCCGGAGGCGATCGTGAACGTCAGGATGGAAGCCGACAGAAGTGCGGAAATGCCGAGAAACGAGAGATCCGCGCGGGTGACGTGCTGCACCCGCGCGTGCGTGCGGGGAAGGCCCGAGTCGAAACCGCGCGCGTCCATCGCCACCGCCAGCCGCACCCCGCGCCGCAGCGCGCCGACCAGCAGCGCGAACGCGGTCGAGACGAACACCGCCGGGCTGCGGCCGGGGTCGATGCCGCGGGCGCGCCGGGCCAGGCCGAGCATCCGCCACTCCTGACCGAGCAGCGGCAGCAGGCGGAACGCGGCGAGCGCGCCGACCGCGAACCGTTCCGGCGCGCGGGCGTTCTGCACCAGCGCGTCGGCCAGATCGGTCGGATCGGTCGTCGTGAACACCACGATGCCGGGCAGCGCGACCGCGAAGATCCGCAGGATCAGCCCGGCCGCGGCGGACAGCACGCCGGTGGTGACGTCCCACGGGCCGACCGCGAGGAGCAGGTCGCCGGTGCGGTCGGCGGCGAACAGCACCATGCTGACCAGCACCCCGAGCGCGGCGATCAGAAGCGGCCAGACCCGCCGCGCGAGCACGCCCGGACGTACCCCGAAGAACGGCAGCGCGATCATCTCGACCGCGAGGGCGATCCCCGGCGTGACCGGGTCCAGCGTCACCACCAGCGGAAACGTGAAGAGCAGCGCCGCGCCGAGCTTGGCGACCGGATTGCGCCGCGCCAGGGGCGCGACGGAACTGCTCACGGGAGAGGTCCGCTGATCGGTCACGGTTCGCCGATGGTCAAGGTCCGATTGGCGATGGTACGAACGAAGTCCGTGTCGTGCGTGACCGCGACCACGCCGTGCCCCTCGTCGCGCAGGCCGGCGAGGAGCGCGACGAGCTCCCGCCACGTCCGGCGGTCCTGCCCGAACGTCGGCTCGTCCAGCACCAGCAGCCGCGGGGCGGTGGCCAGCGCCGTCGCCACGCTGAGCCGGCGCGCCTCGCCCCCGGAGAGCGTGTACGGATTCGCCCCGGCCAGCCTTTCCAGCCGGAGCCGTTGCAGCAGCTCGTCCACGGTCCGCCGGATCTCGGCGGGCGGCCTGCGGAGCCGGCGCGGGCCCAGCGCCAGCTCGTCGGCGACGCGCCCGGTGACGAACTGGTGCTCCGGGTTCTGGAAGACCGAGCCGATCCGTCGTGTCAGGGTGCGCGCCCTCCACCCTGTCTCTTA
>KL571343.1:37570-40978 GCA_000715855.1 Actinoplanes liguriensis
GTCGCCGGTCGTCGAAAGCGGACACCCGCCCGCCGCCCGGGGCGAGCAGGCCGCCGAGCAGCAGCGCGAGTGTGGACTTGCCGGCGCCGTTGGGGCCGGTGACCGCGACGACCTCGCCGGCCCGGACGGACAGCGACGTCGCGGGGAGGCGGCCGGGGACGGTCGCGTGCTCCGTCCGTACCAAATCGGCAGTGGAATTGTCAGTGAGCGGGACCGGCGGAATGCGGGAGGCCGCGGTGAAGCCCGGCACCCAGACTCCCTCCTCGGCGAGCTCGTCGCCGTAGGCGGCGAAGATCGTCTCCGGCGAGCCGTCGGCCCGCACGCCACCGCCCGGATGGATCACCACCACCCGATCCACCAGGGGTAACGCCTCGGCGACCCGGTGCTCGACGACGATCAGCGTGGTGTCCGGGCCCACCGACCGCGCGATCGCGTCGCGGATCAGCGCGGCGCCGGCCGGATCCAGGTTGGCGGTCGGCTCGTCGAGCAGCAACAGGCCCGGCCGCAGCGCGATCACCCCGGCCAGGGCCAGGCGCTGAGCCTCGCCGCCGGAGAGCGCCGAGGTCGGGCGATCGAGGGGGTACGGAAATCCGACGCTCGCCAGCGCCTCCGTGACCCGCGGCCAGATCTCGGACCGGGGAACCCCGCGGTTCTCCAGCCCGAACGCGACGTCGTCGCCGGCGCGGGCCATCACCAGTTGCGTCTGCGGATCCTGGAACAGGATGCCGACCCGGTCACGGGCCTTGCGCGGGTCGAGTCCGTCGATCGCGAGGTCGCCCTCGGCCTCGCCGGAGTCCTCCGGCAGCAGCCCGGCCAGCGCGGCGAGCAGCGTGCTCTTGCCCGCCCCCGAGGGACCGAGCAGGAGCACCCGTTCGCCGTGCCGGATCCGCAGGTCGAGCCCGCGGACCGCCCACGCACGGCGCCCCGCGTGCCGCCAGCCGAACCCGTTCAGCTCAACCTCGGACATCGGCTAGATCAGGGCCCGCTCCCGGCCGGCCTCGAAGCGATCCAGGACGCCGGTCGGGGCCAGCGCCCGGACCAGCAGCCACGCGCCGGCGCCGGCGAGCACCGTGGCGCTGGCGACGGTGATCAGCGCGTACGGCACGCGGTAGCTCCACAGCTCGTAGTCGTAGGTCCAGACGAACCAGTCGAAGACCGCCGCGACCAGGCCGGCCAGCGCGCCGGAGAGCAGGCCGGTGGGCAGCGTGAAGAACCGGTAGCGGAACAGCGCGAACGCGAGCTCCGCGCCGAGGCCCTGCGCCGCGCCCTGGAAGATCACCGTGGCGCCCCACTTGTTGCCGAGCAGCGCCGAGATGATCGCGGCGACCGTCTCGGTGAAGAACGCCGCGCCCGGCTTGCGGATGATCAGTGCGCTCAGCACCGCCGGCAGAAACCACATCCCGTAGAGGACGGCTTGCGCGGGCGGGAAGAAGAGGAATGCGTTCTCGGTGGCGGCCCAGACGGCGTCCCAGGCCCAGAAGATCACGCCGAATGCGACGGCGATGACCGATGCGATCACGATGTCAATCGTGCGCCAACTGCTGCTTCTCATGGCGGTAAGCCTCCCGAGCTTCCTGCGCTGGCATTACCCAGATCAGGTACGAGGGTCTGCGGCCTTCACCGCACTCTCAGCGCTGCGCGCTCCCCTGTCGGACGAAGTTTTTTCGCGACCTACCTTGACCCGCGCGCCGCTGAAGCTGACGCATTGGTCTCCGCCGTCGCGAAAAGACTTCGGTGCATGTGCTTCGATGACGCTAACACCGAGCGGCCGGTTCGGCACAGGGAGGAGCGCATTTATGGAGGTCAAGGCCCGGGGGCTGACGTTCGAGGTTGCTGACGGGGGTCCCTCGGACGGGCAGCCGGTTCTCCTGCTGCACGGGTTCCCGCAGGACCATCGGGAGTTCGACCTCCTGCTCCCGCGCCTGCACGCGGCCGGTCTACGGACGTACGCCATGGACCAGCGCGGATACTCGCCCGGCGCCCGCCCGTCCGGCCCGGGGGCGTACCGGATCGGCGAGCCGGTCGCCGACGCGGTGGCCGTTCTGGACGAGCTGGGCATCGAGTCAGCGCACGTCATCGGCCACGACTGGGGCGCACAGGTCGCCTGGCTGCTCGCCGGCCGTCACCCCGAGCGGGTGCGCACCCTGACCGCGGTTTCGGTCCCGCACCCGCGGGCGATGATGCTGGCGCTGCGGGTCCGGCCGTCGCAGCAGGCCCGCCTCGCGTACTTCCAGGTGTTCCGGAGCCCGATCGCGGAGCGGCTGCTGCTCGGCGGGGGCGCGCTCGGGATGCGCCGGATGCTCGGGGCGATCGGGCCGCGCGCCGACCTCTACGTCAAGGCGATGCGCCGGCCGGGCCGGTTGACCACCGCGCTGAACTGGTACCGGGCGTACCGTACCGCCGACGTCGCCGACCTGGGCGTGATCACCGTGCCGACCACGTACGTCTGGAGCGACGGCGACGGCGTGGTCGGGCTGACCGCCGCGCTGCGGACCGCGGACTGGGTGACCGGCGACTACCAGCTGGTCGCGATGCGCGGGGTCAGCCACTGGGTGCCCGAGCAGGCGCCACGGGAGCTCGGCGACGCGGTTCTGGCACGCATCGGCGTTTGACCATGGCCCCGGCGGGGAACGCCGTCTGACCATGGCCTCCGAGAAAACACGTTCTCCGCAGGAGACCGAGAAACAACGCTGGGACCGCAACTTCGCCGACCTGCTCCAGGAGCTGCGGGTGGCGCAGACCGGCGTGCAGATCCTCTTCGCGTTCCTGCTGACCCTGCCGTTCTCCAGCGGTTTCCCGCAAGCCAACGCGTTCCAGAAGGACGTCTACATGGTGGCGCTGATCAGCGCGGCCTTCGCGACCGCGCTGATCATCTCGCCGGTGGCGTTCCACCGGGCGCTGTTCCGCCAGGGCCGCAAGCCGGAGCTGGTCCGCTACGCGCACCGGATGGCCACCAGCGGGCTGGCCTGCATGCTGGTGTCGATGGTCAGCAGCGTCCTGCTGGTCACCGACTACGTGCTCGACGCGCGCTGGGCGGTGGTGCTCACCGTGATCTCCGGCGGCTGGTTCCTGACGTTCTGGGCGATCCTGCCGGTCACCCACCGGAACTGGGCGGAGGACGACGACCGGGACGGTTTTGTCCTGGACGACGCGCCCGCTGACTCCGCGATCAGGTCTTGAGGCCGGCCCGGCCGGCCCGGGCTTTCCGCAGGCCCAGACGCTTGAGCTCCAGCTCGGCGAGGGCGTCGACGGCGGCCGCGTCACCGGCCCGCCAGCTCTGCGCGATGTCCGGGCCCAGCTTCGCCAGCTCGCCCAGCGGGCGCGAGGCCAGGGCCCGCAGCGCCAGCAGGTCCCTGCCGGCGGGCTGATCGCGGACCGCGAGGGCGGTCGAGGCGCGCCGGATCCAGC
>KL571343.1:41168-43460 GCA_000715855.1 Actinoplanes liguriensis
CACCAGCGCCAGCGGCACCGCGATGGCCATCAACGGCAGGATCAGGGCCAGCTTGTCGACCAGCTCCTGCTGCTGCTGGCCGGCCTCGGCGATGGACCGGGCCGCGTCGGCGGCGCCGTTGAACGGCTTGACGAGCTGGTCGCCGACCAGGGGCACCCGGCCGACCTTGCCGCCCGCGTCGGCCAGGTTGTCGGCGATGCCACCGCCGGCGGACTCCAGCTTCTGCCCGGGGACGGCGAGCTTCTCCACCACGTCGTGGACCCAGATCGCGGCGCGAATCCACAGGTAGACCCAGATGACGACGAGGATGTCGGTGATGAGTTGGCGGACGGCGGTGGGGAGCCGGTCGGCATAGAGCTTCACAACTGGGAAGCCTTCCACCCGCGGCTCGACACCGCATCCGGGCGTCCCTCAGCCGGGTCTCAGCCCTGGCCGGCGCAGGCCTTGGCAGCACACTCCGGGCAGGTGCCGAAGATCTCCATGGTGTGCGACACGTCGACGAAGCCGTGCTCACCGGCCATCTTCTCGGCCCACGACTCGACGGCCGGGCCGAGCACCTCGACGGTCCGCCCGCAGGAACGGCACACCAGATGGTGGTGGTGCCCCTGGCTGCACCGGCGGTAGAGGTGCTCACCGCCGGGCGGGCGCATCACGTCCACCTCGCCGGCGTCGGCGAGCCCCTGCAACGTCCGGTACACCGTGGTCAGGCCGACCCGCTCGCCCCGGCCCCGCAGCATCGCGTGCAGGTCCTGGGCGCTCTGGAAGCCCTCGGTCTCGGCGAGCGCTTCACGCACCGCGCTGCGCTGCTTGGTGTTGCGCTGGGCACTGCTCTCCGGGTTCACGATCGGTTCTCCCTCGCGTGGCTGACGGCATCCGCGACGATGTGCGCGATGTGTTCGTCCACCAGGGAGTATGCGATCTCCCGGCCGCGTCGCACACCCCGCACCACGCCGGCTCCCCGCAACACCCGCAGGTGCTGCGACACCAGCGGCTGCGGAGCGCCGAGCTGCGAGACCAGATCGTGCACGCACCGCTCGCCCGTTCCGAGCTCCGCGACGATCGCGATCCGGATCGGTGCGGACAACGCCCTGAGCAGCGCGCCCGCGGCCTCGTACGCCTCGTAGCCGCTCGTCCTCTCAAGCATGCAGGACCACATCCGGGGGCTCGACGTGGGCCGCGGGGGTGGTGCGGCGGCGCTGCCAGAGCGCGCCGGCCCCGGCGGTGAGCAGGAACGCGGCCAGAGCGATCAGCACCGTGGTCGCGCCGGGCGCGGTGTCGATCTCGCCGGAGAGCACCACGCCGGCCCCGGCCGAGCAGATCCCGATCAGCATGGCCACCGCCATCGTCGACCGGAATCCCCGGGTGAGCTGCTGGGCGGCGGCGACCGGGACCACCATCAGAGCCGAGACCAGGAGCAATCCGACGGTACGCATCGCGATGGTCACGGTCACCGCGGTCGTCACGGCCAGCAGGAGGTTGAGCGTGCGCACCGGCAGGCCGCTGACCCGCGCGTACTCCTCGTCGTTGCAGAGCGCGAAGAGCGCCGGCCGGAACACCAGCATGGCGACCAGCACCGCCGCGCCCAGCCCGGCGATCACCGCGATGTCCGAAGGGGACGTGGTGACCAGCGAGCCGAACAGGTACTGCATCAGGCTGGCGTTGCTGGCGTCGTGGGAGAGCCCGACCAGCACCACCCCGCCCGCGATGCCGCCGTAGAAGAGCAGCGCCAGGGCCAGGTCGCCGGAGGTGCGCCCGCGCTCGCGGACCAGCTCCACCGCGACCGCGCCGACCACCGACACCAGCACCGCGGTGAGCACCGGGGACTGGTTGGTGAGCAGGCCGACGCCGACACCGGTCAGCGCCACGTGCCCGATCCCGTCGCCGATCAGCGATAGCCGTCGCTGCACCAGGTAGACGCCGAGCGCCGGCGCGGCCAGGCCGATGATCAGGGCGCCGGCCAGGGCGCGCAGCATGAAGGGGTAGGTCAGCAGGTCCATCTCAGTACGCCTTCATCCCCTCGGTGGGCGCCCACTCGCAGATCGTGGCCTTCTCCGCGGCCGCGTGCGGGTGCACGTGGTCGTGCTCCGGGTCGGCGTGGTGCCCGGCCGGCTCCGGCGGCACGCCCTCGTGCGCGATCCGGCCCTCGTGCACCACGACGGCCCGCGCGATCAGCGGCCGCAGCGGGCCCAGCTCGTGCAGGACCAGCAGGATCGTCCCGCCGTTCGCGGCGAACGTGGTCAGCGCGCCGGCGAACGCCTCCTGGCTGGCCGCGTCCACACCGGCCGTCGGCTC
>KL571343.1:43697-43922 GCA_000715855.1 Actinoplanes liguriensis
GTCCGGCTTGCCGGCCAGCGCCCTGGCGATCAGGGTGCGCTGCTGCTGGCCGCCGGAGAGGGTGCTGACCGGGTCGCCGATCCGGTCCAGCAGGCCGACGGCGTCCAGCGCCTCGCGGACCGCGGCGCGGTCGGCGGCCCCGGGCAGGCGGAACATGCCGCGGCGGGCCATCCGGCCGGAGGCGACCACCTCGCCGACCGTGGCGGGGACGCCGCTGCCGGCGCC
>KL571343.1:44175-45222 GCA_000715855.1 Actinoplanes liguriensis
CCCAGCCGTTGCGGGACGTAACCGATGCGCTCCCAGGCACGGAACCGTCGTTGCGGCGTACCGAATAATTGATCTCTCCGCGGCGGACCGGGACCAATCCCAGGATCGTGCGGATCAGCGTGGATTTTCCGGAGCCGTTGGCGCCGAGCACGGCGACGACGTCGCCGGGGGCGACGCTGAGAGTGACGTCCCGGAGGATCTCCCGGCCGTCGTAGCCCGCTGCCAGGTGACGAACCTCGACAACGCTCATGATGTGCACCCCAATGCCGTGGTCAGTGAGGCGAGGTTCGCCCGCATCACCGAGAAGTAGTCCGCGTCCGGGTCGGTCAGGCCTTCCAGCGGGTCGAGCACCGCGGTGGTCGCGCCGACCTCGCGCGCGATCGTCTCGGCGACCTTCGGGCTGACCAGGGTCTCGAAGAAGATGGTGGTGGTGCCGTGCGCCCGGGCGTCGGCGGCGACCTCGGCGAGGCGGCGCGGCGACGGCTCGGCCTCCGGGTCGACGCCGGTGATCCCGACCTGGGTCAGGTGATAGCGCTCGGCGAGGTAGTGGAACGCGGTGTGGCTGGTCACGAGCTCGCGCCGCTGACAGGTGGCCAGGGCCGCGGTGTACTCGCCGTCCAGCTCGGTGAGCTGCCCGCGCAGGGTGGCGGCGCGGGCACGGTAGCCGTCGGCGTGCGCCGGGTCGACCTGGGCCAGCCGTTCCGCCACGGCGTCACCGATCGTGGCCAGGCGGGTCGGGTCGAGCCAGACGTGCGGGTCGGTGGCGCCGTGCTCGTGCCCCTCCTCCGCCTCCGACTCGTCGGCGTGCTCCAGGGTCACGACGCTCGACACGTCGTACCCCCGGGTCCTGGCGTTCTGTTTGATCGCGTCGTCCACCGCGGGCTGGAAACCGTGCAGGTAGACGGCGACCTTCGCGTCCGAGATCCGGGCGACCTGGCGGGGGCTGAGCTCCACGTCGTGCGGCTCGGCGCCGGGCTTGGTGAGGTTGGTGACCCGGACCAGATCGCCGCCGACCCGCTCGCTGACGAACTGCAGCGGGTAGGAGGC
>KL571343.1:45484-50735 GCA_000715855.1 Actinoplanes liguriensis
CGGCGAGCGCGGCCAGGACGGCCGGCACGAGCAGCAGGATCAGCGGGCGGCGCATCATGCCACCTACTGTCGTCGATAATGACAATGATTGTCAAAAGCGCATGCGTTCACAGCGCCTTGCCGACCGCGGCGGCCACCAGAAGAGTGAGCAGCACCACCCGGACCACCCGGGTGATCGGTGGCTGCACCGGCCAGGTGGTGAACGTCAGCGCCGCCAGCCCGGCCGCGAGCACGGCCAGCAGCAGCGCGCCCACCACCCCGGGCAGGTAGAGCCCGGCCAGCAGCAGGACCAGCGCCACGATGAACGCGGTGGTCGGGTTGATCCTGGCCAGGCGGCGCAGGAAATGGTCGGACGTCGTCACCGTCGCTCCTGTCGGCGTTGCGTACCCTCGTCACATGCTGGTGCTCAACCGCTTCCTGGTCCCGCCGGACACGCAAGACGGCTTCGCGGGGCAGGCGCACGCCGCGCTGGCCGCGCTCGCCCAATGCCCCGGCTATCTGTCCGGCCGGCTCACCCGCGCCCTGGAGGACACCACCAGCTGGACCCTGGTGACCGAGTGGGAGTCCGTCGGAGCCTACCGCCGCGCGCTGGGGGCCTTCGATGTGAAGGTGCACGCCACCCCGCTGCTCGCCCGGTCGCTGGACGAGCCGTCCGCGTTCGAGACCCTGGCGAGCGCCGAACCCGGCGCCCCAGTCAAGATCATCGACAGCGACCGGGCCGCCGAGCCCTGGCGCTGAAGATTAGGCTTGCCCCATGACCTACGGTCAACCGCCGATGCAGTACGCCCCGCCCCCGCCCCCGGCCGTCCACGTGCCGCCGCCACCGCCCGGGCCCGGCGTCCATCCGCCGTTCCCGGCGCCACCCGTCGAGGGTCGCGGCCGCCGCATCGGGCTGGGCTTCGGTGGCGGGCTGGCCGCGATCATCGGGCTGGGGCTGTCGATCAACGGCTCGATCAACGAGCAGGCGCACGCCGTGGTGGCCGACTATCTGGACGCGGTCAAGGACGGGGACTACGACGGGGCGTACGGGCAGCTCTGCCGCAGCTCCAAGGCGCAGGAGACCCTCACCGAGTTCGAGGAGCGGGTCTCACGGGAGAAGCGCTTCACGTCGTACGAGATCGGTGATCTGAATCTGACGACCGGAGAGGTGCCGGTCGCCCTCACCTACGCCGGCGGCGACGTCGACCACACCGAGGCTCAACTGGGGCAGAACCGGACCACAGGCCAGTTCGAGGTGTGCTCTCTCGGGGAGTAACCTCGCTAATCGTCCAACCACATACCGATACCCCCGCCGACACCCAGCCGGCGTAGGAGACTCATGCCTGCCGACCGCATCGATTCCGTTGTCAGCCTTGCCAAGCGCCGGGGCTTCGTCTTTCCCTCCAGCGAGATCTACGGAGGAACCCGCTCGGCTTGGGACTACGGTCCGCTGGGCGTCGAACTGAAGGAGAACGTCCGCCGGCAGTGGTGGCGGACCATGGTCCAGCAGCGCGACGACATCGTCGGCCTGGACTCCGCGGTCATCCTGTCCAAGGACGTGTGGGCCGCCTCCGGTCACCTCGACGCGTTCGTCGACCCGCTGACCGAGTGCCAGTCCTGCCACAAGCGCTTCCGGGCCGACCACCTGGAGGAGGCGTACGAGGCGAAGCACGGCTCGCTGCCGTCCTCGCTGCAGGAGCTGAACTGCCCGAACTGCGGCAACAAGGGCACCTTCACCGAGCCGAAGATGTTCAACGGCCTGATGAAGACGTTCCTCGGCCCGACCGAGAGCACCGAGGGCATGCACTACCTGCGCCCGGAGACCGCTCAGGGCATCTTCGTGAACTACGCGAACGTGGCGACCGCGGCCCGCAAGAAGCCGCCGTTCGGCATCGCGCAGGTCGGCAAGAGCTTCCGGAACGAGATCACGCCGGGCAACTTCATCTTCCGTACGCGTGAGTTCGAGCAGATGGAGATGGAGTTCTTCGTCGCGCCCGGCAGCGACGAGGAGTGGCACGAGTACTGGCTGCAGGAGCGCTGGAACTGGTACCGCGACCTGGGCCTCTCCGAGAGCAACCTGCGCTTCTTCGAGCACCCGAAGGAGAAGCTGTCGCACTACTCGAAGCGGACCGTCGACATTGAGTACCGCTTCCAGTTCGGCGGCACCGACTTCGCCGAGCTCGAGGGCATCGCGAACCGGACCGACTTCGACCTGTCCACGCATTCCAAGCACTCCGGGGTCGACCTGTCCTTCTTCGACCAGGAGAAGCAGGAGCGCTGGACGCCGTACGTGATCGAGCCGGCCGCCGGTCTCACCCGCGCGGTGCTGGCCTTCCTGCTCGAGGCGTACGACGAGGACGAGGCCCCGAACACCAAGGGCGGCGTCGACAAGCGCACGGTCATGCGGTTCGACCCGCGCCTGGCGCCGGTCAAGGTCGCGGTGCTGCCGTTGTCCCGCAACCCGGAGCTGTCGCCGAAGGCCCGCGAACTCTCCGCGAACCTGCGCAAGCGCTGGATCGTCGAGTTCGACGACTCGCAGGCGATCGGCCGTCGCTACCGTCGCCAGGACGAGATCGGCACGCCGTTCTGCGTCACCGTCGACTTCGACACGCTCACCGACAACGCGGTGACCGTTCGTGACCGCGACACCATGAAGCAGGAGCGGGTCTCTCTCGACCAGATCGAGGACTACCTGATCAAGCGCCTCCCCGGCTGCTGATCTGGCCGAATTCGAAGCCGCCCGGTCGTTCGTTCCGGTCCGCGATCAACCCGGCCAGGGTCGCCACGGCGATCTCGGCCGGGGTGCGCGAACCGATGTTCAGGCCGACCGGGCGGTGCACGCGGGCGATCTGCTCCGCGGGGACACCCAGCTCGCGGAGCGCCGCCACGTGCGGGCCCTCGTGCCGTGGGTTGCCGACGATGCCGATCCACCGGGACTTCCCGGTCAGCGCCTCCCGCAGCAGCGTTCCTATCTCCGGCCGGTGGTGGTCGGTGAGCAGGATGTCGGTGTGCTCGTCCGCCTCGGCGGCCCCGAGGCCGCTGACGACCCGGTCGCCGTGCGGGCGGGGGGTGCCTTCGAGCTGTGCCGGATCCGGCTCGACGACCACGACCTGGAAGCCCAGCTCGATCCCGAAGCGGCTCAGCATCTCGGCGACGGGGGACGCGAACACCGCCACCAGCCTGCGCGGACTCAAGTCTTCAGTCACGCCCTCGACTCTGTCAGATGAGAGCGGATCATGCACTCGTTCAGGTGACGCAAGACATCTAGTCCCGCGCCTATAGCTCTCCGGAGTGTGAACAGACCGGATGGAGCAGGCCTTCGGGATGTTGCACACGCTGATCGAGCGGGGCAACCAGCAGTAACCGAGCGGGCGATTCGAGGTTGCCGGGCCTGGCGTGTCACCCTAGAGCGCGTGACCGCACCGCTCATGCTCGGCAACCACGCCGTCAACCCACCCGTCGTCCTCGCCCCGATGGCCGGGATCACCAACGTGGCGTTCCGGCGGCTCTGCCGTGAGCAGGGCGGCGGCGTCTACGTCTGCGAGATGATCACGACCCGGGCGCTGGTCGAGCGGATCCCCAAGACGCTCAAGATGATCACGTTCGCCGAGGACGAGGGCTTCCGCAGCCTGCAGCTCTACGGCGTGGACCCGGACGTGACCGCGGCCGCGGTCCGGATGGTCGGGCGGGACAATCTCGCCGATCACGTCGACCCTGTCGGCCCTGCCCTGGCGGCGGAAGCTGTTCGGCCGGATCGTGCGGCAGGCCGTCGACGCGGCCGCGGAGTTCGGCATCCCGCTCACCATCAAGATGCGCAAAGGCATCGATGAAGACCATTTGACGTACGTCGAAGCAGGCCTGACCGCGCAGGACGCCGGCGTCGCCGCGGTGGCCCTGCACGCGCGCACCGCCGAGCAGCGCTATTCCGGCCAGGCCGACTGGGACGCGATCGCCACCCTCAAACAGGCCCTCGACGTGCCGGTGCTCGGCAACGGCGACATCTGGGAGGGCTCGGACGCGTTGCGGATGGTCGAGCACACCGGCGTCGACGGCGTGGTCGTCGGCCGGGGCTGCCTGGGCCGGCCGTGGCTCTTCGCCGACCTGGAGGCCGCGTTCACCCAGGGCGGCGACTACCGTCCGGTGCTGCCCGCCCTGGGCGAGGTTGCGAAGATCATGTCCCGGCACGCGCAGCTGCTGGTCGAGGCGCTGGAGGACGAGCGACACGGCTGCGCCGACTTCCGCAAGCACGTCGCGTGGTATCTGAAGGGATTCCCGGTCGGCGGGGACCTGCGCCGCAGCCTGGCGATGATCTCCTCGCTCGCCGAGCTGGACGATCTGCTCGACAAGCTGGACCCGGCGATCCCGTTCCCGCTGGAGTCGCTGGGGCAGCCGCGCGGGCGGATCAACGCGCCGGGCAAGGTCTCGCTGCCGCACGGCTGGCTCGACTCCCGCGACGACGACACCGTCCCCGAGGGAGCCGAGACCGACGAGTCCGGCGGTTGAGAAAGGGGCTCAGGTGCGGTTGAGCTGGACCGCGACCACGATCGCCGCGATCAGCAGCAGGGCCGCGATCACCGCGAGTGCGATCTTCGCCTTGCTGTAGGGGCGCTCGCCGGCCACCTCCGCGGTCCGGCCGTTCACCAGCACGTTGTAGGTGCGGCCGGCGTGCAGGTAGCACGCGATCCACACCGGCAGCAGCATCAGCTTGAACGTCACGTCGTGGTACGCCGTGTCGACCGAGCTCACCCGCTGCTCGTCCCCGCCGATGTCCCGCTCGCAGTCCCCGCGGATCACGGCCGCCATCCGGGACCTGGCCGTTTCCAGCCCGCTCTCCGGCTCGATGTCGTACCGCAGGGTCTCGTGGCCGGCCAGGTACTCCGGACGGTACGGCTTGGCGTCGGGCAGCGGCCACGGCTCGAGCTTCTCCAGGTGTTCCGGCATGACCCGGGTGGTGCCGGTGACCAGCTCGTCGTCGAACGTCCGGGACACCACGCCGGACGCCGGGTACCACCGGGTCCGGCGTACCTGCCGGGTCTTGGTCTCGCCGTTCTCCGTGTAGGTCTCGGTGTCCCAGTAGTGCTCGCCGCGCTCGCCCGAGTATTCCGAGACGGTGTTCGCGTCGTAGGTCCAGTGCGGCAGGTACGAGCTGTGTGACGACTCGGCCTCGGTGACCCGTTTCAGGGTGTTCGGCGCGAACCAGCGCGACTTCGCCCACTGCCGCAGCGCCTCCCGCAGCGCCGGCCGGTCCACCAGGAACCTGTCTCTTATACAC
>KL571343.1:50917-52499 GCA_000715855.1 Actinoplanes liguriensis
CCGCAGCGCCGGCCGGTCCACCAGGAACGGCAGCACCGCCTCGGGCACCACCTGCTCGGCCGGCGTCACGTCGGCGACCAGCGCGGCCCCGCAGAACTGGCAGCGATCCGAGATCTTGTCGCTCTGCGTGACCGCCCCGCAGCCCTGGCAGGTGAAGACGTGCGGCGCCAGGGCGGCGATCGGCTTGCGGGGCAGCCCGGCGAACCGCGCCCAGGAGTGCTCGCGGATCGCCCGCTCGGCCGGCCCGACCGGGGTCTCGGCCCCGCAGTAGGGGCATTTCAGCACCGTGGTGCCGGGCGCGAACTCGAGGTTCGCCCCGCAGCCGGAGCAGGGGTATTGCGTCTGGGTCTGCTGGGACATGTCAGGCCTGCGGCGGCAGGGGCGGCGGCACGGCGGCGAAGATGCGGGTGAGGTCGGGGACCTGGCCGGCCGGCGTCCAGCCGGCCATCCCGTCGCGCCAGACCAGGGTGTCCCGGGTCAGCGCGCCGGCCGACGCGTGCCTGGCGAGCATGGTCACGTCGAACGGACCCTGCTGGGCGCCGCCGAGCGCGGCGAACCAGCCGGCGGTCGGCAGCGGGGGAGGGGTGGCCGCGGGAGGCGTGGTCATCGCCTGGGTGGCGCGCTGGCCGGCGGCCATGCCCAGGCCGATCCCGAAGGCCTCGCCGGCGCCGCCCTGGTTGTTCGCGGCGTCCTCGATCGCGTTAGCGGTCTGGAACTTCGTGTACGCGTCCAGGTCGCCGACCACGCCCATCGAGGTGCGCTTGTCCAGCGCCTGCTCCACCTCGGGCGGCATCGAGATGTTCTCGATGATGAACCGCGGGATCGCGATCCCGGACGGCGCGAGCTCGTCGGTGAGCACCGCGGACAGCGTCTGCCCGATGCTCTGCTGCTTGGCCGCCAGGTCCAGCGCCGGGACGCCGGCCGTGGCGAGCGCGCTGCCGAGGTGGCTGACGACCAGCTGGCGCAGGTATTCCTGGACCTCGGCGGTGCGGAACTGCGGGTCGGTGCCGACCAGCTCGGTGAGCAGTTTCGCGGGGTCGACGACCCGCATCGCGAACGCGCCGAACGCCCGGAGCCGGACCGCGCCGAACTCGGCGTCCCGCATCATCACCGGGTTCTGCGTGCCCCACTTCAGGTCGGTGAACTGCCGGGTGCTGACGAAGTACACCTCGGCCTTCCACGGCGACTCGAAACCGTACTTCCAGCCCTTGAGGGTGGCCAGGATCGGCATGTTCTGCGTGGTCAGCGTGTGGGTGCCGGGCGGGAACACGTCCGCGACCCGGCCCTCGTTGACGAAGACCGCGACCTGCGACTCGCGCACGACGAGCTTGGCGCCCATCTTGATCTCGTTCTCGTAGCGGGGGAACCGCCAGACGATGGTGTCGCGGCTGTCGTCCAGCCACTCGATGATGTCGACCAGCTCACCCTTGAGTTTGTCCCAAAGACCCATGCCGGCTCCTGACCTGCGCGTTGTACCGATGGTGATGCGGCGCCGACCGTATCAGCCCCCAGCGAGACCCCACCCCAAGCTCCAACCGCCTTGTTCCTACCGCAACCCCAGCGCATTTCGCCCGTCGATGAC
>KL571343.1:52756-53660 GCA_000715855.1 Actinoplanes liguriensis
TCAGAGATGTGTATAAGAGACAGGTCCAACACAGCCTCGTCGGCGGCGGCCCGTCCGGAGTCCCATCCCTCGAGGCTGGAGACGCGGCTGCCGCGGGCCCGGACCGTACGCGGGAAGACCTTCTCCATCGCGGCGTGGACCTGGACGTCGCGGCTGCGCAGGACCGGCAGGAGATCGCCGTGGCCGGCGAACTCGCGGTCGGTGACCTCCCGCAGGCGCTCGCCGATCCGGTAGGCGTAGGCGATCAGGAACGAGCGGCGGAACGCCTTCACGCGCGCCTTGCCCTTGGCCGGCTCGTCGCGGGTCATCGCCCGGTTCGCCTGGATCAGCAGGGACGTGTAGAGCAGCTCGACCGCGTCGATGTCGGCGTCGAAGCCGAAGATCGTGCTGAAGCCCAGCTCCGGCGACCAGACCGTGCGGCAGCCGTTGGCCCGGGACACGGCGTCGAGCAGGCTGGCCTTCTCGTTCTCGTAGGGGTGATCGACGCCGATCCGCCGCGCGAACGGGGTGACGTCGACGGCCGGGGCGGTGACCTCCTCGATCCGGTACCGCGTGATCAGCTCCTGCGCCTTCGCGCTGTAGCTCTCCGCCTCGGCGGGGAAGTCGGTCGCCTCCGCCTTCGCCAGCAGGGCCCGCACCCGGTCGAGAAGCCGCCGGTCGGCGTGGTGATGCACGGTGGTCGGTGGCGTCCCGGGCGGCGGGATCAGGATCTCGATGGACGGGAGGCGCCGCAGCTCCGACAGAAGATCAAGGGAGGCATCCAGTACGGCGATCCGGTCCGGCTTCCGGCCGTCGGACGGCGCATTGAGGTGTACGGCCTGGGCCCGCCACCCCTCGTCGACCGGCTCCTTGCCGATCAGGAACGCCGTGGCGGCCTCCGCGACGAGCCGCCCCTGGATCGGGT
>KL571343.1:53888-54105 GCA_000715855.1 Actinoplanes liguriensis
GTGCAGCTCCACCGGCTGCCAGCCGTTGCCGAACAGGCGGCCGAACTCGCCGTCGAGGGCCGCGCACAGGGCCGCGTCGGTCTCCGCGGCCGGCGCGCCGGTGAGCAGGTCCAGCGCGGTCTCGTGGTCGAGCGTGCCGGCCCGGACTCGTTCGACGATCTCCGGGGCTGACATGGGTCGAATGGTAGTGCCGGGGTCCTGGTTCCCGGCCAGGACC
>KL571343.1:54391-55914 GCA_000715855.1 Actinoplanes liguriensis
CGGTCACGGAGTCAGCAGTCGCACCCGCTCGATCAGGCCGGTGCGGGACACCAGGCCGTCGGGGTCGATCCGCCACTCGGTCCCGCCGAGCGGGCGCTTCGTGACGGTATCGATTACTTTGTACCACCCTTCGGTCGTGTGCACGAATCGCCACGTGCGCCCGGGCCGGTTGCTGAGCAGCACCGCGCCGACCGGCTCGGGGCGGAACTCCTGGCAGGCGCCGGTCGTCCAGGTCTGGATCGCCGCGCCGGCCGCACAGGTGGCCGGTTGCAGGGCCCGCCCGGCGAGCGGGTTGACGATCCGCGACCAGCCGTCCGCCGTCGGGACGAGCCGGAAGCGCTGGCAGTCGTTGGCGAGCCAACCCCACTGGGCGACCCGCGCGCCGTCCGCGTCGACGCACGCCGCGACCTCGGCGACCTTGTTGCTCTGCCGGTTGGTCAAGCTGACCCAACCGGCGCCGCGGTCGTCGAGGCGCCACTGCCCACACCGGTCGGCTGGACCGGCCGGCTCGGTGGGCGCGAGGGTGATGTCGGCGCCCTCGTACCCGCACGTGGCGTTGGCGAGCGCGGCGCCGGTGTCGCGCTGGATCAGGCGTACCGGAGCGGGCCCGTGCCCGATGCCCCGGTTACCGCTGACCGGGTCGGAGAGCCGTGGCCAGCCCCCGGCCCAGTCGATCCGGCGGACCGAGCCCTTCGGCTTCCCGTCGTCGGCCGCGTCGTAGTAGTGGTGGACGTACAGGTCGCCGTAGACGTCCCCGCCGCCCGGCCCGGCGAAGCCGTTGTAGCCGGCCAGGACCTGCGTGCCGCCACCCTCCAGCAGCGGCTTGCCGTCCCGGTCCGCGTACGGCCCGGTGATGGCCCGGGAACGGCCGACCATCGTGCGGTAGTCGCTGTTCACGCCCCGGCAGCAGAAGTCGAAGCTGACGAAGAGGTAGTACCAGCCGTCGTGGTACGTGATCGACGGCCCCTCGATCGCCCCGCCGCCCCGCGAGGCCAGCCGATGCTCGGTAGTGTCCGTGGCGGAGAGCAGCCCGGTGCCGGGGTCGAGCCGTCGCATCCGGATGCCGTCCCAGAACGAGCCGTAGGACAGCCACAGCCCGCCGGCGCGGTCCCGGCTCACGTCCGGGTCGATCGCGTTCACGGCGTCGCCGTTGTGCGTGCGCAGGACCATCCCGCGGTCCGTCCAGACCGGCCGGTCCAGCGATCTCGTGGTGGCCAGGCCGATCACCGAGTCGTTGGTGCCGAACGAGGAGGCGGCGTAGTAGAGCCGGTACTCGCCGTTCACGTAGCTGAGGTCCGGCGCCCAGAAGTCCTTCGGCGTGGCGCCGAGCTCGGCGGTCACCCAGGCCGGCGCGGTGCTGAAGACGGTGCCGGTGAACGTCCAGTGGACCAGGTCGGCGGAGCGCCGGATCGGCAGGTACGTGACCGTGGCGCTGTCCCCGGTGATGATCTCGTAGTAGTACCGGCCCTGTTTGATCAGCGTCGGGTCGTGCGCGACCGGGTCGGCGCCTGTCTCTTATACAC
>KL571343.1:56136-56766 GCA_000715855.1 Actinoplanes liguriensis
GCTGCGGGGGCGCCGCCCGGCGCGAGCAGCGCCACGGCGGCGAGGAGTGCGATCGCACCACGTTTCCAGAGCATCGGGAGTCCTCACGGAAGACGGCTTGCAGCGCTGCAAAGTCAGCATGCACAGTCTTCGATCGGATCTCAAGGGGAAGACGGATCGTGGGCGGGGAGGGCGGTGCGAACCCTCCCCGCCAAGGGGTGGTGATCACGGATCACACGGGTTCTAGATGTCGAGGTCGTTCTCGATGCGGCGCAACTGGTGGCGGGACATGGCCAGGTTCGCCCGGTCCCGGCGCAGCGCCACGTACAGGAACAGCCCCTTGCCCGCCCGGCTCGTGAGGGGGCGGATCATGTGGTACTGCGTGTCCAGGGTGATGAGGATGTCTTCGATCTTCTCGGAGAGGTTGAGCATCTCCATCGCCCGCAGCTTCGCCCGGACCACGTCGGTGTTGCCGGCCGCGGCGACCGTCAGATCGAGGTCCTTGCCGCCGCCGAGGGTCCCCAGGGCCATGCCACTGGTGTGGTCGACGAGAGCGACGCCGATGCAGCCGTCGATCTCCATAACTTCTTTCAGCGCGGTTTCCATGTCGGGCATGGGATTCATTCCTGTCTCTTATACACATCTCTGAGC
>KL571343.1:56966-61258 GCA_000715855.1 Actinoplanes liguriensis
GGTTGCCGCCGTTCTGCACTGCCGGTCAGCCGGCCGCCGTGCGGCGGCGTGAGACGTTCGGCAGAGTGGCCATCGGGGTCCGCCGGGCCAGCGGGACCGATGACGGTCCGGTCTGTTGCGGGATCTCCGGTCGCAGGCGTTGCTGCTGCTGGACGGTCTCCAGAGCCATGAGCTTGGTGATCCGGCGTACGCACCGCCGGGCCTCCAGGTGCACCATGGCGAGGTTCGCGTCGCCCGAGGTGACCACGGTGAGCAGAGCGTTCGGGCCCGCGGCGTACGAGGTGATGTAACCCCCGTCGCACTCGACGACCGACTCCCGCAGCTCGCCGTGGTTGACCGCGTGCGCGAACCGGCGAGCCAGCGCCAGATGCGCCGCGGCGAGGGCGGCCAGGGTGTCCGGTTCGATCCCGTGCGAGTCATGCGCGACGACCATCCCGTCGGCGGTGGCGAGCACGCTGCCGGACAGCTCTGGCACCCGGCTCCGCAGGCGGCCGAGCTCGTCGAGTACCGCCGGATCCACCGTCATCCTCGGACGCTCCTTCTCCTTGATCGGGGGGCGCGCGCGTCACCGCAGTGCCCTCAATGCGGTGCGTATGCGCTTCAGCAGGACTTCGTCGGTGCCCTGATGCACCGGCGGGTTCTCGGTGGCCAGCTCCTTCGGCAGCTTGGCCCCGGGTTTGCGGCGGGCCAGCCGGGGCAACCGGTTCGGCCCGGTGTTCCCTTCGCCCGGTGGTGGGGCCGGCGGCGGGAGCGACGGAGGTGGTCCGCTTATCACCGGAACAGCCGGCGGTTCCCCGGCCGGTGGTGCGGGCCGGGCCGCCGGGGCGGCCTCGGCGCGGTGCTGGGGGAGCCGGACGAAATCCGGGCTCTCCGACGTCCGTACCCCGGGAAGCTCGATGAGCCCCAGGGCCGCGAGCCGCCGCAGCTCCTGGATGGTCGCGTAGCCCGCGCGGCCCAGCAGCAGGGCCAGGTCGGCGGGGGTGCGCTGACCGTCCGCGTGGATCAGCAGCTCCCACTGCAGCGAGGTGACCGTCACCCGCTCCCGCGGCGGACGCGCCACCGGGCTCACCGGGTGCGTGTCGATCCGCGGGTTCGGGAAGATGTCGTCGAGCAGCTTGACCCGGCGCTGGACCTCGCGCAGGACCGCGACGGTGTCTATGTGCACGACCGGTCCCAGCCAGTGCGTCGCCGCCGGCAGGAAGTCGGCCGTCGGGGACGCCGTGGTGAGCGCGAAGTACGCCGCGTCGTAGGTCGCGCCGAGCACGCACAGCTCCAGCTCGCCCTGGGTCAGGTGGCCCTGCTCGACCAGCAGCCGGCCCACCCGGGCCGTCGAGGTGCCCAGGTCGAGCGCGTTCTGCCAGGTGCGGCCGGCCAGCCGTCCGGACGAGGTGAGCAGCTCGCCGACCCCGGGCGCGGCCGGTGACTCGGCGTAGATGACCCGCCCCTCGAAGACGTAGACCGCGCCGCCGGGATGGCCACCCACCACCAGCGCTCCGGTCTGCCGCTCACCGGCGACCTGCGCGAGCAGCTCACCGGGCGCGGTGGTCTTCGTGGCGGCCACCGTTACTCCTCACTGGTGTGTGCGTTGGTCATGTAGCTGGTCACGATGCGACGAGTTCGTCGGCCAGGCGCTGCATCTGGCGGCGGGCCACGGCGAGGTTGCCGCGAACCCGGTCCAGCCAGACGTAGAGCACCAGGCGGCTGTCGAACTCGGTGTGCACGACCCGCAGGAGGTGGTAGCCGCCGGCGGTCGTGATGATGAGGTCCTCGAGCAGGTCGTGCGGGATCGCCGAGACGAACAGCGATCGGCTGTTCGCGGCCTGGACCACCTCGGCGGTGCCGGACGCGGCGGCCTCGTGGTCCGCATTGGGTGCGGCCCCGGTCGTGGCGACCGGGAAACCCGTGGTGTAGTCGACGATGCTGGCCCCGACGGCGCCAGGAATCGTCATGGCCTCCTGTAGACAGTGATCGACGCCGGGCACTTCTCTCCTCGACGTGCTCTCTGGGTCTTCCCTGCTGGTGACATACGGCCGCATCGCCGTCCCCGCCACCGTGGGCCATCCTCCGGTGACACAGAGCCGACAGGTCGCACGCGTTGTGCGTCATGGTTCAGTGGTCCGTAACCGTTACCCGGGCCGCCGGGAACCCCCGAGAGCCTGGGCAGTCCCGGCGGTCCCCCGTCGGACGGCGCGTCCGATTCCAGTGGCGTGGGTCACCCGTCGGGGGCGCGTAATCTGATCGTCACTCGTCGATAACGTGGAGGTCGCATGCCCAGTCGTTGGGAGCAGATCGTGGTGGACGCGCGGGACCCCGCCCGGCTGGCGCGCTGGTGGGCCGAGGCGCTCGACTACACGATCGTCGATGAGGGTGACGATCGCGACGGTCACTACGTGGAGATCCGCCGCCGGCCGGACGAGCTGCCCGGGCTGCTGTTCGGTGAGAACGACGACGTGAAGACGGTCAAGAACCGCCTGCACATCGACCTGCGGCCGGACGATCAGGAGGCCGAGGTGGAACGCCTGGTCGGGATGGGCGCCCGGCCGGTCGACATCGGCCAGGGCGACGTGCCGTGGGTGCTGCTGGCCGACCCCGAGGGCAACGAGTTCTGCGTCCTGGCGGCTCGTAAGGCCCAGTAGCGGAGCTCTAGTAGCGGAACTCGCTGATCAGGCCGCGGATCTCGTCCGCCGCGCCGCTGACCAGCTCCGCCGAGTGCCGGGTGGTGTTCGCGCCCTCCGCGGTGTCCGCGCTGGACGTGCTGATGTGCGACACCGTGCCGCTGATCTCCGAGGCCGCCGCGGACACCGCCCCGACGTTGCGGGCGAGCTCGTCGGTGGTCGCGGACTGCTCCTCGACCGCGGCGGCGATGGTCCGCTGCCCGTCGTCGATCCGGACGATCACCGCGGAGATCGCCTCGATCGCCGCCGCGGTGCCACCGGTCATCTCCTGGATCGCCGTGATCTTCGCCGTGATGTCCGCGGTCGCCTGCGCGGTCTCCTGGGCCAGGTCCTTGACCTCGGTGGCGACCACCGCGAAGCCCTTGCCGGCCTGCCCGGCCCGGGCCGCCTCGATGCTCGCGTTCAGCGCCAGCAGGTTCGTCTGCTCCGCGATGTTCGTGATCATCTGCACGATGTCGCCGACCTCGCGGCTCGCCTCGCTGAGCTTGGCCACCGCCTCGGCCGTCCGGTTCGCGCTCGCGGTCGCCTCGCTCGTGGTGGTCGACGCGGACATCGCCTGCCGGGCGATCTCCCGGATCGACGCCGACAGCTGCGTGGTCGCGGTCATCATGTCGTTCACCGAGCCGGAGACGTCGCCGGCCGACGCGTCGGCGCTACGCGCCTGGCTCGACGTCGCCTCGGCCGACTGGTCCAGCGTGCCGGCCAGCGTCTGCAGCTCGGCGCTGGCCTCGGTGAGGATGGCGACCCGGTCCGCGGTGGCCGCGACGGTGCCCTGCAGCACGGTGGTCGCCTCGTTCAACGCGAGGGCCATCTGGCCCAGCTCGTCCCGGTTGATCACCGGGGCGCGGACGGTCAGGTCCCGCTTCGCCAGCGTCCGCAGCGCCTCCAGCATCCCGCGCAGCGGGCGGCGCACCGCGCGGACGGTCAGCGCGCAGGCGGTCGCGGTGATCAGCGCGGCCACCAGCGCGGCGATCACGATGAACCGGTTGCTCGACCGGGACGTCTCGGCGCCCTGTTCGGCGGCCGCCTTGACCTCGTTGTACATCCGCTCGTCCAGGCCGCCCAGCTTCTCCTCCAGGTCGGAGTAGACCGCGAGGAAGTCGGGGAGGCGCTTCGCCGTGGCGGCGTGTGCCGTCGCCGCGCTCGCCACCATGTCCCGCGCCGCCTCGGTGTACGCCTGCACGGACGGGCGGATCGTCGCGTAGTCCGCGACGAGGCTCCCCGGCGCGTTGGCGGCCGCGTCGTCGTACATGTCGAGCATCGTCTGCCCGTGGTCGGCGACCTCGTCCACCGCGAACGTCGTGCGCATCGCCGCGGTCGTCGCGTACATCGCCGCCATCACGTCGGCCCGCAGCGCGTCGTGCATCATGTCGGCGTTCCACTGGTCGCTCATCGCCTCGCTGACCTTGGCGATCTCCTCGTTCGCCGCCGACTGGTCCGAGGCGTTGCGCACGGCGAAGGCCGTCACCAGGCCGACCGAGACGAGCCCGGCGGCGCCCATGACGACGAGCCTGCCGACGATCGTGACGCCTCGGCGCCGGGAAACGGACTCCACGGCTATACCCTTCGGCAACATCGGAAAGGTGCTGAGCGGCCTAAGGTGATCTCATGACCTGT
>KL571343.1:61458-64088 GCA_000715855.1 Actinoplanes liguriensis
GAGCCCGCCAAGGACAGCGGCTACGGACGCACCCCCTACCAGCGGGACCGCGCCCGCGTGCTGCACTCCGCCGGCTTCCGCCGGCTCGCGGCCAAGACCCAGGTGCACACCGCCGGGTCCGACGATTTTTTGCGTACGCGGCTGACCCACTCCCTGGAGGTCGCCCAGATCTCCCGCGAGATGGGCGCCCGGCTCGGCTGCGACCCGGACGTGGTGGACGTCGCCGGGCTGGCCCACGACATCGGCCACCCGCCGTTCGGGCACAACGGCGAGGCCGCGCTCGACGTGGCCGCCGAGGCGTGCGGTGGCTTCGAGGGCAACGCGCAGACCCTGCGGGTGCTCACCCGGCTGGAGGCGAAGGTGCCCGGCGCCGGCCTCAACCTGACCCGCGCCTCGCTCGACGCCTGCTCCAAGTACCCGTGGTTCCGCCGCCCCGGCATCCGCAAGTTCGGCGTCTACACCGACGACGAGCCGGTCTTCACCTGGCTGCGCGACGGGCGCGCCGACGACCGCCGCTGCCTGGAGGCCCAGGTGATGGACTGGGCGGACGACGTGGCGTACTCGGTGCACGACGTCGAGGACGGGGTGCACGGCGGCTACCTGCACCTCGGGCTGCTGCTGCGCGACCCGGCCGAGCGCGCCGAGCTGTGCGCGGACGTGGCCGCCACCTACTCCGACGAGACGCCCGGCCAGCTCGGGGAGGCGCTCGAGCACCTGCTCGCCGATCCGGCGGTGGCCGCGGTGGGGGACTACGACGGGTCGTACGGCGCGCAGATCACCCTCAAACGGATGACCAGCGTGCTGACCGGCCGGTTCGTCTCGTCCGCGGTCGGCGCCACCCACAGTCAGTACGGGACCGACCCGATGCGCCGCTACGACGCGGACCTGGTCGTCCCGCGGACCGTGCGGAACCAGTGCGCGCTGCTCAAGGGCATGGCCTTCCGGTACGTGATGCGCACGCGGGCCGCCGAGCAGTGGTACGAGCAGCAGCGCACGATCATCGTCGAGCTGGTGGCGGCGCTCACCCGTACGCCGGAAAGGTTGGATCCTCTCTTCCGGCCCCTGCACGCCGCCGCCTCCTCGGACGCCGAGGCCCTGCGGGTGATCGTCGATCAGGTGGCGTCGCTCACCGACCACGCGGCCGTGGCCTGGCACCGGGACCTGGTCGCCGTTTCGTAACCGGGCTCGCCCCGACCCTGCTGGCATTCGCCGGGTGCCGCGAGGCAGGATGTATGCCGTGGCGGGCAGGGTGAAGGACGAGGACATCGCACTGGTCCGCGACCGCACCTCGATTGCCGACGTGATCAGCGAGACCGTGACGCTGCGCTCGGCCGGGGGCGGCAACTTGAAGGGGCTGTGCCCCTTCCACGACGAGAAGACCCCGTCGTTCAACGTTTCCCCAGCTCGGGGCGTGTATTTCTGTCATGGCTGCGGCCAGGGCGGGGACGCGATCAAGTTCCTGATGGACGCGGAGCACCTGTCGTTCATCGAGTCGGTGGAGCGGCTGGCCGGCAAGGCCGGCATCCAGCTGCGGTATGACAACGACGGCCCCCAGCCGTCCGGTCCGCGGCCGCAGGCCGGGCAGCGTCAGCGGCTGATCGCCGCGCACGCCTCGGCCGTCGAGTTCTACCGTGACCAGCTCGGCTCCCCGGGCGCACGGAAGGCCCGCGAGTTCCTCGCCGAGCGCGGCTTCGGCCGGGACGCCGCGGAGAAGTACTGGTGCGGCTTCGCCCCCGACTCGTGGGACGCGCTCAGCAAGCACCTGCGGCTGCAGGGCTTCAGCGCGGACGAGTTGATCACCGCCGGGCTCTCCAAGACGGCCCGTTCCGGCTCGCTGATCGACCGGTTCCGCCGCCGGCTGCTGTGGCCGATCCGGGATCTGAGCGGCGACGTGATCGGCTTCGGCGCGCGCAAGCTCTTCGACGACGACGACGGCCCGAAATACCTGAACACGCCCGAGACGCCGATCTACAAGAAGTCGCACGTCCTCTACGGCATCGACCACGCCAAGCGGGAGATCGCCAAGCGCGGCCGCGCGGTCATCGTCGAGGGCTACACCGACGTGATGGCCTGTCACGAGGCCGGCGAGCCGACCGCGGTGGCGACGTGCGGGACGGCATTCGGCATCGACCACATCGGCGTGCTGCGCCGGCTGCTGATGGACAGCGACAGCTTCACCGGCGAGATCATCTACACCTTCGACGGGGACGCGGCCGGGCAGAAGGCCGCGTTGCGGGCGTTCGAGGAGGACCAGCGTTTCGTCGGGCGGACGTTCATCGCGGTCAGCCCGGACAACATGGACCCCTGCGATCTGCGCCTGACCCGTGGCGACCTGGCGGTGCGCGACATGATCGCCGGCCGGGAGCCGCTCGTCGACTTCGCGCTGCGCCACACCATCTCGCGGTTCGACCTGGACACGGTCGAGGGCCGGGTCGAGGCGATGCGCAAGGCCGCCCCCCTGGTCGCCAAGATCAAGGACCGGGAGAAGAGGCCTGAGTACGCACGGAAGCTGGCCGGCGATCTCGGCATGGATCTGGAGCCCGTGCAGCGGGCGGTGAACAACGCGTTGCGGGGCGAGGCCGCCGAGCAGCGCGCGCCCGGCCGTCCCGCCTCTGTCTCTTATACACATC
>KL571343.1:64340-66935 GCA_000715855.1 Actinoplanes liguriensis
CCGGTGCTGGCCGGCCCGATGTTCGACGCGCTCGGCCCGGAGAACTACGCCGACCCGGTGCTGGCCGCCCTGCGCGAGGCGGTCGCCGAGGCCGGCGGCGCGTGCTCGGCGACCGGTGGCGTCGTCTGGATCGAGAAGGTCCGGGACGCCTGTGCCGACCTGGGCGCCCAGGGCCTGGTCAGCGAGCTGGCGGTGGAGCCGCTGCGAGTGGGCGGCGCGGTCGACCCGCGGTATGTCCAGGTCACCCTGGCGCGGCTGCAGGGCGCGGCGGTGACCACCCGGATCCGCGATCTGAAGTCGAAGGTGCAGCGGCTCAACCCGGTCACCAGCAAGGATCAGTATCTGGCGCTCGCAGGGGAGCTCTTCTCGCTCGAACAGCAGGCCCGCGCCCTGCGTGACCAGGCGGCAGGTGGCATGTGAAGCTCTTCCGACGCCGGCCCCCGCTGCCGGCCGAGTCCCGGCCCCCGCTCGACCCCGAGGAGCGGGTGCTCACCTGGGCCCGGTGTGCGGAGGGCGTCCTCGTCGCGACCAACCGGGGGATCTGGCTGCCCGCGGCCGGGGAACGCCTGGGCTGGCACGAGATCCACAAGGTCGCCTGGTCCGGGCGGGAGCTGCGGATCACCCCGGCCGAGGTGGCCGAGGAGCGCGACGGCTACACCGTGCTGGTGGACGGGCCGGTGGCGACGTTCCTGCTGCTGGAGCCGGGCGAGCTGCCCGACCAGGTGCGGACCAGGGTGACCCGCTCGGTGGCGTACACGACGCATCACGAGCTGGACCACGGCGCGGTCCGGGTGGTAGGCCGCCGGGTCAGCGGGCAGGACGGGCTGAGCTGGGCGGTCCGGTACGACTCGGGCGCCTGGACGGATTGGCCCGCCGTGGTGCAGGCGACCGACGACCTGGTGGGCGCGGCGCAGAATTCTGTCGCACCCCCTCCGTAGGGTCTCCGGGTGTGACGGCTCTTATTCACGCCCGCGGATTGATCAAGAGATTCGGTGACTTCACCGCCGTCGACGGCATCGACGTCGACGTGCAGGCCGGTGAGGCGTTCGGCTTCCTGGGGCCGAACGGCGCCGGGAAGAGCTCCACCATGCGCATGATCGGGTGCGTCTCGCCGCCCACCGACGGCGTGCTCCAGATCCTCGGCATGGATCCCCGCCGCGACGGGCCGGCCATCCGCGCCCGGCTCGGCGTCTGCCCGCAGCTCGACAACCTGGACGTCGAGCTGACCGTCCGGGAGAACCTGACGACCTATGCGCGGTTCTTCGGCATCCCCCGGGCCACGGCGCGGCGCCGGGCCGACGAGCTGCTCGAGTTCGTCCAGCTCGGCGAGCGGGCCGGCAGCAAGGTCGAGCCGCTCTCCGGCGGGATGAAACGGCGGCTCACGATCGCCCGTGCCCTGGTCAACGAGCCCGACCTGGTGCTGCTCGACGAGCCCACCACCGGCCTTGACCCGCAGGCCCGGCACCTGGTGTGGGAGCGGCTGTTCCGGCTCAAGCAGCAGGGTGTGACGCTGGTGCTGACCACCCACTACATGGACGAGGCCGAGCAGCTCTGCGACCGTCTCGTGGTGATGGACGGCGGCAGGATCGTCGCGGAGGGCTCACCCCGTGCCCTGATCGAGCGCCACTCCACCCGCGAGGTGGTCGAGCTCCGCTTCACAGCCGAGGGCCAGGAGAGCTATGCGGAGAAGCTGGCCGGCATCGCCGACCGCGTCGAGGTGCTGCCCGACCGGGTGCTGCTCTACGTCGCCGACGGTGACGACGCCCTGGCCGAGGTGCACCGGCGCTCGCTGACCCCGGCGTCGGCGCTGGTCCGCCGGGCCGGCCTAGAGGACGTGTTCCTGCAGCTCACCGGCCGGACGCTGGTGGACTGATGACCTCCTCGGCGTATGTGTTGGAGTACCACCTGGTCAACTATCGGCGCACCTGGCGGTCGAGCGCCCTGTCGACGATGGTGCTGCCGCTGCTGACCATGCTCGGCTTCGGCCTGGGCGTCGGCGGTTACGTGCAGACCGACATCGACGGCGCGGCCTACCTCGACTGGCTCGTGCCCGGGCTGATCGCCTCGACCGCCGCGCAGACCGCGCTCGGCGAGGCCACCTGGCCGGTGCTGAGCAGCTTCGAGTGGCTGAAGGTCTACTTCGCGCAGGCGGCCGCGCCGCTGCGGGTCCGGGACATCCTCGGCGGTCACCTGGCCTTCATGATGTTCCGGGTGCTGCTCAGCGTGGTCGCGTTCCTGCTGGTCGCGGCGTCGTTCGGCGCGCTGGGGTCGTTCTGGACGATGGCCGTGCTGCCGCTGTCGGTGCTGGTCGGCTTCTCGGTGGCCGCGCCCGTGGTGGCCTACACAGCGAGCATCAGCAGCGACAGCTTCCTGGCGATCCTGTTCCGTTTCGCGGTGCTGCCGATGTCGCTCTTCTCCGGCGTGTTCTTCCCGATCGAGTCGCTTCCCGAGCCGCTGCGCTGGCTGGCCTACGCGAGACAGCTCTGGCACGGGGTGGACCTCACCCGGGCCGCCACGCTCGGTCTGGACGTTGGTGTGGCCGGGCTGTGGCACGTGCTCTACCTGGTGGCCTGGTGCGCGGCCGGTTGGTTCCTG
>KL571344.1:0-1016 GCA_000715855.1 Actinoplanes liguriensis
CGGCGGCCCCGGTCGGCCGTGACTCGACGCTGAGCCCAGCCGCCCGCGCGAGCGTCTCGGCCCGCTCGATCTGCTTCGGGGTGATCACCTTCGGCGCCCGGATCAGCCAGCCGGCCGCGACGGGGGAGAGGTGCAGCGTCCCGACGGCGTGCTGGGTGATCATCGCGGTGGGCAGTGACGTGTAGACGGGCAGGTCCGCGTGCTGGATCTTCGGGTGCCGGCCGGCGTTACGGCCGGGGATCAGGTCGTACCCGCCGAGGTCGGTCCGTGAGGTGATGATGTCGGTGTCCGCCGCCACGGTCGCGGGGTCGATGCCGTACCGCTGAAGCAGCTCGGGTGTCGCCAGGAACAACGGGACCGCTTCCGCGCTGCGATAGACGGTCCCCGGCCGCCCGCCGACCGTCGTCGCGTGCGGCTGCGCCATCTGCACGACCTGCCGGCCGCCGGACTCCTGCGGCGCTGCCGGGTTCACGGTCGCCTGCAGCGGCAGCGCCGACGTGGCGTGCAGCTCGGCGGCGATCGCGTCGGCCTGCGCCTCGGCGGTGCCGGCCTGCGCGGCGGTCAGCGCCGGCACCGGCCCCTGCAGCGCCTCCGCCGCCACCCAGACGACGATCTGGTCGGCGGGCAGGTTCCCGCCGGTCGGCGCGGCCGCCTTGGCCACCGACACCCCGGCGCCGAGCGCGACCACCGCGGCGATCCCGAC
Organism: Actinoplanes liguriensis; assembly: GCA_000715855.1. Lineage (GTDB taxonomy): Bacteria > Actinomycetota > Actinomycetes > Mycobacteriales > Micromonosporaceae > Actinoplanes > Actinoplanes liguriensis. Next base: position 704 of record KL571344.1, read on the forward strand.
TGCCAGCCCGATCGCCGCGAGGGCCGCGCCCGACCTGGCGCGATAGCGGGCCAGGTCACGCAACGCCAAGCGGGTCGCGACCGGCATGAACCGGGCGATCCGCCCGGCCCCGGCGATCACCAGCGGCGCGAGGAGCAACAGTCCCACCGCGGTGCCGACGACCCCGCCGATGATGTACGGCGGTCTGGTCTGCCCGGCCGCGACCAGCGCCCCGAGCCCACCGGCGAGCAGCACCGCCCCGGCCGCCGCGAACCGGTGCGCGGGCCGCGGCGTCGCCGGGCGCGCCGACAGCGCGGCCATCACCGGGACCCGG
>KL571344.1:1210-2459 GCA_000715855.1 Actinoplanes liguriensis
GGCCACCACGCCGCCGCGGTCGCGGTCAGCACCGCCAGCAGCACCGCCGACACCACCGGGAGCCAGGGCAGGTGGAACCGGTCGATGCGATGCCCGATCGTCGTCTCCAGCGCCGGGCCGATCGCCAACCACAGGGCCGTCCCGAGCGCCGCCCCGAGCAGCGCACCGGTCGTGCCGAGCACCGTCCCGTTCGCCACCAGCACCAGCCGGATGTGCCGGTGGCCGGCACCGATCGCGCTGAGCATGCCGAGCGACCGCATCCGCCGCTGGGCCATCACGGTGAACCCGGCCACCGCGAGCAGCCCGACGAACAGCAGCCCGATCGTGCCCAGCAGCAGCACCGTCACGCTGCCGGAGTCGGCGCCGTCCGCGCTGCGCGCCTCGACCGTGGCGCCGTCCGGCAGCGACTGCCGGCCCGCGCCGGCCCGCGCCAGCACGGTCACCGTGTCGGCGCTGCCGAGGTGCCCGGGCGCCACGAGCGCGAACCGGTCCCGCAGGGTCAGCGGATTTTCCACCAGCCCGACCACGGTACGGCCGTTCCACCCGCTGCCCAGCGCCAGACGGAACCCGGCGGTGACCGCGACCTCGCCCGCCCCCTGCGGCCACCGGCCCTCGTCGAGTCGCAGCATCGGCGACCCGTACGGCCCGGCCGGGTCCTGCGACCGCAGGTCGATCGGGTTGGCCGAGCCCGGCACCGGGACGCGCTGATGCTCGATCACGTCGGTAGCGCCGAACGCGGTCCGCAGCGCGGCCAGGTCCAGGCCTCGCTGGGCGCCGGTGCTGCTCAGGGTGATCAGCCGATCCGCGGTCCCGAACCGGGCCGCCTCACCGGTGAACGTGTTCCCGGCCAGCCCAAGCCCGAACGTGGTGGCGGCCACCGCGACCAGCAGCAGCGTCAGGATCAGCGCCTGCTGACGCCACTCGCGCCGGAACAGCCGCCACGCCCAGCGCACCACGGCCCGGCGCGCGCTCATCCCGCCGTGACCCGAGCCCAGTGCCGGCGGGCGCTCCTCCAGCCTCGTGCTCATCCGGGTGACCTCTCGGTGAGCAGGGACTCCGGGCCCGGGCGGGCTGCGGTGTGGTCGACGATGCGCCCGTCGCGGATGAACACCACCCGGTCCGCCCACGAGGCGAGCTGCGCGTCGTGGGTCACGACCACCACGGCCAGGCCGCGCTTGCAGGCGGTGAGCAGCATCCGCATCACCGCCTCGCCGTTCGCCGTGTCCAGCGCCTGTCTCTTATACACATC
>KL571344.1:2671-4461 GCA_000715855.1 Actinoplanes liguriensis
ATCGCGACCCGCTGCCGCTCGCCACCGGAGAGCTGGTCGGGGAAGTGCGACGCGCGGGCGGTCAGGTCCAGCTCCCGCAGCGCGGCGAGCGCGGCCGCCCGGGCCTTGCGGGCGGAGAGGCCGTCGAGCTCCAGGGGCAGCGCCACGTTCTCCGCGGCGGTCAGACCGGGCAGCAGGTTGAAGTCCTGGAACACGTACCCGATGGCGCGTCGCCGCAGGCGGCTCCGGTCGTCGCGGGACAGGCCGGAGAACGCCAGCCCGCCGACCGAGACCTCGCCCGTGGTCGGCTGCTCCAGGGCGCCGGCGATCGTCAGCAGCGTGCTCTTGCCGGAGCCGCTGGGGCCCATCACCGCGACCATCCGGCCGGCCTCGACGCTCAGGCTCACCTCGCGCAGGGCGTGCACCTCGTCGGCGCCGTCGGCATAGGACTTCGACACCTCGTGCAGCTCCAGGACGGCGGTCATCGCCGCACCCCCGTCCGGCGGCGGATCTGCGGCGTGCCCGGGGCGACCGGCGCGGGCTCGGAAGCCGCCCGCTTGAGGCGGCCGTCCGCGGTGTCCAGCCAGCGCACCACGGCGTCGAGGCGGAACAGCTCGGCGTCGACCGCGAGCGTCAGGCCCAGGTCGTGCCCGGCGTCGTCCTCCTTGAGCCGGGTCCACTGCTGCATCAGCTCCACGACGTACCGCCGATGGGCCTGGATGACCTCGTGCACATCCACCCCGGGCAGCCGCACCGCGATCAGCACCTTGATGACCAGCTCGTCGCGCGGCGGCGAGCTCAGGTCGGGCGGGGTCCGCAGCCAGCCGGTCAGCTCCTCGCCGCCGGCCGCGGTGATCCGGAAGCCCTTCTGCGGGCCGGGCTCGGCGTCGTCGTCGGACTCGACCAGGCCGTCGCGCTCCAGGCGCTGCAACGTCTGATAGACCTGCCCGACGTTGAGCGGCCACACCTCGCCGGTGCGTGCCTCGAACTCCTCCCGGAGCTGGAGACCGTATTTCGGACCCTCGCTGAGCAGCGCCAACATCGCATGCCGAACGCTCACGTCGTCACCGTCCTCGGTAGCATGCCCAGTATGATACTTGGTATACACTTCGTGTCGAGGGCCGATCCCGGAGCCGGCTCCCTCAGAGGAAGCCGAGAATGGCGTCCGCGACCGCGTCCGGCGCCTGCTCGGCCTGGTGATGGCCGCTGTCGATGACGTGGTGGCGCAGCGGACGCGCGAGCCAGGGCGCCCAGATCGCGGCCGGATCCCCGTGGATGTCGAGGTCGTCACCGGCGGACTCGAGCAGCATGACCGGGCAGGTCACCTGCCGTCCGGCGGCCCGGTCGGCCACGTCGTGCTCCCGGTCGATGCCCAGCCCGGCCCGGTAGTCCTCGCACATGCCGTGCACGACCGCCGGATCGCGCAGCGCCCGCCACACGTCGGCGTGATTGCCGGCGCCCATCTCGGCGGGCGGCGGCGTGACGTACCAGGCGTCCGGGTCGGCGCAGATCACCCGTTCCGCCGGCTTGTCGGTCTGGCCCAGGAACCACCAGTGCCACCACGCGGCGGCGAAGACCGCGTCCGTACGCTCCAGGTGTTCCACGACCGGCAGGCCGTCCATGACGACCAGGTGCGACACCGCCGCCGGGTGGTCCATGGCGGTGCGGAACGCCACCAGCGACCCGCGGTCGTGCCCTGCCACGGCGAACCGGTCGTGACCGAGATGCGCCATCAGCCGGACGACGTCGCGGGCCATCGCGCGCTTGCTCGACTGCGCGTGGCCCGGCTCGTCGGGTGGCAGCGTCGACCC
>KL571344.1:4672-5112 GCA_000715855.1 Actinoplanes liguriensis
ACGTCGACCCGCCGTAGCCGCGCAGGTCGGGTGTCACCACGAAGTGCCGCCCGGCCAGCCGCGGGGCCACCGCGTGCCAGGTGGTGTGCGTCCGGGGATGGCCGTGCAGCAGGACGACAGGGGTGCCGGCGCCGCCGTACCGGACCCGCAGGGTGACGTCGTCCAGGTCGACATGGTCGAGGCGGAAGTCATCGAACATCACCCGGACGCTACCCCGGTCAAGCCGTCGGGCGGCCGGGGGCGAGCGGCAAACCGGTCGACGGGAATCCGGAGATCCGCTTCGATGGGGTGCGTGACGATCGAACGGTTCGAAGCGGATGAGCACCTGGCCCGGCGGTGTATAAGAGACAGGTTCCACTGCCCGGCCACCCGGCAGGATTTCCGCGTCGTCGCGTCCGGCCTCAAGGAGGCGGCGGGCCCGTTGATGTGTATAAGAGACA
>KL571344.1:5204-12341 GCA_000715855.1 Actinoplanes liguriensis
GCTCGGGACCGGTCTGTCCGTGCGGCTTCCCCGCCACACGGGCGCGATCGGGCAGGCGGCCAAGGAGTTGCGCCTGCTCCCGCGCCTCGCGCCGCACCTGCCGCTGGCGATCCCGGAGCCCGTCGCCGTCGGCGAGCCCGGCTTCGGCTATCCGTGGGCCTGGGGCGTCTCCCGGTGGATGGACGGGACGGCGGCCCGCTACGAGGACCTGGGCGAGTCCGTCGACACGGCGCTACGGCTCGCCGAGTTCCTGACCGCGCTGCAGTCGGCCGACCTCACCGGGGCCGTCGAGCCGGACGATCCGCTCGCCGGCCTCGACGGAGAGGTGCGCGCCGCGATCGCCGGCCTCGCGGACGCGTTCGACGCGAAAGCGCTGCTCGCGGTCTGGGAGGAGGCCGTCGCCGCGCCCGGCTGGGACCGGCCACCGGTCTGGTACCACGGCGACTTCCACACCGGCAACCTGCTGACCACGGACGGCACGGTCAGCGCCGTGATCGACTTCGGTGGCCTGGGCCGCGGCGACCCGGCCCGCGACCTGATGATGGCGTTCACGCTGCTCGACGGGAAAGCGCGCGACGCGTTCCGTGAGGCGCTCGGCGCCGACGACGCCACCTGGGCGCGGGGGAGGGGACGGTCGCTGATCGGCGGGGTGTTCGCCTACCGCGCCTACGCCGCCACCAACCCGTGGGTGAAGGCGCAGACCACCCGGCAACTCACCGCGGTCCTCTCCGCCTGAGGCCCGAGCTTGCCGCCTGTCTTCTTCGTCCTGGCCCTCGCGGTGGCGGGCCGCAGCCGAGCCGGTCAGGTCAGCCCGAACCAGGCCAATCCAGCGAGGCCGGTGACCACGCAGTAGATCGCGAAAGGGTTCAGCGTCCGGGTCTCGAAATACCGGGTCAAGAAACGGTTGCGGCGGTGCAGGCGGTCAGCGCGGTGATCGTGCCGGTGCCGCCGGTCGCCGTGATCGGGATCGTGGTGGCGGGCCTGAGCATCGGGGAGCAGGCCGCCGCGGTCGCAGCCGGCGAGACGGTCACAGCCGGAGACACCGTGACGGTGACGGGCAGGCCGGCCGGCGTGGCCGCGACGGGGTGATAGGCGCCGGGCGCTGCCCGGGCCGGCGCGACACTCGGTGCGACGGCGGAACCGTGGTTGTACCAGGCCGCGGCGAGCGGCGGTGCGGCCGCAAGAGCCCAGCTCAGCCGCTGGCGGTCAGCGCGAGCGCGCAAGCACAGATCAGTCCCCGATGATCAGCGCATGCGCGGGCACTACGGCGTGGCTCAGCCGCTGACGATCAGGACGAGGGTGGCGGCGACCAGTCCGATCTCGACCAGCAGGACGAACAGGCGGTCGCTGACCCGGCCGAGGGTTTTGCGGCCGGCCCAGGCGCCGGCCAGCGTCGCCGGGGTCAGCACCAGCCCGAGCAGCAGCACCCGCCGCGTCAGCAGGTCACCGGCGCCGTAGACGGTGAGTTTGGTCAGGTGCATGAGCAGGGCGCAGGCCGCCTCCGTCCCGATGTAGGCGGACCGCGTCAACCCGGCGGCCAGGAAGAACGGCGCGGTCAGCGGCCCCACCGAGCCCAGCAGCGCGGACCCGAGCCCGGAGGCGGCACCGACCACGGTGAACGCGCGCGGGCCGGGCGCCCGGGGATGCGGTCGCAACCGTCGCCACACCACCGTGACCAGCAGGAACACGCCGAGCAGGCGTTGGAGGCCGGCCATCGGGGCGTGCGCGAGCAGCAGCCCACCGGCGACCGCGCACGGGATCGCGCCGACGGCGAACCGCCCGATGATCGACCGGCGCAGGTCGTGCCGGTTGAGCCACACCCGGGAGCCGTTGCTGGCCAGCTGGGTGAGGGTCAGCATCGGCACGGCCGCCCGCAGGCCGAACAGTCCGGTGAAGACCGGGAGCAGCAGCACCCCGCCGCCGAACCCGGCCACAGCGGACAGCCAGGCCAGCGCGAACGCCGCCGCGGACGCCAGCCCCAAGGTGACCACGCCGCGAAATATAGTCAGCGTGATCTCGTCACACCCAGTGACACGTAGGAGGGAAAGGCGGACGGCGTGGATGACGCGTGGATCGAGCGGTGGGGCGCGGACATGCGCGCGGGCATCGCCACGCTCCTGAGCACGTTCGCGTCGCGGTTCGGATTCCCGCCCGGCGAGCACGACATCGGCGGCCCGGCGACCGCGGCAGAGCTCGCCGGCCTGGCCGAGCTGCACGGCGACGCGCTGCCGGCCGATCTGCCGGCTTTCCACCGGGTCGTGGCGGAGGTGCAGTTGCCGGACGTCGGCAACGGCTACTGGATCCACCGTCCACCGCTGCCGGGTGAGGATCCGGGCCATCCGCGCCTGCTGACCGACGGCCGGGCGGTGGTCGTGTTCGGCTCCGACGGCGGCGGAGCGCTGTTCGCCCTGGCCGGCGGATCGGGCTCGCCGGTTCTCCGGTTGTCGGGCGGCACCCTGCTCGGCGGCGTGTATGAAGCCGGCTGCGCCACCGTGATGGCCGCGAACCTGCAGGACTTCCTGACCTTCCTGCGTCGCGAGGTCACCGCATTCGTCGCGTCATAGCCCCCTGCTGGACCAGTGGCTGATCATCGGTGCTGGGTGGAGGCGCGCCAGAGTGTGGTGGCGCCGTCGATGACCGCGTCCTCCTGCGGGCGGCCGGGCGTCACGGTCAGTGCGGTGCGGATCCGGGTGGGCAGGGTGCGGGTGAAGGCGTCCCGCAACCCCTCCAGCACGGCGACGGTTGCCGGGCCGAGGACCGGGTCGAGGACGAGTGCCCGGGGGTTGATCATCAGGAGGCTGCCGGCGATCGCGGTTCCGGCGGTGCGGCCCAGGTCGGCGAGGACGCGGCGGACCGCGGGTTCGCCCTGGGCGGCGAGGGCGATGACGTCGAACAGGCCGAGGTCGTCGCCGTAGCGGGGGCGCAGCACGCCGAGCAGGTGCCGCGCGTTCGCGACGGTGCCCAGGCAGCCGCGTGCGCCGCAGGCACACAACACCCCGTGCGGGTCGACGTGCACGTGCCCGAGTTCGCCGGCGGCGCCCTGCGCACCCCGCACGATGCGGCCCTCGATGACGACCGCGCTCGCGACGATGTCGCCCAGCCGCAGGTAGATGAGGCTGTCGACACCGTCCGCCTCGCCGAGCGCGGCCAGGTTGATCAGGTTCTCCACGATCGCCGGGACGCCGAGGCGTGCGGTCAGGGCCGCGGCGAGGTCGGTGTGGATCCAGGCCGGGTATTCCGCGATCCCGTAGTAGCCCGGGACGCCGTCTTCGAGCAGCATCACGCCGTGGCCCTGACGGTAGGCCTGCGGGATGGCCAGCACGACACCGTCGACCGCCGCGCCGAGCCGGCCGGCGACCTCGGCGGGGAGGTCCGGGCAGGTCCACCACCGGAACGGCGTGCGGGTGACCGGCCCGGCCCGGCTGCCGTCCGCGCGGACGCGGCAGATCGCGAGGTCCTCGTGGGTCACCACGACGACGGCGATCACCTGCGGTGATCCGGGAAGGGCGAAGACTTTCCCGGTACGGCCGGGGCGGCCCGCAGCCGCGGGGGCGTGCGTCACGAGTCCACGGGCCAGCAACCGGGTGGTGGCGCCACTGATCGTGCGCAGCGGAAGCCCGGACAACTCGGTCAGCCGCGCCCGGGACAGCGGGCCGTGCGCGCCGAGCAACTGCAGCACCTGGCGCTCGGATGCGCGTGGCGCGCCGACCGCCGCGGTCGGAGCCGCCACCGGCGCCGAAGCCGCCCCCGACCTGTCCGCGCTCGGCGTGCTGCGCGCGCCCGAGGTCACGTCGGCGCTGAAGGGCCTGCTCGACGGCTTCCGCAAGCCGCCACCTGGGCGGCTCCGCGCACCGGATGACGCTGCCGGTGCTGCGCAAGATCGCTGCCCTGGTCCAGGCGGGTGCGGCGATCTCGGGGGTACGGCCACAGGTCAGCCCCAGCCTCGGCGACGACGACGCGCAGTTCGCGGCGCTGGTCCGCAAGCTCTGGGGTGAGCAGGACGAACAGGATCGCGTCGTCGGGTCCGGGCGCGTGTTCACCGGGATGCTGCCCGCCGAGGCGCTGTCGATCCTGGGCGTCGCCGAGGACTGGAGATACCCGTTCGACCAGGACGACCCGCTCGGCTGGATCCACCGGCGCACCGGCGACGCGGACATCTACTACGTGGTGAACCGGCGGGCGATCGCGACCACCGCCGCCGTCACGCTGCGGGCGATCGGCAAGGCCGTCGAGCTCTGGGATCCGGTCAGCGGCAGTGTCACGGCGGCCGGGTTCAGCACGGACAAGGGACGTACGGCGCTGACCGTGGAGCTCGGGCCGTCCGACTCGCGGTTCATCGTGATCGCGCACGGGCCGGCCGGGTCGCACACGGTGGCCGCGGCGAAACGCCGTACCGTCGCGGTCGCCGAAGGCGAATGGTCTGTCGCCTTCGAGCCGGGACGTGGCGCGCCCGGCTCGGTGACCCTGCCCTTCCTGCAGGATCTCACCGAGAACCCGGAGGCGGGGATCCGGTACTTCTCCGGGACCGCGAGCTACACCCGTTCCTGGACCGTGCCGGCCGGCCGGGGCCCGGGTCGCGTCTGGCTCGACCTGGGGGAGGTGCACGACATCGCGCAGGTGATCGTGAACGGCGCGGACGCCGGGACCGTGTGGCGCGCGCCCTACCGGGTGGACGTCACCGACGCGATCCGGACCGGCGCCAACCGGATCGAGGTGCGGGTGACCAACAGCTGGTACAACCGCATGGTCGGCGACCTGCAGCCGGGCGTGACGAGCCCGGTGACCGTCTCGGTCGGCATCCCGAACGGCATGACCGCCGCGAGCCCGCTCCAGCCGTCCGGCCTGCTCGGCCCGGTCCGCCTGGAGACCGTCGCCTGACGCGGTTGCGCAGCGCGGGCCTCCGGAGTGGTACCGCGGTACCAGCGGCCGCGGCGAAGTGTCCACCGCGGTACCAGTGCCGGGGCCCGGCCGCCTCCTAGCGTTGATCTCACGAGGTCGGCACCACGGAAGAGGCGGCAGATGATAGAGGTACGCAGCGTCGTCAAGCGCTACGGCAGCAAGGTGGCCGTCGACGGCCTGAGCTTCGTGGCGGAGCCCGGGCAGGTGACCGGCTTCCTCGGCCCGAACGGCGCCGGCAAGTCGACCACCATGCGGATGATCGTCGGGCTGGACCGGCCGACGTCCGGGTCGGTGCTGGTCAACGGCCGGCGGTACGCCGAGCACCACGCCCCGCTGCACGAGATCGGCGCGTTGCTGGAGGCCAAGGCGGTGCACCCGGGCCGTACGGCGGTCAGCCACCTGCTCGGGCTGGCCCGCACGCACGGCATCCCGCGCCGCCGGGTCGACGAGGTGATCGAGCTGGCCGGGCTGACCAAGGTGGCGAACCAGCGGGTCGGCGCGTTCTCCCTGGGCATGGGCCAGCGGCTGGGCATCGCGGCGGGGTGCGCAATCTGCTCGCCGGGCTGGCGGCGGAGGGCCGTACCGTCATGCTGTCCTCGCATCTGATGAGCGAGACCGCGCTGATCGCCGACCACCTGGTGATCGTCGGCCGGGGCCGGCTGCTCGCCGACACGAGCGTCGCCGACCTGGTCGCGCAGACCGCGGGCGGCGGGGTGAAGGTCGCCACCACCCAGCCCGGGATGTTGCGCACCGCGCTGTCGCGGCCCGGCGTGACGGTCACCTCGACCGCCTCCGAGGAGCTGCTGGTCACCGGCATGACCCCGCACGAGATCGGGTTCGCCGCCGCCGAGCACCGGATTCCGCTGTACGAGCTGAGCCGGCACGAGGTGTCGCTGGAAGAGGCGTTCATGGATCTGACCCGGGACGCCGTCGAATACACCGGAACCCTTCAGGAGGCGACCCGATGAGCATCACCGCAGACCGGCCCGTGACCCGCCCGGCCTACCGGCTCACCGCCCGCGGCGTGCTCGCCGGTGAGTGGACCAAGTTCTGGTCGCTGCGCTCCACCTGGATCACGCTCGGCGTCTCGGCCGTGCTGCTGGTGGCGTTCGGGGTGATCGCCGCGCTCACCATCGACCCGGACGGCACGCAGGGACCCGGCCCGGGTTCGGGCGCGAGCGACGCGGTGAGCATCGCGCTGAGCGGCTCGACCCTGGCCGCGCTGGCGGTCGGCGTGCTCGGGGTGCTGCTCGCGGCGGGGGAGTACACCACCGGGATGATCCGGTCGACGCTCACGGCCGTACCGTCGCGGTTGCCGGTCTTGTGGTCCAAAGCGGTCATCGTGGGTGGCGTGGCGACCCTGCTGATGGCGCTCGGCGCGGTGTCTGCGTTCGTGATCGGCTCGCCGTTGCTGGCCGACGGCATCACCGCTCTCGGGCTCGGCGACGACGGTGTGCTGCGCAGCCTGCTCGGCGCGGGTCTGTACCTCGGTGTGGTGGCCGTGCTCGGCGTCGCGCTGGGCATCCTGGTCCGGTCGGCGGCCGGGGGCATCGCGATCCTGGCGGCGAGCCTGCTGATCGTTCCCGGTCTGACCTCGCTGCTGCCGGACTCGTTCGCGGACGCCGTCACGCCGTATCTGCCGAGCAACGCCGGTAGTGCGCTGATGTCGCTGACGACCTCGGACGGCTCGCTCAGCGCGGCCGGTGGGCTCGGGGTCCTCGCGGTGTACGCCGTAGTCCTGCTGGGCGCCGCGGCCTACCGGCTGACCCGAAGCGACGCGTGACCCGGCGCGGGCTCGGACAATTCACCTCATGACCAGGCAGACCCCGCCCGCGCCGGATGCGTTCCTCACGTCTCCGGTCGCGGGCCGGCTGCTGAGCCGGCGCCGGCGGCCGTGGCTCACCGCGACGATCGTCCCCGTCGCGATCCTGCTGTTCAGCCTCCCCGACCTGATCCATGCGCCGCACAACCACGGGCGCCCGCTGATCGTCGCCGGCGCGTTCGCCCTGATCCTGCCGTTGTGGTGGCGCCGGCGCTTCCCGGTCCTCGCGTTCGCCGCGGTCCTCGCCGTGCTGCTCGCGCAGTGGTCCGCCGACCTGTGGATCAGCACCGGGATCAGCCTGCTCGTCGTGCTCTACGGCGTCGCCGAGCGCTGCACGATGCGGACGTTGATCGCGGTCGCCGCGGTGACCGCGGCGCAGTTCACCTTCGCGCTCTACGCTGTCTCTTATACACATC
>KL571344.1:12520-12873 GCA_000715855.1 Actinoplanes liguriensis
ACTCGGGACCTGCTCGGCCGCGATCGCCGCCGGTCTGGCCGCCCGGACCCTGCGCGCCTACCTGACCGCCCTCGCGGACCGGGCCGCCCGCCTGGAGACCGAACGTGATCAGCAGGCCCGGCTCGCGGTCGCCGCCGAACGCGCCCGGATCGCCCGCGAGATGCACGACCTGGTCGGCCACCACGTCTCGATCATGATCGGGCTCGCCGGGGGCGGCGCGACCCTGGCCGCCAGCCGCGGCGAGAAGGCCGCCGAGGCGCTGCGGCTGATCGCCGACACCGGGCGCTCCGCGCTCGACGACCTGCGGCGGGTGCTCGACGTGCTGCGCGAGGACGACACCGACGCGCACCTGG
>KL571345.1:0-1831 GCA_000715855.1 Actinoplanes liguriensis
CTGCCACCCCAGCACCCGGCGGCGGCTGAGCGCGACGACGACCTGCGCCACACCGGCGATGATCGCCCACAGGCCGAAGACGAACAGCACCGCGCCGATCCCGCTGATCGCCGCCAGGCCCAGGCCGGCCGCGGTGACCGCGCTCAGGCTGGTGTTGAAGACCTGCAGCCGCCGGGCCGGCGTGCCCGGGTTCTCCCGGACGTCGGCGAGCGACGCGACCACGTCGATCACCGGGTAGAGGACCAGCAGCGCCACCGACACGGCGGTCAGCTCGTTCTGGACGCCGGCGAAGGCGATCGACCACGCGATGGCGATCAGGCCACGGATCAGGTAAATGCGGAACAGGGAGGACATGGTCACTCCGCCTTTCTCGGCTCGTCGGTTACGTCAACCACCTTCAGCCGCGGCGGGTCCCGGTCGAGCCCGGGTACGACCCTGGCCGGACCCCGGGCCGGCGGACCAGGGTGTCTCACCGGGGCGAGCGAACCGCCCGGGGCGTGAGTATCTGAGCCATGACAACCCCGCAACACGCCATCCACTCGGGCTTCGGCGCCGGCTCCACCACCACCGACGTCCTCGCGGCGATCGACCTGACCGGCCGGACCGCCGTCGTGACCGGCGCCAACTCCGGCCTCGGTCTGCAGACCGCGCTCGCGCTCGGCAAGGCCGGCGCCCACGTCGTGATCCTCGACCGGGACACCGCCCACGCCCGGGAGGCCCTGTCCGGCCTGTCCGCCGAGTTCCTCACGACCGACCTGAGCGACCCGGCCTCGGTCGACGCCGCCGCGGCCGGGATCGGGCCGAAGGTACACATCCTGGTCGAGTCCGCCGGGATCATGGCGGCACCGCTGGGCCGCGACTCCCGGGGCAACGAGCTGCACTTCTCGATCAACTACCTGGGTCATTTCCAGCTCGCGGCGCGACTCTGGCCGGCTCTGCGGGCCGCCGAGGGGGCCCGGGTGGTGACCTTGACGTCGCTGGGTCACCGCTATTCGCCGGTCGTCTTCGACGACCCCAACTTCCGGACTCGCGCGTACGACCCGTGGCTCGGCTACGGCCAGTCGAAGACCGCGATGTCGTTGTTCGCCGTCGAGCTGGACCGGCGCGGCCAGTCCCACGGGGTGCGGGCGTTCGCCGCGCATCCGGGCAGCATCGTCGCCACCGGGCTCAAGCAGTATCTGACCACCGAGGAGCTGGTGGCGGCCGGCATGGCGAACCCGGACGGCAGCCCGATCCTGGACCCGGCGAAGCAGCTCAAGACCCCGGAGCAGGGCGCGGCCACCCCGGTCTGGTGTGCGACGAGCCCGAGCCTGGCGGGGCTGGGCGGCGTCTACTGCGAGAACTGTGACATCGCCGAGCCGGCGGTCACCGGCACCAGCGGCAGCCAGGACCTGAGCGGCTTCAACGACATCAGCGGCGTGATGCCGTACGCGGTCGACCCGGACCAGGCCCGCCACCTGTGGACCCTCAGCGAGACCCTGACCGGCGTCACGTTCGCCTGACTCCTCCCGGCTGGCACTCACGGTTCACAAAACGGGCATGCAGAGCCGTGGGTGCCAGCTGGGGGCTTGAGCGGGCTGGTGGCGGGCAGTCACCGGCTCGGCGACTGCCCGGTTCTCCGCCGTGGCGGTACGCCCGCTCTGGCGTCCCGAGTTTGTTCGACTGATCGCGTTCACCGACACCGACCGTGACCAGGGTTTCCCGGGTAGCTTATGGCTGTGGTGGACCGGTGGCAGCGGAGGCTGGTCGCGGCCCTCGGGGCCGCCCTTCTCGCCGGTTGCGGGAGCGCCGAGGCCACCGCGCCTCTGGTCGGGTACCGGCCGCCCGCCGC
>KL571345.1:2095-2371 GCA_000715855.1 Actinoplanes liguriensis
GTCGTTCTGTACTCCCGGGGGCCCAGTGACGGCTTCGGCCGTGCTGAGGTGCTGAAGGAGGACGCGACGACGGTTCAGATCCGGGTGCGGTTCGAGCAGTCCAACCGGACCAGCGATCTGGTGGCCGAGGTCAACGAGGCCACCGCGGTGCTGAATGAGCCGGTCGGCGATCGGAAGATCCTGGACGAGAGCGGCGATCCGATTCCTCTGAAGAATGTCAGTGACTATCCGCGGGTGAGCACGTCGTAGGAGGGTGACGGCTCGGCAGCCGAACAG
>KL571345.1:2585-3048 GCA_000715855.1 Actinoplanes liguriensis
CAGTGCTGCCGAGCCGTCACGTACCGGCGGGATCCGCGCCACCTGCGCCGTGCATCGCCATCGCGGCGAGGGCAGGTGGCGGCCGCCCGGGTGGTGATGACGATCAGTTCAGGCTGAACCGCTGGTTGGCTTGGCCGTTGCAGTCGTAGAGCTGGACCTGCTGGCCGTTGCCGGTCCCCCAGACGTCGAGGCAGCGCCCGGACTGGACTCCGGTGATGGTGCCGTTGCTGTTGACGTTCCACTGCTGGTTGGCCTGGCCGTTGCAGCTGTAGATCTGCACCGCCGAGCCGTTGGCGGTTCCGGCCGCGTCCAGGCACCTGGTGCCGTACACCGTCAATTGTTTGGTCGATGTCAGCGTCCAGGCCTGGTTGGACTGGCCGTTGCAGTCGTAGAGCTGGACCCGGGTGCCGTTGGTCTGGGTCGCGTTCGGCACGTCGATGCACCTGTCTCTTATACACATCTC
>KL571345.1:3269-3767 GCA_000715855.1 Actinoplanes liguriensis
GACGGGGACCCGCTGCCACCGCTCGGTGTCGGTGAGGAGGTGACGGGGCCCGCGGCGTTGAGCGCGTTGAGCACCGAGGTGTAGGCGGCCTTCTTGTTGCCGCTGCCGTCGAACAGCAGCGGGCTCTCGCTGGAGCGCCACGAGTCGCTGTCACGCACGCCCCACACGGTGATGCCGATGCAGCGGGGCACGTTGACGCAGGCCTGGGTCAGTCCGGAGTACTGGCTGGTCGAGGCGTTGGTGACGTCCACCTCGGTCAGCGCGACGTCGACGCCGAGCGCGGCGAAGCTCGACAGGGTGGTCGAGAAGTTGCCGGGCAGCGAGCTGCCGCCGGTGAAGTGCGTCTGCAGGCCCACGCAGTCGATCGGCACGCCGCGGGACTTGAAGTCGCGGATCATGTTGTAGACGCCCTGCGTCTTGGCGTAGGACCAGTTCTCGATGTTGTAGTCGTTGTAGCAGAGCCGGACGGACGGGTCGGCGGCGCGAGCGGTCCGGAAC
>KL571345.1:4038-11137 GCA_000715855.1 Actinoplanes liguriensis
GCCACCTCGATCCAGTCGTTGCCGGTGCCCTGCAGGTTGGAGTTGCGCCGGCTGCCGTCCTCGTTGAACGCCTCGTTGACGACGTCCCACGCGGCGAGCTTGCCCTTGTAGTGGGCCATCACGCCGTTGATGTGGTCGATCATCGCCTGGCGCAGGCTGCTGCCGCTCAGGCTCTGCATCCAGCCCGGCTGCTGCGCGTGCCAGGCGAGGGTGTGCCCGCGGACCTTCAGGCCGCGCTGGGTTGCCCAGTTGTAGATCTGGTCGCCCGAGTTGAAGTTGAACTGGCCCCGCTGGGGCTCGGTGGCGTCCGGCTTCATCTCGTTCTCGGGCGTGATCATGTTGAACTCACGGGCCGCGATCGTGGAGTACGTCGAGTCGCCGAGCCGGCTCGCGGCGATAGCCGTGCCGAAGTAGCGGCCGGACTGGGCGGCCGCGGCGCCGAGGGTGCTCGCCGCGGCGTTCGCCCCGGGCGCCACCATCAGGACGCCGAGTGCCGCGGCCGCGGCGGCCGTGCCGGCGATCAGGACGCGGACGCGCAACGGCCGGCGTGGGACAGGTAACCGATGTGCCACGAGGGACTCCTTTCGACTCCGCGCGGGGAACGCCGAGAGCGTGCGGGAATTCGGTCGGCGCAGAGCCATTTGTCAGAGACGGGCATCAATGCACAGCCATGTTGACACGGTAACAACATCGAAACAAGTAGAAGTTTCGGAAGTATCGGGGCCACCTGAGCTGCACCGCCGGGGCCAGCAGGAATAGTCGGCTCCGGAAGTTTCGACGAAAAATCCGAGAATTTCAATGGTGGGCGTCGACCATCCGTAACGACTCCGGATAACAGAAATCAGGAAATCTGGCGCACCGCGCACAAGAATCGGCGGGCCGGTGCCGGCGCATCACCGGACCGGCCCGCCGTGGACGACGGTTACCGCTGCAGGGTCAGCAGCCCCGGCCGGTACGGCAGCAGCCCGTAGTCACCGCCGGAGCTCGGCGAGCGACCCTGGTAGAGCAGCTGCAGGTTGCACGGGTCGACCGTCATCGTCTGGTCGGCCGTGACGCGGACCAGCTCCCCGTGGCTGATGTCGTTGGTCCAGGTGGCGCCGCTGTTGGCCTTGCCGGCGAACGGGTTGCTCTCGGTCGCCGCCTGCGCGGTCCACGAACCGCTCAGGCTGGTCGCCGTGAACGAGCGGAAGTAGCGGCCGTTGGCCCCGATCGCCTCGACGATCATCAGGTACTGGTTCTGTCCCTGCACCTTGTAGACCTGGGGCGCCTCGAACAGGTTGTTCGTCGAGTCGCTCATGATCGTCGTGTACGAGGAGCCGAAGCTGCCCGGGAAGTTGCCGATCGGCATGCTCGCCCGGTAGATCTTGCCGTTGTCGCCGGCGAAGAACAGGTACATGTTCGTCCCGTCGCCGATCAGCGTCTGGTCGATCGGCCCGGTGCCGGAACCGGTGATGCTGCCGGTGAACAGCGTCTGCGCCGCGGACCAGCCGTTCGCGTTGGTCGGGTCGCTCGACGTGCGGTAGGAGAACGCGGACGCGCCCCACTGGTAGGTGAGCACCCAGATGTTCTTCGGCGCGAAGTAGAACAGCGTCGGTGCCACCGTGCCCTGGCTCATCCCGTTCTGACCGGCCGAGGCCATGTCGGACCAGTTGGTGAACGGGGTGAAGTTCATCGAGCCCCAGGTCGACCCGGTGTCGTGAGTGGTGGCGTAGACCAGGTTCTTGCCGTTGTAGGGCACGACGGTGAAGTCCTTCAGCGAGACCCAGCCGGACTTCGGGTTCGCCAGCGAGCCGGTCGACGACCAGCGGTAGGTCGAGGGCAGCGTGCACGCCCCGGTCCCGCCGCTGCCGACCTTCACGAGCTGCCACTGCTGGTTGGCGCCGTTCCAGTCGGCGTACTGCACGATGTTCGCCCCGTCGGTGGTGGCCGCGCCCTGCACCTCGACGGCCTTGCCGCTGTTGCGGTTGATCAGCTGAACGTAACCGTCGACGTCCTGCACGCTGAACTGCTGGTTGGTGGTGTTGTTGTCGGTCCACTGCACGATCGCGCCGCCGTCGGCCGTCGACAGGTTGTAGACGTCCAGGACCTTGCCCGAGAGCTTGGACCTGAGCCGGTAGAAACCGCCGCCGGAGTCGACGAACTGCCACTGCTGCTGCGCCTGGTCGTTGCGCGTCCACTGGGTGATCCGCGCGCCGTCGGTGGTGGCCAGGTTGTAGAGGTCGAGGGCTTTGCCGCTGTTGCGGTTGACCAGCACGTAGGAGGCGCTGGTGTCGATCGTGGCCGCGGCGGCCGGGGTGGTGGTGACGGCGACGCCACCGGCGCCGGCCATCAGGACCAGCGCGGCGGCCGCACCCCGCCACCACCGGCGACGCATCGTTTGTGGTTGGTTTTCGCTCATCGGAGCTCCTGGGGATGAGAATGTCGGGGCACGCGCGAATCCCGGAATGGGAGCGCTCACATTCGTGACGGCGATATTGCCAGACGGTTACCGCCGTTTTCAATTCTTTGGCCGCGCGACCAGCGCCGGGACGTGCACATAACGATTCCCGGAAAAGTTCTTCTGCGAATACCGCGAAAAGCAGATCCCGCGGTTCTGTTATATCCGCGCGAGCGCCGCGCGGACCAGGAACGAGCCGTCGGCACGCGCCGATTCCGTGCCGTCGAACCGGTCGACCCACAGCTCGTCACCGCGGTGCCGCAGGAACCATCCGGGATAGTTCGACGACTCCAGCGACACCGAGCCGGGAGCCGTCCCGGGCCCGGGGCAGAACGTCGCGTCACCACGGAACAGTGGGGTCCCCTCGTCCGCGGTCACCCGCACCCGCCACGAGGCGTGCCGTAGGTAGCCGCCGTCGCTGTACCGGAACGAGAAGCAGCGCGCGTCGGCCAGCCCCGTCACCACCTGAAAACTCGACTGCCGCCGGGCCGTGACGGTGTTGTCCGGGCCGACCGCGGTGAGCACGCCGAAGGTCGCGGCCGCGGTCACGTAGCGCCCGGTCGCGTTCGCCGCTTCCAGCGACACCGGCCCGATCCGGAGCGGGCCGGGGCCACGCAACGAGGATGTCGTCGCCGGCTCGGGCGTCAGCGCCACCGTCACCGGCCGGGCGTAGTCCGGCCCGGCCAGGTGCACGGCGCCGGCGGTGACCCCGACGACCAGGGCGCTCGCCACCAGGACGGCCGCGACCGGATGAGCCGCACTCCTGGTGACGGCCGCCGGGACCGCCAGCACCACGGGCAGCAACCGGTCGGGCTCCACCAGACCGCCGGCCGCCGCACCGCAGGTGACGCACGCGCGAACGTGCCGGCCCAGCCGTTTACGCCACCGTGGACCCGGCACCCCGTCCCACCCGGCCAACTCGGCGTCCAGCTCACGACACCGGGGCCGGGCGTCCAGGGCGGCCACGATCATCCGGCTCAGCTCCAGGTGGGCGCGCATCCGCTGAACCCGTACGCCCGCATGAACGACGGTGACACCGAGCGCCTTCGCCAGGCCGGCACGCGACAACCGCCCGGCCGTCTCCAGCCACCACAGTGCGAGCAGTATCCGGTCGTCCGGGTCCAGCCAGCGGGCGGCCCTCCGCGCCTGGCGCCGCTGCACGGACAACTCGGCCCGCAAACCGGTGACGCCCTCGAACCGCGCACCGGCATCCGCGACGTCCGGGACGTCGTCGAGCGGCACCACGTGCGCCGCGTCCCGGCCGGTCCGGTCCTGATGGGTGCTGACCTGGCGCAGCGCGATCGCCGCCAGCCAGGGACGGAAGCTCTCCGGCGAGCGCAGGGACCCGAGCTGCCGCAGCGCGCGCACCATGATGTCCTGCGTGACGTCGTCGACGTCGGGATGCCCGTCGAGGCTCTGCCGCACGATCGCGTAGACCATCGGCAGGTGCGTCGCGGCCAGTTCGTCGAGCGCCGCGCGGTCACCGGCCTGAGCCGCGCGCACCACACCGGCTCCGCTCGCCCGGATCACTGTCACCTCTTGTTGCGTCACCCGTTCCGAAAGTTTCGGAGGTGGGCGTCTTGTCGACATCGCAGGGCCGCAATCATCCGCCGTACCCCCGAAGAATTCAAGGTTTGCAATGCCTTTCAGCAGGCAAAATGCCGGAACTGACGCATTGCGGATCGACGTCGGTATTTCCGACTAGCACCCGATAGTTGTTGACAGGATGACGCTCGGCGGGCCAGGATCGCGCCATGACGGTCGCCGAGGCCACTGCCTCCACAGCCGGGGACGACGGAACCGGCGAGCGCATGATCCGGAACCCGGTGCTGCCCGGATTCCATCCAGACCCATCGATCGTCCGGGTCGGCGCGGACTACTACATCGCCACGTCCACCTTCGAGTGGTTCCCGGGCGTGCGGCTGCACCACTCGACCGACCTGGTCGACTGGCGGCCGCTCAGTGGTGCGCTGACCGAGCGGCGACTGCTCGACCTCACCGGGACCGCCGACTCGTGCGGGGTCTGGGCGCCGAACCTGACCTACGCCCACGGGCTGTTCCACCTGCTCTACACGGATGTCGCGACGTTCGCCGGCGGCTACTGGGATCCGCAGAACTACCTGGTCACCGCGCCCGACATCGACGGCCCGTGGTCGGATCCGGTGGTGCTGCACGGCCGCGGCTTCGACGCCTCGCTCTTCCACGACGACGACGGCACCACCTGGATGCTGTCGATGCGCGCCGACTGGCGCCCCGGCCGCGACCGCTTCGCCGGCATCTCCATTCAGCGGTACGACCGTGACCAGCGCCGCCTGACCGGCCCGGAAACCGTCATCTTCGACGGCACCGAGGCCGGACTCACCGAGGCGCCCAACATCTACCGCAAGGACGGCTGGTACTACCTGGTCACCGCGGAGGGCGGCACCACGCTGACGCATCAGGTCACCGTCGCCCGCTCCCGGCACCTGCTCGGCGGCTACGAGGTAGATCCCGCCGGGCCGCTGCTCACCTCGGCCGGCCGCCCCGACCTGGCGCTGCAGAAAGCCGGCCACGGCAGTCTCGTGCAGACACCCGCCGGTGAGTGGTACCTGGCGCATCTGGCCGCCCGCCCATACCAGCCCAGCGGCCGCTGCGTGCTCGGCCGCGAAACCGCGCTGCAGCAGGTGGACTGGCCGGCCGGCGACTGGCCCCGCATCCGCGACGGCATCCCGGCCGAGCACGTCCCGGCCCCCGCCGACGGCCCGGCCACGCCCCTGCCGGTCGGCTCAGAAGAAGAAAAAGACGATTTCGACGGTACGGCGCTGGGCCCCGACTGGTCCACGCTCCGCCGCCCCGCCACCCCGGACTGGGCCGACCTGTCCGCGCGCCCGTCACACCTGCGCATCCACGGCGGGCAGTCCCCGATGGCCCGGCACCGTCCGAGCCTGGTGGCCCGCCGGGTGACCGCCCCGAGCTGCACGTTCGAGGCGACCTGTGAGTTCGCGCCGCGCAGCTTCCGGCAGCTGGCCGGCATCACCGCGTACTACAACACCCGCAACTGGTACTACCTGCACGTGACCGCCGACGACGACGGCGCCACGGTGCTCGACGTGCTCTGCTGCGACAGCGGGCGGGTCGCCGTCGCGCCCGGCCTGCGGCTCCCGCTCGGCGACGTGCGGCGGGTCGGGTTGCGGCTGCGCCTGGACGGGCCGGACCTGACGTTCGCGTACACCACCTCGCCCGGCTCCGACCCGCTCTGGCACGAGCTGGGCGCCACCTTCGACGCCACCACCCTCTCCGACGAGTACGCCGCGACGATCGTCCCCGGCGAGCCCGAGGCCTGGGGTTTCACCGGCGCTTTCGTCGGCCTCTGGGTCCAGGACCTGGGCGCCGAGTCCGGCTACGCCGACTTCGACCACGCCACCTACCGCCCCGCCTGACGCCCGGCGCGGCACCGGACCGCGGATGCGATGATCATCGAGTGATCAAGCTCCCTCCAGGGCCGTGGTCGGAATGGGACATTCAGGAGTTCGACAGCTCACGGCTACGTCTCGCCGCCAACTACGATCTGACCTACTACCACGGCCTTGAGGTCGTCTTCACCGACGTCGCCTACCTGGCGTGCCCGACGCAGTTCACCGACCCCACGTTCCGGGAGCCGACCCGGGACGAGCGCGAGCTGGTGCGCCGCCATGTCGGCGAGGACCCGCCGCTGATCGTGGCCTTCGACCTCGAGCCACTGATCGGGTCGCGGGAGCCTCTCCCCTGCCTCATCGCGGCTGAGACCGTCGAGGTCGTCATCGGTAACGTCTACCGCTACTGGCGCGACGACCTAGCGCCCGGCGAACGACTCTCACCGCGAGTGCGGCCACCATCAGAGAACCCCGCCGGCGAAAAATAGCGGCTTGTGCGGGGACAGACGATCGGTGATGATTCTGACGGCCATTGGTGGCCCCCACTGTCCCGGTCGACCCAAGCCGCGCGGCGTGGCGGTCGTCGTGTTCTGAGAATGCCGGCCAGATTTCATTTCCACGACGACGTGCCGAATTGATCTGTGGGCCGTCGAGGGTTCCTTTGAGCGATACGACGTCATGATGCTCGATGAAGCGGGTCGGAACCTCATCGGGCTAGGCCCGCTCCGTGACGGGTCGCCGGAGCAGATCACGCGGCTGCTCCGGCCGTGCTTCGAAGCGCTGATCGGTATCCCGGGAGGGCTCTCGCGACTCTCAGGATCCGCCCGAGGCGGAGGCGTGATCAGCTGATGCCCGTACGGCGGGGATCAGGGCGCTGATCCGCTCGAGCTGGTCGCGCTGGGAGTGCAGGTCCAGAGCGCCCAGGCGGACGACGATGTGGCGTGCGCCGGCGGCGACGTACCGGGCCAGCGCCTCATGGACCTGCTCGGCCGAGCCGGTGACGACCGCCTGGATCTTTTCCAGCTCCTCCAGCGGCATGCCGTAGCCGGCCCGCGCGTAGTCGTCCAGCGCCCGGCGACCGGCCTCGACCCCCTCGTCGACCCGTACGGAGATGAACAGTGCAGGGGTGATGTCCTCGGGGCTGCGACCGGCGTCGGCCGCCGCCCTCCGGACGTCCACCAAGCCGGACGCGTAGTCGGCCGGGTCGGGCGGGTAGGGCAGCCATCCGTCGTACATGCGGCCGGTGCGAGCCAGCGCGGCGGGGGCCGCG
>KL571345.1:11355-15424 GCA_000715855.1 Actinoplanes liguriensis
AGCCATATGGGCGGGCCGCCGACGCGGAACGGTCTGGTCGCGGGCGGGATGTCGGTGAACCTGAGAATCTCGCCGTGGAAGGAGCCGGCGCCGTCCCACAGAGCCCGCCACAGCGCGACCGTCTCGTCCAGCCGGGCGAAACGCCGTTCCCATGGCACCTCGGACAGCGTGTAGAACGGCCGCCCGAAACGGCCGGGAAAGCCCGCGCCCACGGTCACGGTGAGCCGACCGCCGGACAGCAGGTCGATCGACGCCAGGGACTGAGCCGTCTGGATCGGCCGGCGTAGGAAGGGCAGTAGCGCGCCCGTCCCCAGGGTCACGGTCTCGGTCACCGGGGCGAGCGCGGCCAGCATCGTCAGCGCCTCGACGCGCGGGCTGATCAGCGAGTCGTTGACGAAGAGAGAGGAGAAACCCGATCGTTCGGCCTCGCGACCGAAGGCGACCAGCTCTCGAGAGTCGCCGTCGGTGCCCCATTGGGCGGTTCCGGTCGGAAGCAGTACACCGATGTCCATGCCGACGATGCTCATGACCGACGTGGACGGTGGCAATTCCCTACGGGGAATCGCTGGGAATTCTCCGCCGCGTTACAACAGGACCGTGGACTTCTCTCGAGCGCTGCGCGCACGCCGTACCCACCGTCATCTCAGCCAGCTCGACCTGGCGGTGCGGGCGGGTACCACCCAGCGGCACCTCAGCTTTATCGAGTCCGGCAGGTCCGTCCCCGGCCGGACCATGGTCGTACGCCTGGCCGAGTCGCTCGAACTGCCGCTGCGGGAGCGCAACGAGCTGCTGCTGGCCGCCGGATACGCGCCCGCCTATCCGGAGAGCTCGCTCGACGACCCGGTGCTGGCCCCGGTACGCACGGCGATCGACCACATCCTCCTCGGGTACCTGCCGTACCCGGCGCTGGTCGTGGACCGAGACGGCGACCTGATCGCCGCGAACGATGCGTTCGACCTGATCACAGAGGGTGGCGCCCCCGAGTTGGTCGGCCCGGGTAAGAACGTCTACCGCCTCGCGCTGCACCCCAACGGCATCGCGCCCCGCATCCGCAACCTTGCCGAGTGGGCACGCCACATCCTGACCCGCCTCGGCCACCTGCCGGAGTTACGCGAGGAACTCGCGGGCTACGTCCCCGACCTGGAGCCGTCCGCCGGGCAGCTCGGTTTCGCGGTGCCGCTCCACCTGCTGTCCTCGCGCGGTGAGCTGCACCTGATGACGACCGTGACGACGTTCGCCACCGCCGTCGATGTGACGCTCGCCGAGCTGAAGCTGGAGGCGTTCCTGCCGGTCGACCCGGCGACGGCCGAGGCTCTCCAGGCCGCCGCCGGGCCGGTGCCCACCGCGGCACCGGGTCAGGGTCCCGGGAACATGTAGTCGGCCTTGATCCGGCCCTCGTCGTCGAGCAGGAGGATCTCCAGGTCTCCACCCACCACGTCGCCGATCCACGACCAGACATCCGGATCTGCCGCCGAGCGGGCGCGCCGGGCTACCGGACTCGAACCGGCTCATACCTTGCGGTCGTTAGCGAAACGCTAGTAACGGACTTTCCCATCCGCCTTTGCCGGCACGCCCGACGAGGCTACATGTCCGCCAGCGGGTCTGGACGCCGAGGCCGCGCCTCCCAGTCACATGCCGCAGAACGCGCGAGAACGTCGCCTTTGGCGGTCACTCGACGTGTCGGCCGAGCCGGTGATCGAGTACTTCCCTTCGGGGACGGTGCAGGAGAGGATGCCCGCGGTACCACTCCGGCCGCGGTGAGCATGGTGTGCGCGGACAACACCCGCTTCTTGTTGAGGGCCACGCAGGGTGCCGTGCGCTGCCGGTTTGCGCTTTCCCCGCCGACCTGCATGATCATCATGCAATTTCAGCTTAGAACGGGTGTTCGAACTGGCCGCGAACCGGTTCGGACACCCGCAGGCAAGCTGCCCTTCCCCGCAGCACAACAGTGCACGGGGAGCAGTGATGGCGGCATGGAACGGTGGCGGCCGGCTCGGCAGCAAAGTCGACGTACGCGCCATGCTCCAGCGCGTCAACGCGACTGCTGAGACCCGCGGCACGACAGCTCTGCTCACCCGGGCCGCGCAAACCGCCGATCAGGTCGAGCTCACCGCACCCGACCTTGCGCAGCTACTCCGCTGCGACCCACAACTGGCCCCACTGCTCCCCTGCAAGACCGTCAGAATCAATCGGTGATCCCCGAACCGTATTGCCGCCGGCGTGGCACGATCTTCCACAGCGGAGCGCAACGGCACAGGAGACCAGGATGGACACGACGGAAGGCAGCACAACCACCGTGACTGATCCACGCCCGCGCCCGAAGCGCCGCCGCCGGGTGGTGATCGCCGCTGTCGTGCTCGTTGCCGTGGCCGGCGCCGCCTTCGTCCGGTGGGGCAACCCTCGGATGGGCGAGGGCAGCGTGATCGGTCCGGGAGAGGGCATGTCGTGGGCCGACGACGGCGTGACCACGACCCGGATGGTGGTGCGTGGCAGGCACGCCGCGACCGTGACCGCCACCTTCAGCGTCCGCAACGACGGTCACCTGCCCTTCACCGTGCACGGCCTCGACGTCGACACGGTCGAATGGCTCTCCCGCCAGCAGGTCACCTTCGCGCCGGGCAGCAAGGGCTTCACCGGCTCGGCAACCGCGCTGAAGCAGGTGACGCTGGCCCCCGACGAGGAAGCGACCGTCCAGTGGTCGCTGACCATGACGTGCCGGCCGGCCATGGCGGAGAACAGCTTCATGACGATCGACTTCCTCCGGTTCAGGCTGAGCTGGCTGGGCATCGGGACCACCCGTGATCTTCCGCTCGAACGGCCGATCACTTTCACCAGCGACAACGAGGTCCCCGGCGTCCCCGCGTGCTGAGCGACTCATCCTTGCCACGGCTGATGGAGAAGCCTTCCGGGTGGGATCGTTGGCTGGTGAAGGTGGAAACGGCGGTTCCTGGCGATGTCGATGGTCTTCTCGCGCTGGCGGCGGGCGTGGAACAGTGGTTCGGCCCGATGGTGAACGACCGGGGTTTCCTCGAGGCGTTGGATCGGAACATCGGCCGGGGTAGCGCGTTCGTCGTCCGTGGGCAGGGTGATCGGCTGCTCGGCGGGATTCTCACCGGTGGCCGCGCGCCGTCGTACCGCATCAACTGGCTGGTCGTGGATGAGGTCGCCCGTCGCCGCGGAGTCGGGCAGGCACTGGTCGACCACGTGATCGGCCGGTGCCGGCGTCCCTGCAGCCTTGAGGTGGTGACGTTTGGAGAGGATCACCCGGCTGCCGAGGTGAGCGGCTCCCGGGCGTTCTACGAGCGGCTGGGTTTCGTCGGTGGGAGCGTTGAGGCCGATGGCCCCGAGGGCGGAAGCCGCCAGCGGTTCTGCCTTACGCTCGGGTAGGAGGTTCGTCCGGCGACGGGCTTGACCGAGCGGGATCGCTCAGTAAGTATTGAGTCAATGAACGGCGAGCCTTCTCCCCTGCATGCGCGGGCGCGGATCCACGCCGCGCTCGGTGACCCGGCGCGGCTGGCGATCGTGGACGCGCTCACGCTGGGGGACGCGTCCCCCGGGGAGATCGGCGCCGACCTGGGCATGCCCACCAACCTGGTCGCCCACCACGTGAAGGTGCTGCAGGAGGCGGGCCTGATCGTGCGGACCAGGTCCGAGGGCGATCGCCGCCGCACGTACCTGCGGCTGCGACCCGGCGTCCTGGCCTCGCTGGCACCGCCGCCGCTGCGCGACGCCGACCGAGTGGTGTTCGTCTGCACCCACAACTCGGCCCGTTCGCAGCTGGCCGCGGCGCTGTGGCGCGACCGGGTCGGCGGCCCGGTCGCCTCGGCCGGCACCGAGCCTGTCGCGCGGGTGCACCCGCGTGCCGTCTCCGTGGCCCACCGCCACGGCCTGCGCCTCGATCCGGGCGGCACGGCGCACGTCAGGGACGTCGTGCATGACGGGGATCTGGTCATCGCGGTCTGCGACAATGCGCACGAGGATCTCGCCACCGCGGTCCGGCCGCAGTTGCACTGGTCGGTGCCCGATCCCGCGCGGGCCGACACCGACGACGCCTTCGAGGCCGCCTACA
>KL571345.1:15793-15926 GCA_000715855.1 Actinoplanes liguriensis
GCCTGCAGTTGCTGGAGAACTCGGTGGCGACCGCGTTCGCGCTCGGCGCGCTGATCCTGACGTTCGGCCCGGTCTCCGGTGCTCATTTCAACCCGGTGGTCTCCGCCGCCGACTGGTTCCTCGGCCGCCGTAC
>KL571345.1:16234-17916 GCA_000715855.1 Actinoplanes liguriensis
GCGTACATCGGCGCCGCGTACTGGTTCACCAGCAGCACCAGCTTCGCCAACCCGGCCGTGACCGTGGGTCGCGCCTTCACCGGCACCTTCGCCGGCATCGCCCCGGCCTCGGTGCCCGGGTTCGTCGCCTTCCAGGTGGTCGGCCTGCTCGTCGGTGTCGTTCTGCTGCTCGCCCTCTACCCCGACGACCGTCGGGCACCCGTCTACCGCGAGGATCTGTCGTGACCGACACCAGACCCACCGTCCTGTTCGTGTGCGTCCACAACGCCGGCCGTTCCCAGATGGCCGCCGGTTGGCTGCGCCACCTGGCCGGGGACCGCGTCGAGGTCCGCTCCGCGGGCTCCGAGCCGGCCGAGACGATCAACCCCTCCGCTGTCCAGGCCATGGCGGAGGCCGGCATCGACATCACCGGGCAGACGCCGGCCAAGCTCACCCGGGACGCCGCACAGGAGTCCGACGTGATCATCACGATGGGCTGCGGCGACGCCTGCCCGATCTTCCCCGGCAAGCGCTACGAGGACTGGAAGCTCGAGGATCCGGCCGGAAAGGGCGTCGAGGCGGTCCGCCCGATCCGCGACGAGATCAGATCGCGCGTCGAGGTGCTGCTCGCCGACCTGCTCCCGGCCGGCTGACGGCCGATTGACGGGCCGGGCCGGGCCGGCGGTCAGGCGGCCACCGTCGTCGTCGAGTTGGGCGCGGCGATGGTGAACGCCGCCGTGCCGGTGGGGCAGGACAACCGGTATTCGCCCAGGAAACCGCGCACCGCGACCCGGCCCGTGTCGTCGGTGCGCAGGCTCGTGGGCGGGTGCCACCACTCGCCTTTCACCAGCGACCGCAGCGCGTCGTACGCGGGTTTCGGCGTCCCGTCGGCGCGCACCAGACCGCAGGGGGCGCCGAGCCACGCGCCCTCGTCGGTCAGCCCCCAGTAGGTGATCGCCTGCACCGACGGATGCGAGAGCAGTGTGCGGTAGTGCCGCACGATCTCCTCGGCCTGACGCTGCTCGCCCTCCGGCGTGGACGGCCACGACGGCACCTGGTAGTCGTTGAGATCCTCGATCTCCGGGGGCATCAGCTCACCGGAGACCAGCGTGGACTCGGTCATGTGGATCGGCAGGCCGAACCGGGCGAACCGGTCGAGCGTCGCCAGGGTCCGCTCCTCACCCCAATATCCCTGGTGCATGTGGCTCTGCAAGCCGAGCGCATCGACCCGGATGCCGGCTTCGAGAACATCTTCGATCAGATTCTCGTACGCCGTGGACAGGTCGAAGTCGTTGAGAATCAGTGTCGCCGCGGGGTTCGCGGCGCGCGCCTGCTCGAACGCGAGGCGGACCATCGGGAGGCGACCCCGCTCCCGGGCCAGCCGGGTGATCGCGTTGGTCTGCCGCTCGTTGCGGAACACCGGCATGATCACCGCCTCGTTGATCGCGTCCCACATGTCGATCACGCCGGCGAAGTCGGTGACCTCGCGCCTGATCCGCGCGCGGACGCTCGCCTCGACCTGCTCGGTGGACAGCTCGCGCAGCCAGTCGGGCGCGAGGGTGTGCCAGACCAGCGGGTGGCCCTTGACGCGGCAGCCGCGCTCGGTGAACCAGGTCGCGGCCCGGTGCAGCCGCCCGGTGTCGGGGCGGCCGGGCTCCGGTTCGAAGCCGCTCCAGTAGAACCTGTCTCTTATACACATCTCT
>KL571345.1:18116-19995 GCA_000715855.1 Actinoplanes liguriensis
CCTCGAGCCACTGGCCGGCGAGTCGCACCGCCCGGTCGGGTGCGGCGCTGCCGAACGCGCTGGGCAGCGGATCGGTCTCCGCGTTGGCCAGCGCCACGAGGTCGAATCCGATGTTGCCGAAGGCGAAGGCGTGGGTGCGCTGTTCGACGACGACCTCGCGGTGGCTCAGCGGGCGTCCGCCGGCGTCGAGCACGGTGACCACGGCCTCGCCGGATCGGTGACCGAGGTCGAGTGCTGTCACGGGTCGCTCCTCTTCAGAACTACCGAGAGTTTCGATAAAAATCCCACAACTTTCGGGTACGGCCCACAGGGCATCGCCGCGCGGCCCGCCCCAGCGATCGCACCCGGATGGATGATCTTTGCGCCGGACAGGAGCGCACCGATCACCCTGGGTCGGACTGCGATTACTTGAAGCCATGCGCTTCATTCAGGTCAATATCTTGACATCTCTATGACCTGCTTCATAGTTTGAGCGCCATCTTCCGGAAACATTCCGAAACTTTCGCTACCGATAGGTGGGCTTTCATGCGACCGAAGAGAACCCTCGCCATGGCTGCCGTGGTGGCACTGAGCGCCCTGGGCGTGGCCGCCTGCAGCGGTGACGACGACGGCGGCTCGGGCTCCGGCGGCACCGTCACGATGGAGCTGTGGCAGAACGCGACGACCGGCCCCGGCAAAGCGTTCTGGGAGAAGACGGTCGCCGACTTCCAGACCGCCCACCCGAACATCAAGATCAAACTGCAGTCGATCCAGAACGAGGACCTGGACGGCAAGCTGCAGACCGCGTTGAACTCGGGCGCCGCGCCGGACATCTTCCTGCAGCGCGGCGGCGGCAAGATGGCCGCGATGGTCGAGGCCGGCCAGCTCAAGGACATCACCGACGGCATCAGCGCCGAGACCAAGCAGGCGGTCGGCGACGCGGCCCTCAAGACCGGGCAGATCGACGGCAAGGCGTACGCGGTCCCGATCTCGATCCTGCCCGGCGGCTTCTGGTACAGCAAGGACCTGTTCCAGAAGGCCGGTGTCACCACGCCACCGGCGACCCTGGAGGAGCTCGACGCGGCGGTGACCAAGCTCAAGGCCAACAACACCCCGATCGCACTCGGCGCCAAGGACGCGTGGCCGGCCGCCCACTGGTTCTACTTCTTCGCGCTGCGCGCCTGCAGCCAGGCCACCCTCGACGCGGCCGCGAAGAGCAAGACCTTCGACGACGCGTGCTGGACCAAGGCCGGCAACGACCTGCAGGCCTTCGCCGCCACCAAGCCGTTCAGCGAGGGCTTCCTGACCACCTCGGCGCAGCAGGGCGCGGGCAGCTCGGCCGGCCTGCTCGCGAACCACAAGGCGAGCATGGAGCTGATGGGCGCCTGGGACCCGGGCACGATCGCGTCGCTGACCAAGGACGCCAAGCCGCTGCCCGACCTGGGCTTCTTCCCGTTCCCGGCGGTGTCCGGCGGCCAGGGTGACCCGGCCGCGGTGATGGGCGGCACGGACGGCTTCTCCTGCTCGGCAAAGGCGCCGAAGGAGTGCACCGACTTCCTCAACTACATCGTGACCAAGGACGTGCAGGAGGCGTACTACAAGGGATTCAACTCGCTGCCGGTCAACAAGCAGGCCCAGGGCGCCGTCACCGAGGACTACCTGAAGGCGGTTCTCGACGCCTACAACAAGGCGCCGTACGTCTCGCAGTGGCTCGACACCCTGTACGGCCAGAGCGTCGGCAACGCGCTGAACGTCGGCGTGGTGAACCTGCTGGCAGGCAAGGGCGACGTCGCCGGGATCATCAAGGCCGTCAACGACGCGGCCAAGAAGGGCTGAGAGTGGCCGACAGCATGGTGGCCACCGAACAGGTCCGCGGCGGGAGTGGCGTGCAGCCGTCACT
>KL571345.1:20277-20774 GCA_000715855.1 Actinoplanes liguriensis
GCCCGGCGATCCTGATGTTCGTGGGCTTCGTGATCTTCCCGGTCCTGATGGCCGGCTACTACGGCTTCTACAAGTGGAAGGGCTTCGGGCCACCGACCAACTTCGTCGGGCTCGACAACTACGTCACGATCCTGCAGGACAGCACGTTCCGGGACGCGCTGGTGCACAACGGCCTGATCGTGGTGCTCTCGCTCGTGCTGCAGGGGCCGATCGCCGTCGTTCTCGCCCTGCTGCTCAACCAGCGGATGCGCGGCCGTTCGGTCATCCGGGTGCTGATCTTCGTGCCGTACGTGATCGCGGAGGTCATCGTCGGCACCGCGTGGGCGCTTCTGCTGCAGACCAACGGGGCGCTCAACGGCGTACTGCAAGCACTGGGTCTTGATGGTTTGCGGCAGGACTGGCTGGCGAATCCGAAACTCGCCCTCTGGACCCTCATGCTCATCCTGACCTGGAAGTACATCGGGTTCGCCGTGACCTGTCTCTTATACACATCTCTG
>KL571345.1:21037-21486 GCA_000715855.1 Actinoplanes liguriensis
ATGTGTATAAGAGACAGGGGCCTTCCTGTCGATCATCGGCGCGCTGCAGTTGTTCGACCTGGTCTACATCATCTGGGGTCAGTACGTCGCCTCGACCGCCGGCACCTCGACGATGGTGACCTACATGGTCAGCGAGGGCCGCAACGCCGGTAACTACGGCTACGGCAACGCGGTCGCGGTCGTGCTCTTCATCATCTCGATGGCCATCGCGCTGCTCTACCAGCGTTTCGTTCTGCGTCGCGACACCGACGGCGCGCTCACCGGAGGACGGTAGACATGCCCGGCACCGCTCGTTCCCCGGGCTGGGGCAACCCGGCGGTCTACGCCGCCGCGCTGCTGCTGATCGGCCTGATGCTCGGCCCGGTCGTCTACATCATCGTCGGCGGCTTCCGGACCAACTCGCAGATCACCGCCGACCCGGCCGGCCTGCCCGACCCGTGGGTGTTCGG
>KL571345.1:21733-22266 GCA_000715855.1 Actinoplanes liguriensis
CCACGACCGTCGGAGTCGTCGTCCTCGGGGTGATGGCGAGTTACGTGCTCGCCCGGTACAAGTTCCGGGGGCGGTCGGCGATGTACGCGCTGTTCGCCGCCGGGCTGATGTTCCCGGCCACGGTCGCGATCACGCCCCTCTACATCCTGGTGAAGAACCTGGGGCTGGTGAACACGCTGCCCGGCGTGATCCTCCCGCAGATCGCCTTCGGGCTGCCCACGACGATCATCATCCTGGTCCCGTTCCTGCAGGCGATCCCCAAGGTGCCCGGTCTGATCACCACCGGCATCCTCGCGTTCATCGGCAGCTGGAACAGTTACCTGCTGCCGTTGTTCATCCTCAACGACCAGGACAGTTTCACGCTGCCGCTGGGGGTGCAGGCGTTCGCGTCGGTGTATTCGGTCGACACCGCGAAGGTGCTCGCGTTCACGTCGCTGTCGATGATCCCGGCGCTGGTGTTCTTCAGTCTCTTCGAGCGCCGTATCGTCGGCGGCCTGACCGGGGCCGTCAAGGGCTGACCGGGCGGATGCTCC
>KL571346.1:0-191 GCA_000715855.1 Actinoplanes liguriensis
CCCGCTCAGAGATGTGTATAAGAGACAGTCTGGACTCAGGACGTCTGACCCGCACTCAGCTGCCGTCCCGGCCGCCCACTGCGACGCCCCGGCCGCCCACTGCGACGTCCCGGCCCCCCACTCAGACAGATCAAGATCAAATTCTTTTTGTCCCACGTCCGCTGTGGTCCTTCTCCGCCGCTCCCGCGGGG
>KL571346.1:470-726 GCA_000715855.1 Actinoplanes liguriensis
AGGGCGACCTCCGTGGCGGGTCAAGCTCACCCCGAAAACCCTGCCTGTCAACGAGCGGCAAACCGCGTCAGAGGACTGCCGACTGGCCGGAAGGGGAGTCCAAGGTCCGGATGGCGAACTCCGGCTACCGCGCGTGACGGGCGATCGAGGGCCAGCGCGCGACCAGCGGCAGATCCGGATGTCACGCCGGCGCGAGGCCCCGGCTGGCCCTCATCGTGGTTATCGCGACAGGATAACCACGATGAGCGCCAGCCGG
>KL571346.1:1018-1893 GCA_000715855.1 Actinoplanes liguriensis
ACCACGAGGAGCGCCAGCCGGGCCGGGACGTCCGCTCATCGGCCATGTCCGGACTTCAGCCAAGCGACCCAACCTCACTCGGAGTCACCAGGCGCGCAGGGTGAGGTGCGCCCAGTGCCGGGTGAAAAGGCCGCTCGAGCACGGTTGTTGAGCGTGACCATTTCCGTCGTGCTGGGCGGGGTCCTGGTCGTTGCCGGGTGGGATTCATGGATGCTGCTGATAGGCGTCGGCGTGGCTGCCATCGGGGCGGGCATCGCTGATCGGCTGCCCGACCACTTGTATCGCACCGGCTTCGGATTTCACCGGCGCGCTGGATAGCGGTGTGTGGTGGGCGAGGCGGTGGCCCTGAAGGCGACCTGCACATCCAGGTCCACCGGCTGCATCGAGTGACCATGGGGGCACGGTCAAACATCGTGGGGGTGAGAGCCGTCCGGCGCCCACCCCCACGATGCGACTGTCAAGGAATTACGGCAGGATTTCGCCGCCGACGGGCGACGGCTTGGCACGCGCGGGCTTGGGGGCGCGCGGCTGGCCCACCACCGCGACCGGTTCGGGCCTGGTCACGCTCGTCGTGGTGACGACGGCCGGACCGCTCGAGGTGACCGTGTCGTGGTCGGGGAGTTTCGCGGCGATCCTCTCCTGGCCGGTGGCCAGCATGGCTTTCGCCTTCTCCTGCGCCTGGATCACGGTCGGATGCTTACTCGCCTTGCGGGCGGCCACGGCGATCTGCTCGTACTTCTCCCGGCCGGCGCGGCTGCCGAGCACGTATCCGGCGGCGAATCCGAGGGCCAGCTCGAAAACCTTCATGGTGCGTCTGCTCCGATTCTCGTGGTCAGCCGGGGCCATGCGCTGATTGCCCGGCTCATGCGCGGCTC
>KL571346.1:2209-2593 GCA_000715855.1 Actinoplanes liguriensis
CCCACCGCCATGCGCGCCTTCGTCGTCAACAGCACTGTCTCCCTGCTCAGGTGCCTCTGCAAGTGCCCGGGGCTCAGGGCGGCGAAACGCGTGACGTGATGTCCGAACCTGGACGGTCGGCCAACTCGGTGGGCAGGGATGTTCGGACAGCAGTCGGGCGGTGTGTGCGGCGTTTGCCGCGAGCGTGGCGGTGCTCCTGCCGGTGCTGTCCGGTTTCGGGCCGGCGTCCTGGTGGTCGAGGGTCCGCATGGCGCAAGTCGACAGCGTCATGCCTGCCACATCGGCGAGCTCGGCTCATTCGCCCGTCGCGGCGTCATTCTCGGTAATACTGCACGACGCAGAACTCGTTGCTCTCCGGGTCGGCCATCACCAGGACCACGCCTT
>KL571346.1:2913-5149 GCA_000715855.1 Actinoplanes liguriensis
AGCGACAGCTATGTCCAAATGCAGGCGCACCTTACCGACCTTGGGCTCCGGCACCGGCTGGAACGTCAGCACCGGCCCGGTTTCGGTGACGGTGACTCGCCGCCAGCCGGGTAATGACTCTGTTGTCCGACCGCCGAGCACGGCGGACCAGAAGTCAGCCAGCTTCTGCGGGTCGTGGCAGTCGATCGTGACGCCGGCGAGCCGGCCCAGTGTCCCCGTCATGGTCCCAACGTAGCCATGAGACACCAAAGCCCTTATCGGGCAGGGATGTAGCGGACTCCATGCCGCGGGGCCTGCTCGACGTTGTCGGAGAAGGGCGGCGCTCCGTCGGACACGAACGCCACCTGGTCGAGCTGCCGCGGCGAGTCCGCCCGGTCGGTGCCGCTGATCACCGCGGTTCCGTCGACCTGCGCGGTGATCACGTCCTGGAGTCTGGCGCCGGTGGTGAGCTCACGAAGGGCCGGATGGCGTCGAAGCCACCAGTTGACCGCCTTGGCGCCGGCCGGTCCTGTGCAGTCCACCCGGGACTGCCGGCCGGCGCGGACACCGATGGCCTTCCCGTCGCGTGGACAAGCCACGGAGTTCGACTGTGTGCTTGACGACGACGAGACCCAGCAGGAGATCGTCGGCGGTGCTCCACCCTCGCCAGCAACGGCCGCGCCTTCAGCCTACGTCAGGAGGTCCCAGACGGCCTCCAGCGCATCCCGGGCCGTGGCGGGCAGATCCCGGCCAGAGTCGAGCCGGACGGCCGCGGTGCGGGCGAGTCGCGCGTGCCGGGGATCGGCGATCGCCATCGCCTGCAGCAGGGATCCACTGGTGTTCAGGCACGGCAGGATGGCGGCCCAGGTACCCAGTGGCCCCGGCAGCGGTCCGGTGATTCTCGGCCAGCGTCGACGTACCTCGTCGTTGAGGTTGTACATGTTCTCGATGCCGAGCCAGGTCGGGTCGAAGGCGCCGAAATGGACCTGGGGAATGCGGGCCACGACGGTCGCGCCCAGGCACATCGGGCACGGGTGCAGGGTGGTGTAGAGCAGAGTGGTGCGCTGCTCGCTCTTCTGCCCGGGCAGCCCGGCCAGGGCCTCCAGCTCGGCGTGGGCGAGCAGACGCCCGCCGGGCGATCCGGGAGAGCGCTGGTTACGGCCGCGCCCGAGGACGTTCCCCTGTGGGTCGGTCAGCACCGCGCCGATACCGATGCCTCCGCCGCGGAACGACCGCCACGCCAACTCGAACGCTTCCCGCCACGGCGGGGCCAGGGCGGACCATGATGCGCCGGGTGTGCTCATCGGCCGCTCACCGGGGCCGGGCGCTGGAACAGGATGTACGTCATGGCCCATTGCACACCTGTGGCGATCACCATCGACAGCCACACTCCCCGCACGCCGAGGGCGGGCACGGCACTCAGGCCGTACGCCAGCGGGATCTGCACGCACGCACCGAGCGCGGTGACGCCGAGCAGTGAGCGGGTGCGGCCGCCGCCCAGGAACACCCCGCCCAACCCGACGACCCCGGCGAGCAGGATCAGGTACGGCAGCAGGTACTGGAACAGAGTCGTGCCCGCGTCGACGACCGCCGGGTCGGTGGCGAAGAGACCCATCACTGCCCGGCCACTCACCGCGAGCAGCAGCCCGGCGGCGGCCCCGGTCACGGAGGCCAGGAGCAGACTCTCGCGTCCGATCTCCCGGTCCTGGTTCAGCCCGGAGCCGCGGGCGCGGGCGGTCAGGATGCTGCCGGCCTGCCGCAACGCGTAGAAGGCCATCGTGGCGAGGAGCATGACTTTGAGACCTATCCCGTACGCGGCCAGGGGCCCCTCGCCGAATCGGGCGACGAGCCCGAGCAGGGTGGCACCGATGGCCATCCGCAGGATGAAGTCGCCGGAGGCGGGCAGGCCGACGGCCAAGATTCGTGTCATGGCCATGCCGAGGCTCAGGCCGGCGGGCTCGCCGCGAGGCCCGGTCACCTGCCTGCGGCGTAGGAGTGTCAGGGCGACACCGAGGGCGCTCGCACGGCCGAGCAGCGTGCCGAGGGCGGCGCCGCGTACACCCAGTTCGGGCAGCGGCCCGACGCCGTAGATCAGCAGCGGGTCGAGCGCGAGGATGGCGGCGTTGGCCAGGACGGCCATCCGCATCGGAGTGCGGGTATCGCCCGTGCCTTTGAAGATGCCGTCGACGACATTCTGTGCGTAGAAGACCGCGATCGCCGGGAACGAGATCGTGAAGCTGTCTCTTATACACATCTC
>KL571346.1:5380-12465 GCA_000715855.1 Actinoplanes liguriensis
CGGCTCGCCCTGACGTCCGCCGCCCAGCGCGTCGGCGATGAGGACCGTCGTCCCGATGTTGACCATCAGGATGACGCCGAGCAGGACGTTCTCCAGCGTGCTGGCCACCGCCACGGCGCCGACCGCGGCTCCGCCGAGCCGCGCCACCCACACTGTGTCGATGATGCCGGCCACGACACCGGAGAGCAGCTCGAAGTAGACCGGGACACCGAGGCCGAGCAGCGCCCGGCGGGTGCTTCGCCGGCCTTCCAGAATTTTCGGCACGGTTCCTCCGGCTACCTCGAATAGAGAGACTCTATTCGAGGTAGTCAGACTTCGGCAACACCACCGCGATCCCTCGGAGGAGCACCGTGCTGACCCTCGCGATCCTCGGCTTCCTGACGGAACGGCCACTGCACGCCTACGAGCTGCGCCGCCACG
This sequence comes from Actinoplanes liguriensis, assembly GCA_000715855.1. Lineage (GTDB taxonomy): Bacteria > Actinomycetota > Actinomycetes > Mycobacteriales > Micromonosporaceae > Actinoplanes > Actinoplanes liguriensis. Next base: position 5,801 of record KL571346.1, read on the forward strand.
TCTCCGGACTGATCGGCCACAACCGCCCGGTCAGCGACGGCGCCCTCTACCCGGCACTGCAGCGATTGCACCGCTCCGGCCTGATCGAACGCCGCTCCGAACCGGGCGACAGCGCCCCGCCCCGGCAGATCCTCACGATCACCGACGAGGGGCGTGCCGAGCTGCTACGCCGGCTCACCATCCCGAAGGAGACGGAGATAACCGACGGCGGATCCTTCTTCACCCTGCTCGCGTTCCTCAGTCTCGTCCCCGATCCGGAACAGCAGGCCGCGGTGCTCCGGCGCCGGCTGGACTTCCTGACCCGACCGGCCGGCTTCTTCACCACCGAGGCGGGTTCACCGGTACGGATCAAGGACGAACAGGACCGTTACCGCCAAGGCATGCTGGTGATGGCACGAGCGACCCAACAGGCCGAGCGGGCCTGGCTGGAGGAGACCCTGGCGGAAATCGGTTCCTAGGCGCGATCAGCGAGGAGCTCCTCGGTGAGGTGGTGCAGGCGCGCCGCGTCGCCCGGGTCGAACGCGGGCGTGTCGGTCGGTACTCGGATGCCCTCCAGGACCGCGGTCAGTGGTGCCGGTGGCGCGTCGAGGAACGGCAGGATCTGGGCGACCGCCTGGGCGACCGGCTTGCCCGAGGTCCGCAGACGGTCGACGAAGGTGGCGGTGGCGATGTCGTACTCGCCGGCGAAGCTGGTCGCGACGACGCCGGGATGATCGATGACGTACGGGATGCCGGGGTGAACGCGGCTGAAGTGCACGCCGAGCAGGTCGCAGAGCGCGCCGCCGTGCCCGAGCGCGCCGGTTCCCGGATAATCGTGGCGCAGCTGCAGATCGTCCCAGCGCACCGGCCCGGTCTGACCCGAGCCGCCGAAGTTGAGCACCACCGGGCGCTCGGCCCGGCCGAGCGGGCCGGCCAGCCCGTGACTGAGCAGATAGCGGCTCAGGTAGAACAGCGCGAAGTTGCTCTCGAAGCCATCCGGGGTCTCGACCCGGGTCGACCGGTGAAAGCGTGCTCCGAGGACGAGCACGTCCACCGCCGGATACCGTTCGGTGATCCAGGTGAGGACGCGGTGGTTCTCCGCGACCAGGCTCAGGTCGGCTCGCAGGAAGTGCGCCCGGTCGCCGTACGCCTCGAAGTCCTTGCCCTTATCGGTGCTGGTGCCGACGATGACGACCTCGTGTCCGCGCTCCAGATAGGCGTCGGCGAGCGCCCGGCCGATGCCGTCGGTTCCACCGGTGATGACCGCGGTTGCCATGCTCACTCCTTGATGGCGGCGTTGGCCGCGTCCTGGGCCTTGCGCAGCCCGTCGGCGACACCGACCTGGCCGAGGAAGACCTGCTGGAGGATCGGGGTGACGGCGGTGCCGCCGGCCGAGACCCGCGGGCCGACCGGCGCCGGGAAGGTGGTGCCGGTGGCGGCGTCGAGGAACGGCTGGACATCCACGCCCAGCTTCTTCCAGTAGTCGACGAACGCCGGCTGGGCCGCGGTCACGCCTGTGTATAAGAGACAGATCCACTTGAGGACCTGCAGCGTGGCGTCCTTGTGCTTGGTCTTTGCCGAGGCGACAGCGGCGACGCCGTGGACCACGCTGACCCGCCCGGCCGGGCCCTTGAGCAGCGGCGCGATGCCCCAGTCGAACGTGGCGCCGTCCTGGATGTTCTTGAGGTTGTACGGCCCGGACTGGAACAGGGCGAGTTTGCCCTGGGTGAACAGTTGCAGGGTCTTGTCGCCGTTGGTGTTGGTGTCCGCGGCGGACGGGGACACCTTCTCCTTGTTGATCAGGTCGACGACGTACTGGACGGCCTGTTCGGTCTTGGGCTGGTCGGCGAAGTCGAAGGTGTCGCCGTTCTGCCAGGTGCCGCCGTTGGAGCCGACGAAGTCCCAGAGGATCGCCTGGCTGTCGTAGGCGGCGTTGAACCCGTACTGCTTGCCCGGCACGGTGAGTTTGCGGGCGGCCGGCAGGAACGTGTCAGCGGCGCCCGTCGGATCCCAGGTGAGGTTCGTGGGGTCGACGCCGGCCTTGCTGACCAGGTCCTTGTTGTAGAACAGGGCGATCGAGTCCCACAGTTGCGGAACACCCCACAGCTTGCCGTTGCGGGTGTAGAGCGCGGTGACCGAGCGGACCCAGCCGGGGTCGTCGTCGATCGGCAGGAGCTGGTTGTTGTCGGCGTACAGACCGAAGTTGGAGGTGTTGGTCCAGTAGACGTCGGCTGCGGTGCCGGCGGAGATGTCGGTGGGCAGCTTGGTCCAGTAGTCGGCCCATGGCACGAGCTGCACGTCGACCTTGATGTCGGGGTGCTGCTGGGTGAACGCGTCGAAGGACGTCCGGTACGCCTTGGCGACCTGGTCGTCCCAGAGCCGGAAGGTGACCGTGGTCTGCCCGTCGGCGTCACCGGTGTCGTCGCCGCCGACCGAGCAGGCGGACAGGGCCAGGACCGAGACGGCGAGTGCGGCGAGAAGCTTCCTCACGAGGGCCTCACTTCATTCCGGTGATGGTGATGGATCGGACGATGTGCTTCTGGAAGATCACGAAGAGCACCAGCAGCGGCAGGGTGGCCAGAGTGGTCGCGGCCATGACGAGCGTCCAGTTGCCGTTGAACTGGCTCTGCAGTGAGCACCCGCCACCGCTCGCCGCTGGTGATGATCAGCGGCCAGAGGAAGTCGTTCCAGCGGGTCACCGCCGTGATGATGAGCAGCGTCGACAGGATCGGGCGGCTCAGCGGCAGCACCACGTGCCACAGCGCGCGCAGGTGCCCGGCGCCGTCGAGGCGGGCCGCGTCGAGCAGGTCCTCGGGGATGGCCCGGAAGAACTCGCGGAGCAGGAACACCGTGTACGGCGAGCCGAACATCGCGGGCAGCACGATGCCCCAGAACGTGTCGCGCAGGCCGAGTTCGCTGAGCATGGCGAATCGGGGAACCATGATGGCGACGAACGGCACCATCAGGGTGGCCAGGTAGACCCAGAACAGCAGGTCGCGGCCGGGAAAACGCAGCCGGGCGAAGGCGTACGCGGCCAGGGCCAAGCACACCAGCTCGCCGATCACGATCACGATGACCACCTGCAGGGTGATGACCAGTGGTGGCACCAGCGTGTGCTCGCCGACCACCAGCTCGGCGTAACTGTGCCCGGAGAGCGGGGACGGCGGCGCGAGTGGTGACTGCTGGGCGAACTGCTGCGGCGTCTTCAGCGAGGTCTGGACGCTGAGCAGGTACGGCGCGAGAGTGAGCACGGCGGCGACGGTCAGGAAGACGTACGTCAGGAAATTCTTTTTCATGTTTCAGCCGATCTCGTAGGTGATCCGCTGCCGGAAGTACTGCTGCTGGGCGAGTGTCACGGCAACCAGCAGCACGAACAGCACCACTGACATGCTCGCGGCGCGTCCCATCCGGAATGATGTGAACGCCTCCTTGTAGATCAGTGACGCGACCACGTCGGTGCGGCCGGCCGGGCCGCCCTGTGTCATGGCGTAGACGGTGTCGAAGGTCTGCACGGTGGTGATGACATTGGTGGTCAGCACGAAGAACGTGGTCGGCCGGAGCAGCGGCAGGGTGATCCGCCACAGGGCCTGGCGGGAGCTCGCGCCGTCGATGCGCGCGGCCTCGTGGTACTGCTCGGGAATGCCGGCCAGTCCGGCCAGGTAGAACAGCGCGACGTAGCCGACGTGCATCCAGATGCTGACGGCGGCGACCGACGGCAGGGCGAGCGCCGGGCTGCTCAGCCATTCGACGCGGTGCCCGGTCAGCGCGTTGAGCGCGCCGTCGGACGGGTCGAAGATCCACTTCCAGACGACGCCGAGCGCCAGCGGCGCGGAGATCCAGGGCAGCGCGAAGATCACCCGGAACGCCACCGATCCGGGCAGCCGGCGGTGCAGCAGGACGGCCAGGAACAGTCCGAGCGCGATCTCGACCGGTACGACCAGCAGCACGAAGAGAGCTGTGACCAGCAGGGATCGGCCGAACGCGGGGTCGGTGAGGATCACCCGGTAGTTGTCCAGCCCGAGGAAGCGGGCCGGGCTGACCAGGTCCCAGCGGAACAGGCTGATCCCGATGACCACGATGACCGGCACCAGCAGGAAGCCGACTACGCCGATCAGGCTCGGCCCGACGAAGGCGTACCCGGTCAGGGTGTCGCGCCGGGGGCGGCCGGCGCCCGGAACCCTCGGACTCACGCGCACCCTCCGCCGGATCGAAGCCTGCCGATGACGCTAAGCCGTTCCGGCGATGACGATCAAGCCCGATCGGCAAGATATGTTTTAGGGCGGTGTGAACAGGCTGAGGATTCACCGCCGCCGGTGATCCGGTTAACGGATAGTAATCCTATAGGTCTAGTAGACATTGGTGCTGCGGAGTCCTATCGTTGCTGCTACCGGGTGCTGTTTCCGGTACCGAACGTCCGTGTTACGAGTGCCAACTCTCAGCCCCGGCTCGTTGGCCGGCAACCCTGCACCGCGGTGGGGTGCCCCGGGTGAGGACACGACCGCACAACGGCTGTGCGGTAAGCGCGCACGTCCCTTCCGGGACCTGCTCAACGGAACGAATCCGAACCGTTCAGTGCGGGCTGCCCGCCTGACGTCTCCATGATCTGCAAGGAGCAACCCCTCATGCGTTTCTTTGGCGCAGTCGCCGCCGTTGCGTTGCTGGTGCTGTCCGCCTGCTCCGGGACCGACACCGGGACGACGACGGCGGGCGCGGCCGGCGCGCCGGTCAGCGGTGGCACCCTCACCTTCGCCGTCAACACCGACGGCTCCTGCCTCGACCCCCACCAGAGTCCGGCGGACGTAGACGGCCTGTTCTCCCGCCCGATCCTGGACTCGCTGGTGTCGCTGAGCGCTGACGGCACGATCCACCCCTGGCTGGCGACCGAGTGGTCGGTCTCGCCCGACCAGCTGACCTACTCGTTCACGCTCCGCGGTGACGTCCCCTTCAGCAACGGCGAGAAATTCGACGGTACGGCGGTGAAGGCCAACCTGGACCACATCGTCGCCCCGGCCACGAAGTCGCAGCTGGCGGCCGGCACCATCGCCACCTACTCCGGCACGACGGTGGTCGACGCCACCCACGTGCAGGTCCACTTCACCTCGCCGAACTCGGCGTTCCTGCCCAGCCTCGCCTCCGCCTACCTCGGCATCGAGGCGCCGTCGACGCTGACGAAGGCGCCCGCGGACCTGTGCACCCACGTGGTCGGCACCGGCCCGTTCACCAGCGCCGATGGATACACCAAGGGCAAGGGCATCGATTATGTACGCAACGACGCCTACACCTGGGGGCCCGGCAAGGCCAAGCACACCGGGGCCGCTTACCTGAGCAGCCTGTCGATCAAGGTGGTGCCCGAGGACGCGTCTCGCTTCGGTGCGCTGACCAGCGGACAGATCGACTCGATCGCCAGCGTGCCCCCGGTCGACGTGGCCCAGCTCAAGAACAACCCGAGCTTCCAGGTGCAGGCCGCGGCGGCACCCGGTGGCAACTACAACTACTACCCGAACACGGCCCGGGGCGTCTTCACCGACGTGACCGTGCGCAAGGCGTTCCGGGAGGGCATCGACTGGCAGACGATCGTCGAGAAGCTCTACTTCGGGCAGTTCCAGCCGGCGAAGGGGCCGTTGTCACCGGCAACCGTCGGCTACGACAAGTCGGTCGAGTCCTCGTACACCTACGACGTCGACGACGCGAACAAGCTGCTCGACGCGGCCGGCTGGACGAGCCGGGACGGCGACGGTTACCGCACCAAGAACGGCGCGCGGCTCACCGTGACGCACCCGTTCCTCAAGGCCTACGCCCGGGAGCAGCGCGACACCCTGGCCGACCAGATCCAGGCCGCCGCCAAGCAGATCGGGATATTCGTCGACAACACCAACCCCGACTTGAGCACGTATCTGGCCGACATCGGGAACGGCAAGTACGACCTGGCCGACTTCAGCTGGCAGCGATCCTCCCCGGACGCGCTGCGCACCCTGTTCGGCTCGGCGAACGCACCCAAGGGCGGCTTCGGCACCAACCTGTCGAACACCAGCGACCCGGCGATCGACAAGGCCCTCACCGACGCGCTGGCCACTACCGACCTGACCAAGCAGGCCACCCTGTACGGCGACGCACAGCAGCGGATCACCGACGCGGCCGCGGTCTTCCCGGTGTACGTGTTCAACTACCTGCTCGGCTCCAGCACCAAGGTCCAGGACGTGCAGTTCGAGCCGCAGGCCTTCCCCACCTTCTACGACGCCTGGAAGCGGCAGTGAGCCCCACGCTCACGGCCGGCTCGCGGATCCTCCCGGCCCGGCGGGTGGTCACCGCCCTGCTGCGCCGGGCCGGAACCGCGGTCCTGGTGCTGTGGGGAGCGGTCACGGTCACCTTCGTCGCGCTGCACCTGATCCCGGGCAGCATCGTCGACGCGATCATCGGCCAGTCCCGGGTCACCCCGCAGATCCGGGCACAGATCATCAGCGATTACGCGCTGGACAGGCCGCTCCCGGCCCAGTACTTCGACTATCTGGGCCGGCTGCTGCGCGGCGACCTGGGACATTCGTACAACCAGGGTGTCTCGGTCGCGACAGCGATCGGCCAGCAGGCCGGCTCCACGTTCGCCCTGCTGGGGGCCGGGATCGGGTTCGCTCTGCTCGGCTCGGTGGTGGTGGCGGTGGCCACCGCCAACCGGCCGCGGTGGATCCGGG
>KL571346.1:12719-19062 GCA_000715855.1 Actinoplanes liguriensis
GCCGTGCTGCTGCGGCACGCGCTGCGCCACGCGGTGCTGCCGGTGATCACCCTCGCCGGCTGGCTGATCGGCGCGTTCGTCAGCGGGGCGGTGGTGATCGAGAGCGTCTTCTCCCGGCAGGGGCTCGGGCAGATGACGGTCGCGGCGATCAACCAGCGGGACTTCCCGGTGGTGGCGGCGATCGTGCTGCTCTCCGCGCTGGTGTACGTCGTGGTCAACCTCGCCGTCGACGCGCTCTATCCACTGCTGGACCCCAGACTGCGACCGGCTGCGGCCGGTGCGGGGGAGAGGACCGGACGATGACGCTGACCGCGGGTGACCGTGCTGATGCCCGTACCACATCGTGGTTTTCGTCAGATCTTGCCGGAAGCGGCCGGAGCCTCGGCCGGTGGCGGCCCGGCGTGGCCCTGAGTTTCGCCTTCATCCTGGTGCTGATCGTGGCCGCGGCCTGGCCGCACCTGCTGTCCTCGACCGACCCGAACGCCGCGGACATCCAGCGCACCCTCGACCCGCCCGGTGCGGACCACTGGTTCGGCACCGATCAGAACGGCCGCGACATCTACGCCCGGGTGATCACCGGCGCGCGGCTGTCACTGCTGATCGGACTGACCGCCTCGGCGCTGGCCCTGGCCGGCGGCGCGCTGATCGGGGTACTGGCCGCCCAGGGCGGCCGGCGGGTGAACGCGGTGGTGAACCGGCTGCTCGACATCTTCCTGTCGATCCCCGGGCTGCTGCTGGTGCTGCTGGTCATCGCGGTGCTCGGCCCGGGTGTCCGCAACTCGATCCTCGGCTTGGCGCTGATCACCACACCCGGCTACGCCCGGGTGGTCCGCGGCGAGGTGATCCGGCTGCGCGGTGCGGTCTACCTCGAAGCGGCCCGGGCGCTCGGCTGGTCGCGGCCGCAGATCATCGTGCGGCACCTGGTGCCCAACGCGCTCGGGCCGGTGCTGGTGCTGGCCACCATCGGCATCGGCGCGGCGATCGGCACCGGCTCCTCGCTGAGCTTCCTCGGGCTGGGCCCGCAGGCGCCGACCGCCGAGTGGGGCGCGATGTTGTCGACCAGCCGCGACTACATCACGGTCGCCTGGTGGCCGGCGATCTTCCCCGGCCTGGCCATCACCGGCACGGTCCTGGCGATCACGGTCAGCGGGCAGTTCCTGCAACTTCGGCTGGAAGGGCGGACCCAGCGATGACAACACTCGTGGACGTGGAGAATTTGCGGGTCACGTTCGGGTCCGGCCGGTCCGCGGTGCATGCGGTCCGGGGGATCTCGTTCACCGTCGACGCCGGGCAGTGCGTGGCCGTGGTCGGCGAGTCCGGGTCGGGCAAGAGCGTCACCGCCCGCAGCCTGCTCGGCCTGGCAGGTCGGGGCTCGACGGTCCGCGCCGACCGGCTCGTGGTCGACGACGTCGACGCGCGCCGGCTGTCCGAGGGCCGCTGGCGCCGGCTGCGCGGCCGCCGGGTCGGGTTCGTGCTGCAGGACGCGCTGGTCTCGCTCGACCCGGCGCGCCGGGTCGGCGCCGAGATCGGCGAGGCACTGCGCACGCACGCCACCGTGCCGCCGAAGGCCGTCGACGACCGGGTGATCGCCCTGCTCCGCGAGGTCGGTGTGCCCGAACCCGAGCTGCGGGCCGGGCAGTACCCGCACCAGCTCTCCGGCGGACTGCGGCAGCGGGCGCTGATCGCGTCGGCGATCGCGGCCGACCCCGCGCTGCTGATCGCCGACGAACCCACCACGGCCCTGGACGTCACCATCCAGGCACAGATCCTGCGACTGCTCGCCCGGCGCAAGGCCACCGGCACCGCGCTGCTGCTGATCAGCCACGACCTGGCCGTGGTCGCCGCGGTCGCCGACCACGTGCTGGTCATGAAGGACGGCGTGGTCGTCGAGCAAGGGCCGACCCGGCAGGTGCTCGACGACCCGCAGCACCCGTACACCCGGCAGTTGCTCGCCGCGGTGCCGGTCGCCCACGCTCGCGGCACCCGCCTGTCGCCGACCGCGGGCGGCTCGGTCGCCCAGCCACGCGCGGCCGCCGGGCCGGAGATCGTTCTGGAGGCGAAGAACCTGCTCAAGACGTTCGGGGTGACCACCGCGGTCAACGACGTGTCGCTGCGACTGCACGCCGGGGAAACGCTCGGCATCGTCGGCGAGTCCGGCTCCGGCAAGACCACCACCGCCCGGCTCCTGCTCGACCTGGAACAGGCCGACTCCGGCACGGTCGACGTCGACGGCACCACCTGGAGCGAGATCGACGCCACCGCGCAGCGCACCCTGCGCCGCCGGATCCAGGTCGTCTACCAGGACCCGCTCAGCTCGTTCGACCCGCGCTACCCGGTGCACCGGATCATCGGCGAACCACTGGCCGTCGCCGGAGTACCCCGCGCCGGACGCCGGGAACGGGTGCTCGAACTGCTGGGCCAGGTCGGACTCGACCCGCAGGTGCTCGAGCGGCGGCCCGCGCAACTGTCCGGCGGGCAACGGCAGCGGGTCGCGATCGCCCGGGCACTCGCCCCACAACCCCGGGTCATCGTCTGCGACGAACCGGTGTCCGCACTCGACGTGTCCATCCAGGCCCAGGTCCTCGACCTGCTCGCCGACCTGCAGGCCCGGCTCGGCATCGCCTACGTCTTCATCTCGCACCACCTCGGCGTGATCTACCACGTCAGCGACCGGGTGCTGGTGATGAAGGACGGCCGGGTGGTCGAAGCCGGCGACGTCGAACAGATCTTCCATCACCCGCGGCACGAGTACACCAGGAGTCTGCTCGCGGCCGTACCCACGCTGGACGGCGTCGCCGTCCGGCCCCGCCCGGACGCGGAAGTGAACCGATGAGCTCCGAGAACGTCGATGTCGTCGTGGTCGGTGGCGGGGCCGTCGGCTCCGCGGCGGCCTGGCAGCTGGCCCGCCGCGGATCGCAGGTGGTGCTGCTGGAGCAGTACGAGGCCGGCCACACCCGGGGCGCCTCGCACGGCGCGTCCCGGATCTTCCGGCTGTCGTACCCCGACCCGGTCCACATCGACCTGGCCCGGGAGGCCCGGCGGCACTGGCGGGAGCTCGAAGAGCTGACCGGGACCGACCTGCTGACCATCACCGGCGGCGTCGACCACGGCGACCACCCGCACCTGCGTCTGCTCGCCGACGGCCTGGCCGCCACGGGCGTGCCCCACCACTGGCTCACGCCGCGGGAGGCGGGCGAGCGCTGGCCCGGCATCCGGTTCGACACCCGCGCGCTGTTCCACCCGGACAGCGGCCGGCTGCACGCCGATCGGTCGGTCACCGCGCTGCAGACGGCCGCGGCGAAATCGGGTGCCCTCGTGCGGCATGCGACGCCGGTGACCGCGATCGAGGTGCTCGGCGAGGATGCCGTGCTCGTACACACCGACAGCGGCGCCTACCGGGCCCACCGTGTGGTGGCCGCGGTCAACGCCTGGGCGAGCAAGCTGGTCGGCGGGCTCGTCCCGTTGCCGCCGCTGCGGGTCACCCAGGAGCAGCCCGCGCATTTCGCCGCCCGGGAGACGGAGGACGGCTGGCCGAGCTTCGGGCACCTGTTCGCCGAGGGCTCCGCGGCCGCCGCCTCGTTCCACGGTGGCGTCTACGGCCTGGCCACCCCCGGCGAGGGCATCAAAGTCGGCTTTCACGGCGTCGGCCCGGAAACCGATCCGGATCACCGTGACTTCATCCCCGAGCCCGGCCAACTGGCGGCCCTGCGGTATAAGAGACAGGCCCCGATCAGCTGCACGTACACCACCACCCCGGACGCCAACTTCGTCCTGGACCGGCGCGGACCGGTGGTCGTGGCCACCGGCTTCTCCGGCCACGGCTTCAAATTCGTGCCCGCCATCGGACGCGTACTGGCCGACCTGGCCGTCGACGGAACCCGCCCGGACCGCCGATTCGCCTTCGACCGATGACCACGAGCCAGAGCACGTCGAGGAGGACCTCATGAGCACCACCCCCCTGTCCGTCCTGGATCTCATCCCGCGCAGCAGCGGCACCACCACCGCCGACGCCATCCGCAACCTCGTCGACCTCGCCCAGCGGGCCGAGCGCTTCGGCTACCACCGCTACTGGTTCGCTGAACACCACCTCAACCCCGGCGTGCTCGGCGTCTCGCCGGCCGTGTCGATCGCGCTGGTCGGCGCGGCCACCAGCACCATCCGGCTCGTGCAGCTCGGCCACCGGCAGCCCCTCGCCACCGTGGAGGAGTTCGGGCTGCTCGACGCGGCCTACCCGGGCCGTCTCGACCTCGGGCTGGGCCGCTCCATCGGGCGGCAGAAGCCCGAGAACGAGCCGGCCGTGAAAGCGGCGGTCTCCGCTTACGCCGCCCAGCGCGGCAGTGGGCAGCACACCGTCGAGCAACGCGCCGACAACGGGCTGCTGCTGCCCAAGCAGTACGACTTCACCGAACGGCTCAAGACCGCCGGTGGCAAGGTGGCCGCGTTCCTCGACCTGCTGCAACAGCCGGGCGCCTACACGCCCGACTACGAGTCGCAGATCAGCGACATCCTCGACTTCCTGGCCGGCACCTACGTCTCCCCGGCCGGCGCGCCGATCCACGCGAACCCTGGAGAGGGCGCGCCGATCCAGGTGTGGATCCTCGGCGCGTCCGGCGGTTCGAGCGCGACCGTGGCCGGTGCACGCGGCTTGCGGTTCGTAGCCGGCTATCACCATTCGCCGAGCACCGTTCTGGACGCCGTACAGGCGTACCGGAAAGCCTTTGTCGCCTCTGATGTTCTGAGCGAGCCACACGTGGCGGTCTCGGCCGATGTCGTCGTCGCCGCCAGCGACGAGCAGGCGACGGTGCTCGCCGCCGGTTACGGACTGTGGGTGCGCGGTATCCGGTCCGGGGAGGGCGCGATCCCGTTCCCGGCACCCGAGGAGGTGGCCCGGCACGAGTGGAGCGACGACGACCGTGAGCTGGTCCGGGATCGGATCGAGACCCAGCTGGTCGGCTCACCGCGGACGGTCGCCGACCGGCTCGAACAGCTGCGCGACGCGACCGGCGCCGACGAGCTGGCGATCACCACGATCACCCACGGCCACGCCGACCGGGTGCGTTCCTACGAGCTGCTGGCTGCCGAGTGGAAGCGGCGGGGCAACTGGTGACCGTCATCGATCAGGCCGCCTGGGCCTCGCTGACCGGCCCGCACGCCCGGTTCGCCGAGGGCACCGGCCGGGCGTTGCGGTACCCGGCCGACGTCTCCCCGATCGTGGCGGTGCCGCCGGAACAGGAGACAGGGTCTGGGCCGACCTGCGGGCGCTGGCCGGGCCGGGCGCGCGGGTGATGCTTGCCGGAGAGATCTCCGCCCTCCCGGACGGCTGGACGGTCGAGTTCCAGGGCGACGGGCTGCAACTCGTCGCGACCGAAGCGCTGCGCTCCGAACCGTACGAGGACGCGGTGATCCTCGGTGCAGCGGACGTGCCGGAGATGGTGGACCTGGTCGACCGCACCAAACCCGGACCGTTCGCGCCCCGCACCTACCAGCTGGGCACCTACCTCGGCGTACGGCGCGGCGGCGCGCTGGTCGCGATGGCCGGTGAACGCCTGCACCCACCGGGCTTCACCGAGATCAGCGCGGTCTGCACCGATCCCGCCCACCGCGGGCACGGCCTGGCGACGGCCCTGGTCCGTGCGGTCGCCCACAACATCCGCGAGCGCGGCGAGACACCGTTCCTGCACGCCTCGGCCGACAACGTCAACGCCATCAGGCTCTATCGATCGATGGGGTTCGCGATCCGCCGGAAGGTGCTCTTCACGGCGCTGCGCAGCCCTGAAGGAGACAAACCATGACCCAGCTTCATCTCGCTGTCGCTCTGGACGGCGCCGGCTGGCATCCGGCCGCCTGGCGTGATCCCGCGGCGCGCCCCCGCGAGTTGTTCACCGCCGCGTACTGGAAGGACCAGCTCGCCGAGGCACAGCGTGGCCTGCTCGACCTCGCCACCATCGACGACACGCTGACCATCCAGTCCGCCGACCACTTCGCCGCCGACGACCGCACCGATCAGGTCCGGGGCCGGCTGGACGCCACGCTCGTCGCGGCCCGGATCGCACCGTCCTCCGCGCACATCGGCATCGTGCCGACGGTGATGGCCACGCACACCGAGCCGTTCCACGTGTCCACGGCCATCGCCACCCTCGACTACGTCAGCACCGCCGCGAGTTCCCGTCACTGACCCGGGAGGCGCTGCAGGATCCGGCATCCCAGGCGCTGATCGCCGAACGGTTCGACGAGACCGCCGACTTCGTCGAAGTGCTGCGCCGGCTCTGGGACAGCTGGGACGACGACGCCGAGATCCGCGACGCCGCCACGGGCCGTTTCATCTGTCTCTTATACACATCTC
>KL571347.1:0-1422 GCA_000715855.1 Actinoplanes liguriensis
TCGCCCGCCGCTACCTGGAACTGATCATTCACGGACTCGCGCCCGGCGACGACCGGACCCCGGTGGAACCTCCGCTCGACGACGAGACGCTCGGCGCGTGGTTCGCCGCCCTCCACCGGGCGCCCTGATGCGACGCGTCCCCCATTTCGCCGGCGCCCCTTGAGCACGCAGATCACAACCATTTGCCGGTACGCGGGTACCGGCGCGACCGCGCTCGGCACAGTCGGTCCGGTAGCGGGCGCGCAGCGCCGCACGAGCCGCGCGAACCCGCCGAGACCTGTGCTCAGATCACCGTGGTGCCGCGGCCATCGGCGCCGTCCTCATCGACGCCGCTCTCCCCCGGCCGGTCGGATCGTGACGGACGGGGCGGCCGCCCAGCTGGCGAGCAGTTTGAGTCGCTCCTCGGACGTGGTGCCCGGCTCAGCGGTGTAGATGATCAGGTTGTGCACGGCACGGCCGGCCAGCGGCAGGTCGAGGTCCTGGAAGGTCAGCTCCAGGTCTCCGACGTCGGGGTGCCGGAGCCGCTTGCTGCCGTTGTGGCGGATCAGGACGTCGTGCGCGGCCCACTGGTCGCGGAACTCGGGGCTGAGGGTGGACAGCTCGCCGATGAGCTCGCGCAGTGCCCGGTCGCGGGGCTCGCGCCCGGCCTCGGCGCGCAGCAGGGCCGCGGTGGCGCTGCCGGCGGCGTCCCAGTCGACGAAGAAATCCGGCGCGGCCGGGTCGAGGAAGACGTAGCGGGCGAGGTTGGGCCGGTCCGGGGCGGCGGCGAACATCGGCGCGAACAGGGCCCGGGCCAGGGCGTTGCCGGCGATGAAGTCGGTACGGCCGTTGCGGACGAACGCCGCGGACATCGTCATGGAGTCGAGCAGCCACTGGACCCGGGGCGGGACCTCGACGTCCCGGCGACGCGACGGCGCGCGACGCGCGGGCCGCGACGACCGGGCCAGGTCGAACAGGTAGGTACGTTCGTCGTCGCCCAGCTGCAGGGCGCGGGCGACCGCGTCGAGCACGTCGTCGGACACGCCGCCGATGTGCCCCTTCTCCAGTCGCGTGTACCACTCCGTGCTCACCCCGGCGAGGACGGCGACCTCCTCGCGTCGCAGCCCGGCGACCCGGCGACGGGTGCTGGTCGGCAGGCCGGCCTGCGCGGGAGTGATCTTGGCGCGCCGGCTGGCGAGGAAGTCCCGGATCTCGCCACGCTGGTCCATGTGATCACGGTATCCGCTGGTCACGGCGCGAAGGGGGTTGAGGTTGTACCCCCTGTGAACGCGACCTTCCCCGGTGGTGGCGATCGCGGTCTCCTGATGATCGACAAGCCACGGAGGTAGGAAAATGACGAGCAGAGCGTTGACGGTGCCGGCACTGGCATGGGGTACGTGGGCCTGGGGAGACAGCGGCGACTGTCTCTTATACACATCTCTG
>KL571347.1:1608-2248 GCA_000715855.1 Actinoplanes liguriensis
TGTGTATAAGAGACAGCGTCCGGGCTTCGTGAGGTCGTCGAGAGGGCGCAGTCGAACGGGCTCACCCTGTGGGACACCGCGATGGTGTACGGCATGGGCCGCTCGGAGACGGTCCTCGCCGAGGCGCTGAAGGGTTACGCCCGCAGCGAGTACCAGCTGTCGACGAAGTTCACCCCGCAGGCCGCGGGCGACGGCGACAACCCGGTTGCGGACATGCTGGAGCAGAGCCTCGACCGGCTGGGCAGCGACTACGTGGACCTGTACTGGATCCACAACCCCCGCGACGTGGCCCGGTGGACGCCGCTGCTGATCCCGCTGCTGCGGAGCGGCCGGATCAGGCATGTCGGCGTCTCCAACCACAACCTCAAGGAGATCGCTCTCGCCGATCAGATCCTCGGCGAGGCCGGCTTCCGGGTGGAGGCGGTCCAGAACCACTACAGCCTGCTGCACCGCGGGTCGGAACGCGCGGGCATCCTCGATCACTGCCGCGAGCACGACGTACGGTTCTTCGCCTACATGGTCCTCGAACAGGGGGCGCTGACCGGCAGGTACGGCCCGGGCAGTCCGTTGCCGGAGGGCAGCAGCCGGGCCGCCGCGTACCACGGCATCCTGCCCCGGCCTGTCTCTTATACACATCTCT
>KL571347.1:2432-2896 GCA_000715855.1 Actinoplanes liguriensis
GGCTGCAGGAGCTGACGGACAGGATGCGGGCGCTCGGCGAGGACCGGGGCGCGTCCGTCGCCGACGTCGCCACCGCCTGGGCCATCGCCAAGGGAACCACCCCGATCATCGGGGTCACCAGGGCCGGCCACGTCGACGGGCTGGTCCGGGCTCGCGGCATCAGGCTCACCGGCGAGGAGATCACGGAGCTGGAGACGCTGGCGGATGCCGCGGACGTCGACACCCGCGGCTGGTGGGAGCAGGAGATGCGGTGACGCCCGTCTGATCAGAAGTGCGACTTGAGCCAGCTGCGGTAGCGCTCGGCCACGGACCGGTGCGGGGCGGGGCCGAGACCGTCGAGGATCTCCCGGTCCGTGGCCGGGCGCGCCGCCAGCGCCGCGCGGTGCAGGACCTGCCGGTCGACCGCCTCGCCGCCGGTGACCAGGACCTGGGTGCCGGCGACGGTCGCCATGTAGGCCTGCGGC
>KL571347.1:3185-5829 GCA_000715855.1 Actinoplanes liguriensis
GCCGGGCCGGTAGACACTGCCGTCCGGTTCGGTCGCGCACTTCGCGGCCTGGCAGAACCCCTCCGGCTCGAACCGGCCCGCCAGCAGCGTGATCCGGTACGCGTCGGGGCCGCCGTTGGGCCCCACCGGCAGGTACTGCGTGCCGCGGCCACCCTCGATCGGCTTGCCCCGGTATCCGGGGAGGTCTGCCTCGAAGAGGGGGTTGCCGAGCGAGTCGACGCCGGCGGCCCGGCGCAGGCTCAGCGCCCCGGCGCGCAGCTCGGATCGCTCGACCCCGATCGCGCCGGAGACCACCACGTGCAGGTCACCGACGGTCACCTCGTAGCCGGGAGCACCGCTGATCTCGAAGTAGGTCAGGGTGTCCGACTCCGCGGTGCAGCGGACGTCGGCCAGCGTGACGGTCTTCGTCGGCCGGCACGGCGTCGCCTCCTGATCGTCCGGGCCGTACGCCGCGACGTCGATGAACCGGTACGGCTTGATCGCGCCGGGGTCGGCGGGCAGGTACGCACCCCGCTCGGTCTGCCGATATCCGGGGAGGTCGAGCACGTAGTAGGTGTCGCGCGTCAGGTTCGCGGCGAGCAGACGATCGTCGACCTCGTCCGCGCCGCTCGCCCGCAGCATCGCCGACCCGGCGACGAACAGCGCCACCACCGCCCCCGCGGCGGACAGCCGCACCCGCCACCCACGCATCAGCAGGCCGGCCACCAGCGCGAACGGCACCCCGGTCAGGGCCGCCAGCGACGCCGGTGGGTGCAGCACCTGGACGACCGGCAGCGCGAGACCGAGCAGTGCCGCGCCGCCGCCGAGCACCAGCATGGTCCACAGCCAGCGGCCGCCGCCGGTCTCACCCAGCGGCGTGGCGTCCGCGGTCGTGCCCGCGAGCAACCGGAACAGCCCGGCCGCCACCACGACCGCACCGATCAGGAACAGCGCGATCAGCGCGCCCGGAGCCTGCCCGAACGCGGCGGCCACGACCAGGATGGTCGCCCCGTACGGAACGGTCGTCCCGACCAGCCAGACGAGCAGCAGTTGTGCCACACGCGTATCAGCCACGGCCGGAAGCGTAGGCGGCCTACGCGAACAGCGCGTCGAGCTCCTCGCCCAGCTGCGCGGTCCACGCGACCCCGGGCGCCTCGATGATGCCCTGCCAGTGAGACTCCTTGCTGGGGCCGACGATCGGGGCGGTGACCGCGGGGTGGTTGATCAGCCAGGCGAGCGCGAGGCCGGCCGGGGTGACGTGGTGCTGCTCGGCGAGGCGGTCGAAACGGCGTACCTTCGCCATCGTCTCGTCGTCGGCGAGCAGACCGCCCGCACGGTGGCCAAGGCCTGCCCGGCTGCCCGGCTCGGGTTTCTCGCCGTTGCTGTACCGGCCGGCCAGGACACCGTTGGCCAGGGGCGAGAACGGGGTGTATGCCAGCCCCTCCGACTCGACGATCGGGAGGACGCCCCGGTCGTCGGCGCGGGCGAGCAGCGAATACTGGTTCTGGATCAGCTCGGGCCGGGCCAGCGCCAGCCTGTCGGCGGTCTCCAGGGCCGCGGTCAGCGCCTTCTCGTCGACGTTGGACAGGCCGTACGCGCGAATGGTCCCCTCCTCGACGGCGGCGCTGAACACCGGCAGCGACTCGGACCAGGGCGTGTCCGGGTCGACCGCGTGGGCGAGGTACAGGTCGACGCGGCCGAGGACGTCGATGCTGTGCCGCAGTTGACGGCGGACCCGGTCCGGCGACAGGTCGGGGCCGCCGGCGGTGAAGCCGGTCTTGGACTGGATGAGGACGGGCGCGCCGGGGTGGGCGCGATTCCAGGCGCCGAGGATGCGCTCGCTGTTGCCCAGCCCGTAGACATCGGCGGTGTCGAGGACCGTGAAGCCCTCGCGGACGGCCCGGTCGATGAGCCGGTGGCCCTGCTCCTCGGAGAGTCCGATGCCGGGACCGGTCACCGCGGCCATGCCACCGATGCCGCCGGTGCCGAGGATGAAACGGCCGAGTTCCGCGCTCATGTGCTTCCCCTGGTTCGAGTAGGTCCGATAATCGGACCGTAGCAGAGTCGGTCCGGAAAACAGACCGGCTAGTGATACGGTGCACTCGTGAGTCCGGACCTCGCATCGACCCCGGATCGAGGCCCCGGCCTCGACGTTCCCGGCGCACCCCGCGTCTGCCCGATCGCCGACGCGCTCGGCGTGGTCGGCGATCGCTATGCGCTGCTGATCCTTCGGGAGATCGGTTTCGGCGTACGCCGTTTCTCCGACATCCGCAGCAACACCGGCGCGCCGCGGGACACGCTGACCAACCGGTTACGCGACCTGGAAGAGGCCGGTGTCATCGAGCGCCGCCGCTACAGCGAGCACCCGCCCCGCGACGAGTACTACTTCACCAGCGCCGGCGAGGGCATCCTGCCGGTCCTCAGGGCGCTGCGCGGCTGGGGCGAGCAATTCGCGGGCGCTAGCCCGGCAGGTAGGGATCGGCCCAGGCGCTGATCATGCGGGCGGCGCGTTTGGCCTGGCCGGGCGCGCACAGCAGGTGGTCCGAGCCCTCCAGCGCGATGAAACTGCGCGGATGCTTCGCGGCGCGGAAGATGCGGCTGGCGTTCGACACGCTCACCGTGCTGTCCGTCGGCGAGTGCATCACCAGCAGCGGCAGGCCGAGCT
>KL571347.1:6037-7661 GCA_000715855.1 Actinoplanes liguriensis
GCGCCCGGCCGCCGACCAGCCACTCGGCGTGGCCGTCCTGCATCACCCGGTCGACGAGCGCCTGGTAGTGGCGCTCCACGTTCTTCGGCTCGAACGGCGCGCCGATCGTCACGACCGCGTGGACGCTGGGGACCCGGCCCGCGGCGGCGATCACCGCGGCGCCGCCGAGCGAATGCCCGACGAGGATGTCCGGCGGGGTGCCGCGCTCGGCCATGAACTCGGCGGCCCGGACGGTGTCGTCGACCTTCACCATGACCGAGCCGTCGCCCCAGTCGCCCTCCGAGTCGCCGAGCCCGAGGTTGTCGAAGCGCAGCATCCCGATCCCGTCGGCGGCCAGCTGCTTGCAGGTGCGGGCCGCGGCCGGTGAGTCCTTGCTGAGCGCGAACCCGTGCGCGAACACGCCCCAGCCCCGGACCGGCTCGGCGGGCAGGTCGATGCCCCCGGCCAGCATCGGCCCGAGGCTGCTGGCGAATCGCACGTGCTCGGCCACGCCCGGATCCCGTCCTCGGTTCTGCTCCAGTACACACCCCCGGGGCGGGACTCGCCCGGAATCAGGCGAGCAGCTGGGCGAACTCGGCCGGGTCGATGATCGGGACGCCGAGCTTGGCGGCCTTCACCGCCTTGGCCGTGGTGGTCTCGGACGTGACGAGCGCGGTCGTGGTCGCCGAGACGCTGCCGCTGGCCCGGCCGCCGAGCTCCTCGATGCGCTCGCTGACGGTGGTGCGGGTGTAGCCGGGGACGCTGCCGCTGACCACGTACGTCCTGCCTTCCAGGGGTTTCTCGCCCTGGGTCTCCGGCACGCTCATGGTGACGCCGGCCGCGGCGAGACGGTCGATGACACCGGCCATGGCGGCGAGCCCGTCGACGACGTGCTGGGCCTTGATCAGGCCCATCTTGTCGATCTCGGCGATCTCCTCGACGGTCGCGGCGCGCAGCGCGTCCATCGTCTTGAAGCGGGCGGCGAGCCAGCGGCCGACGCTGCGCCCGGTCATCCGGATGCCGAGGCCGGTGATCACCCGGTTGAACGGCTGGGACTTGCTGTGCTCGAGCGACGCGACGACCTTGGCGGCGTTGAGCTTGCCGAGCAGGACGACCCCGCCGGCCTTGGTGTTGCCGACGGGCAGGTCGGCCAGCTGCTCCTCGGTGACCGCATACAGATCGGCGACGTCGTTGGCCAGACCGGCGTTGACCAGGGCGACGCAGAGCGCCTCACCCGCGCCCTCGACGTCCATGGCCTCGCGACTGCACCAATACTCCAGCGCGTTGACGGCGCTGCAGGAAGCGGTGTGGCAGCGCCAGAGCAGCGATGACTTGTCCCACGGCTCGCCGCACTGCGGGCAGGTCTCCGGCGGGGTCCACGGGGTGAGGCCGTGCGGCTGCTCGCCGATCGGCGCGGTCACCCGCGGGATCACGTCTCCGGCGCGCCAGACGGCGACGGTCTGGCCGATGGCCAGGCCCTGCTCCTCGACGAACCGGGGGTTGTGCAGCGTCGCGTAGGTGATCGTGGTGCCGTCGACGAAGACCGGGTCGAGCACGGCGCGCAGCGAGATCCGGCCGGTGCGCCCGACCCGCACCTCGATGTCGCGCAGCACCGTGGACCCGGTGTCGGCCGGGTATTTGAAGG
>KL571347.1:7932-11625 GCA_000715855.1 Actinoplanes liguriensis
GTGCGGGGTCCGGCTGCCGGAGCCCAGCCGCCGGCGCGTCGACTCCAGGTCGGCGGTGATCACCGCGCCGTCGATCGGGAACTCCAGACCGCGGCGCAGCTCCCCGATCCGCGCGATGGCGGCGAGCGCGGCCTCCGCGTCGGCGGCGACCTGGACGTCGCCGGTGGCGAGCCGCCCGGCCACCGGGAAGCCCAGCTCGACGGCGTGGGCCATTCGCTCCTGGTGGGAGGGGAAGTCGCCGGAGATGTCGTAGGCCGCGAAGGTCATCGGCGTCTCGTAGGTCCGGTCGACGCTGCGGATCGACCCGGCGACCGCGCCGCGGGAGTTGATGAACGCCTTGCCGCCGGCCTCGACCCGGTTGGCACTGGCGGCCTCGAAGTCGGCGACGGTCATGTAGACCTCGCCGCGGACCTCGCCCGTCCACGGCCGGCCGAGCTGCGCGGGCAGGCCGGCGATGCCGCGCAGCACCTGGCCGGTGACGTCCTCACCGGTGCTGCCGTCGCCGCGCAGCGCGGCCAGGGTGAGCCGGCCGGACCGATACTCCACCCGGATGGCCAGGCCATCGAGCTTGACCTCGACCAGGCATAGGTCGCCGCCGAGACTCGCGATGAACGAGCGGACCTCGTCCTCACCGGTGACCTTGTCGAGCGACATCATCGGCACCGGGTGCCGCACGTCGCCGCCGCCGGAGACGCCTGCCGCGACCCGCGTGGTGACGCCGCGGTCGTCCCACTCCGGGTGGGCCTTCTTCGCCTCGGCGATGCGATCGAGCAGCGTGTCGTAGTCGACGTCGGTCATCAGCACGTCGCCGGTGTCGTAATACGACTTCGCGGCGGCCTGCACCTGGTCGACGGCGTCGGCGAAGCCGTCTTCGGTAAGGGCGGAGTCCGTCATGCCGATCAACCTACGTCCCGGGTACGACAGTTCCGCCCCGAAGCCACGCCCGGGTCCGCTCGATCGTCTCCGGCGGGATCACCCGGTCGGCGTCGGCGACCAGGTCGGCAATGGTGACCGCGCGCAGCGAGTCCCGCCAGGCGCGGTCGGCCGAGTCCATGACCTGGGCGATCGTGCACGGCGCGGTGCACCGCTCGGCCGGTGTCGCCATCGGGCCGCGCTGCCGGACCTCCGTGCACCGGAACGCCGGCAGCGCGCCGTCGATCGCCTCGACGACGTCGAGCACCGTGATCTGCGTCGCGGCGCGGGTCAGCGCGTAGCCGCCGGAGTTGCCCTGCGCGGAGCGCACCAGCCCGGCGCGGGACAGCAGTTGGAGCTGTTTGGCCAGGTAGCTGGGTGAGACGTCGTGGAACTCGGCGAGCTTGACGGCGGGCACCGGCTCGGCCGACCGGCTGAGCAGGGTGCAGCAGTGCAGGGCCCACTCGACTCCCCCGGACATCTTCACCGGGCCAGCCTACTTGACTCGGACACTTCTTGTCCGAGTAGGCTCACGGACAAAAGTTATCCGAGTTGGGAGACGTCATGACCACGCACACGCACACCGCCGAGCCCCGCCTCGACCTGGGGAAAGCCGCGCCGCAGGCCTACCGTGCACTCGGCACAGCCGACCAGGCGATCCGCACCTCGCCGCTCGATCCGGCGCTGCGCGAGCTGGTCAAGGTGCGCATCTCGCAGATCAACGGCTGCATCTTCTGCATCGACTCGCACAGCCACGAGGCGCTTGAGGTGGGCGTGTCGATGGACCGGCTCCTGCAGCTGGTCGCGTGGCGGGAGTCGGCGCTGTTCAGCCCGGCCGAGCGGGCGGCGCTGGCGTACGCGGAGGCCGCGACGGTCCTGACCGGCGACGGGGTCAGCGACGAGATCTGGGCCGGTGTCCGCGAGGTCCTCGACGACGAGCAACTGGGCGCTCTGGTCGTGCAGGTGGCGCTGATGAACGCGTACAACCGGATCGGTGTTCCGCTGCGAATGCGCGCGCGGGCCCGCGGCTGACGGCGAGGAGGGCCGCCCGGAGGCGACCCTCCTCAGATCAGGCGGCGAGCTTCCACGGCCCCCACGGCTCGCCCGGCGGCTGGTTGCGGGTCCACCACTGGGCGACGTACTTCTTGCCCTGGTAGACGACGGTGTCGCCGGCCACGAAGACCCGCGAGGGCGTCCACAGCGCGGTGCCGTCCGAGGTCACCGCGATCTCCTCCCAGGCGCCCCAGGGCGCGCCGGGCGCGATGATCGCCGTCCACCACAGCGCGCGCCAGATCGCGCCGTCGTAGCTGACCAGGTCACCGGTGTTGTAGACCTTCTTCGGGTCGAACGCCGGGGTGGCCGGCAGGTTCAGGCCGGCCAGGACCGGGTCGTGGTCGGACGCCGCGAACGGGTCGGCCGGGTCGAACAGTTGCGTCGCGTTGTAGTTGTAGCGGCTGTACGCGTAGGCGATCGCCTCCTGCGCGTTGATCTGCCACACGTCGGCGCCGGTGACCAGCTTCTTCGCGGCGGGGCTGGCGAGGATGTGGTCGAGCGAGCCCTGCAGCCCGTTGTACGAGTAGGTCGCCTCGGCCGGGTCGAGCGCGCTGCCGAGGTCGGCGTACCCGGCGTCGTACAACGTCTGCATCGGGTCCTCGTGGGTGTAGGCGTTGAAGTCGCCGAGCAGGAAGATCCGGTCGGTACGCAGCGCGTCCGCCCGCTGCGCGGCGAAGGTCACCACCGCCTCGGCCTCGTGCACCCGCGTCTCGTTGTACGCGCCCTGGTCGACCGCCGGCGACGAGGTGTCCTCGACGTCGCCGGGGTAGAGCGGGGTGCCCGACCCCTTGGACTTCCAGTGGTTGGCGACCACCAGGAACACGTCCGCGTCGCTCGCGCCGGCCTTCTTGAAGCCCTGCGCGAGGGGCTGCCGGGCGATCGAGAACGGCTCGCCCGGGTCGGAGAGACCGGTCAGCACCGTCGCCGCGCCGACCGGCGCGACCTGTGCCCTCCGGTAGATGAATGCGGTGCGGATGACGTCCTGCTGACTCAATGGCGGCAGCTGGTCGGCGGCCGGTGACGGCACGTACGCCCACACGGCCGAGCCCGCGGCGGCGTTGAGCGCGTCGACCAGCCCGGCCAGCGCGGTGTCGCGGGGCTCGCCGAACTTGACCGAGTTCTCGATCTCCTCCAGCGAGACGATGCTCGCGTCGAGCCGGTTGATGCCGGTGACGATCTTCGCCTGCTGCCGGGCGAAGCTCTCCGCCGTCGCGGCGCCGCGCGGGCCGCTGCCGGTGCAGGTGTTCACGGCGATCGGGGTGCCGGCCCGGTCGTTGTAGTACGTGCAGGTGCCCAGGCCGGCGGCGACGTACCGCTCGCCGGTCATCGGGAAGTAGTTCTCCACGTTGAAGGTGGCCAGCCGGGCGCCGCCACCGACGGCGGCCGGCTTCTGGTTCGCGGTGCGCAGGTCGGAGAAGGTCGCCACCGCGGCGCCGTCGCCGGTGACCTGCGCGGCCGGCTGGAAGTTCCACAGCGAGAAGCGGTAGTCCAAGACCACCGGCTGGTGGAAGGTCACCTTCGCGCCGATGGTGACCGCCTTGTCCGGGGTCAGCCAGGGCAACGGGGTGCCGCTGTTCGCGGCCGAGCTGTAGTTGACGCTCGACCCGTCGTCCAGGGTGATCAGGCGGGCGGCGTTGTCGGCGGTGACCGTCTGCGCCTCGGCGCTGCCCGGGCGCCCGGCGTCGGTCGGCTGGCGCAACGGCTTGTCACCGGCGGCCAGGGTGAACG
>KL571347.1:11754-14753 GCA_000715855.1 Actinoplanes liguriensis
AGAGATGTGTATAAGAGACAGGTACCAGTTCGTGTCGTAGTTGTCCGAGACGGTGAAGGTGCCCTGCGGCGCGACCAGCTCGCCCTCGTGCGCCTCCTTCTGCGCGTCCGTCGTCAGCTGCGACCAGGGCAGCGCGCGTGGCTCGACCGGCTCCGGCGCGGTGGACAGTTTCGTCACGGCCGGGGCGGTGAGCTCGGTCTCGCCCTGATACTCGGCGACCTTGCCGGTCACCTCCACCGAGTCGCCGATCGTCACCTGCGCGGCCGCCTGGGAGCCGAACACGAACAGGCCGTCCGACGCGCCCGGCGTCAGATCCGCGCCTCCGGTCTGCAGGAAGAAGCCGCCGAGGCCACCGGACGGATAGGCGGCGGTCACTACACCGTGGGTGGTGACAAGCTTGCCGACGTACGGCGAAACGTCTGTCGATCCTTGAATCTCGGCGATCGTGAGCGTCTGCGAGGGCTCGGGCGGCGTGTCGCCGGAGGAGCCCTCGGGCGTCGGCGTGGCGGTCGTGAAGTCCGCGGCGTTGTCGTCGGTGTCCGCGCCGGAGGCGGCCCGCTGGTAGCTGAGCACGACCGAGTTCCCGGTCGGCGCGGTCCCCTCCGGCGCGTTGCTGGTGCCCCAGCCCACCCTGTCGATCACCGCGGCGTCGGTCGGCAGCACACCCGACGCGCTCTCGGCGACATACAGCGTGCCGCCGGCCGCACCCGGGTTGACGCTGGTCCCGGTGCTCAGGTCGGGCGCCGGGAGCGCCGCGCCCGGGTTCGCCGCGCCGTTGCCGGGCAACTGCACCAGGAAGTGCCCGTGCGCCGCAATCGTCCCGGACAGCGCGAAGACCTGCGACCCGCTCGGCGTCACGGTGCTGGTCGCGGCCCGGTACTGCAGAGTGGTGCCGGCCAGCGGGAACCCGCTCGCCGCCGGGTTGTAGAGCTCGACGAACTTGTTGGCGAAGCCGGCCCCGGCCGAGCCGCCGTTGACGTAGACCTCGCTGATCACGACGGCCGTGCCGGCGGGGTTCGCGGCCGCGGGCGCGGCGAGCCCGAGAACGACGAGGGGCAATGTCACGGCACCGGCGAAGAGTCGTCTCATGCGCACACCGATCTCCAGAGTGGACGGATCTCCATCGCAGTCTGGTCCCGCGGACTTCTCCTGAGAAGAGGCGAGTCTTAACGGCGCATGACATGTTCACCGGCCGGTGCCCGGCTCATCCGGGTAGATTCCGTTTCCCTCTTCCGGGGACCGTTGATCGGCCACGTCGGCAGCACGATCGTGCACTGTCTCGCCCGGGGAATTGCGTGCCGGAATTGAGCCCGTTACTAGTGGTCGGGTGTATTGCCCATCTTGTGATCTCGACGTGCGGCGCCGATGGCGGCGTTGCCCGCGTTGCAATATCACCCTGTCCGCGGCGGATCAGGTGGCGGACGGTGATGCCGCGTTCTTCAGCGCGACGCCCGACCCGGCGTCCCCGTCCGCGTTCGGCCGCTCGTTCCTGACCACGGCGTCGACCCTGGCGGTCGCGGTGGTGGCCGTTCTGCTCATCGGCGCCGGCGTGGTGGAGGCGAGCGAATCGCCACCGGCGACGCCCGGCCCGGAAGTGGCCACCACACTCCCGGCCGAGGAGCTGCAGGTCGAGCCGATCCTCCCGGAGCCGTCCGAGTCGGTCGATCCCGCCCCGTTCACGCTCCCCCCGTCCGCTGATCCGTCCCCATCGGTGTCCGCGACCGCATCGTCGCCCTCGCCCTTCCCGGTGCCGTCTCCATCGCCCTCTCCGTCTCCGTCCTCGTCGCCGTCTCCGTCACGGTCACGCTCGCGGTCGCCGTCTCCGTCGCCGACCACAACCCTGAGCGACCGCCCGCAGGAGGACCCTTCGTCGATGCCCCCTTTTTCGGAGACACCGGCGGAACCGGTGGCTGAGATGCGCGGGCTCGACTGCGAGCAGGCACGGCAGGAGGTTGCCGCCGCGGGACTGCGACCGCGCCTGACCGGCAGCGACATCGGAGTCGTGCGGGACCAGTCGCCGGGCCCCGGTGAACGGATGTCACCGGGCAGCACCGTCGACCTGTTCTGCGAGGGTTTCTGATGAGCGCGCCGTTCGGCTTCCGGATAGCGGCGCGCAACACGGTGCCCCTGACCGAGCAGACCCGGCAGTTGTGCTGCGCGCCCTACGTCGACAGCGATTTCGCCGATCAGGTCATCGGTGAGCTGGTCGAGGACGAGCACCGTGCGGTGACGCCGTCGTTCGGTTTCGACCTCGGCCCGGTGGTGCGGCACTGCTACCGGGCCCGCCGGATTCTCCTGCTCCGCAACGCGCTGCTGACCGGCCTGCTCGGGGCCGGGCTCGGGTACGCGCCGAAAGCGACGCTCGCCCTGGTGGCGTCCGGGGCGCTGGTCAGCGTGGTCCGGTTCGTCCGCAACCGGAAGCCGAGCCGGCGGCAGCGGGTGTTCCTGCCGGTGATGCTCTACCACCTGATGGGCTGGCTGCCGGTCCTGGTGATCGGCGGGGCGTTCGCCGGAAAGTCCATGATCGAGTCAGCGGTCGCCGCCGTGCGGCCCACCACCCGGTTGAGCCGCGACGATCTGACCACCGACGCGCTGCTCGACACGGCGAAGCGCACCGGCCGGGCCGCCTGGGACCTGCTGGCCGCGCCGGGCGCGCTGGCCCTGCTGACCCTCGCGGTGCTCGTCGGCTACCACGCGATCACCTACCGGATCCTCACCTCCGGCCTGGCCCGCCGGGAGTTCCCGGCCCTGCCGCCACTGCCGAGCGCCCGGATCGCGCGGCGGGTCGCCCGGGTCGCGGCAGCGCAGTACGGCAACGTCACCGTGCACTCCGCGGATCCCTTCCTCGGAACCGGCGAGGTCGCCCGCGCGTGGTCGTTCGCTCTCAGCCTGCGCCGCCGCGGCCGGGACGGCGGCCCGGGCGAGCCGGTGACGCTCGACCCGCTGGCGATCAACGACGAGATCCGGCGGCGGCTCGCGGCGCTCGGCGACACCGACCT
>KL571347.1:14903-15283 GCA_000715855.1 Actinoplanes liguriensis
CATCTGCCTGGTGCCGCACATCGTCGCCGACAGCTGCGGGACCTGGACGACGAGCTCGTCGCCGGCCGGGAGCGGCTGACCTACCCGGTGGCCTCTCCGGCGGCGATCGACGCGATCATCCGCCATCCCCAGGGTGGCCTGCGCTACTTCCAGCGGGTGGTGGTCGGCAACGTCGTCGCCGGTGAGGCGGGCGACGCGGTGCTCACCGACGACGGCCAGATCGTGGCGCGGCTGCGTCACCAGGAGATCGGCGTGTCGGCCTTCGTCCACGTCGCCGTCGAGGGCGGGCTGCTGTACGTCGAGTTCGTCGCGACCGTGCTGCCGCCGGTGCGCGATCGCTACCACCTGCTCGACGCCTGTCTCTTATACACATCTCTGAG
>KL571347.1:15463-22526 GCA_000715855.1 Actinoplanes liguriensis
GCCGGTCCCGGATGAACCGCGCCGACCGGGCGAGCCGCGAGTTCCGCCGGTACGACTACGGGGCCCGGCTCAGCGTCCGCACCCTGGCCGCCGAGCCGGAGCCGGACACCTACCTGCAGAAACTCGACGCCGAGAAGTACGTGAAGCTGATCGAGCGGGTGACCGCCGAGGCGGTGCTCGACCACCTGGAGCGGCACGACGTCGACACGGCGGAGTTCAGCCGCCGGGTGAGCGTGATCCAGGACAACTCCATCCACATCAGTGGAAACACGTTTCAGGCCGCGACGGCGATCGGCGTCACCGGCACTGTCACCCAACCGCAGAACTGAGGAGAGCGATGGCCCCGACCGGCGGCGACCGGTTCACCATCACCGGCAACACGTTCCACGGCCCGACCGCGATCGGCCTGCCGGGCGGCGTGGTTCACCAGTCGCAACACGTCTCGCCGGCCATCGCCGTCGCGAACCAGATCGACGAGGTTCGCCGGCTCATCGCCGCCGAGCCCGCCGTGGTCGACGACCGGGCCGCGGCCGGCAACGACCTGGCGGGTATCGAACGCGAGCTGGCCCGGCCGCACACCGACCCGCTCGTGCTCGACACGATGCTGCGCCGATTGGCCGGGCGGGCGGTGGCCGGCACCGCGCTGATCGAGGCGGTGCTGACGCTCGCCGACATGATCGGCCGATATCTCGGATAACCGGTTCCACTTCGGCCGGATTCAATGAATGTTTCGGCGATAATAGGCGGTGCCGCTGGCCGCAACATTCCCGAAATCAGTCATCCTTTCGGTTGGTGACCACAGTAGAACGGCGGATTCCCCTACGCCACAACGGTTTTGGCCCGGCATGTCCACTTTGGTATTGCGGCGGCGTTTCCGCCTCGAAAACGTTCCCGGTGGACTGCAGCAATGCCGACAGTGGTCTTGATGAACAGGTACGCCCGGTGGTTAGTGTCCTTTTCAGAACGGCAGGAGTTGGGGCCTGCCGATTTCCGGGAAGAGGCATAGAACATTGGCTGCCGCCGTCATGGTTTTCGTCTCGGTAATTCTCTCCGCATTCGCGGCGGTCACGCTGTGGTGGACGATGCACGCCTGGCGTACGCCGGAGACCCTGGCCGCCACCCGGTTCGCGCCACCGGACGGGGAGCAGCACCTGACCTTCTCGCTGCTGGTTCCGGCCCGGCACGAGCAGGCCGTCCTGGAGCACACCGTGCAGCGGCTGCTCCGGTCCACGCACGAGGCCTTCGAGATCATCATCATCGTCGGGCACGACGATCCGGCGACCGCCGAGGTGGCCGATCGGGTCGCCGCCACCGCGCCGGGACGGATCCTGGTGGTCACCGACCACAACCTGGTGAAGAACAAGCCGCGGGCGCTCAACACCGCACTGCCGTACGCCCGGGGCGACGTCGTCGGCGTGTTCGACGCCGAGGACCAGGTGCATCCCGAACTGCTGGAGCACGTGGACCACGCGTTCCGCGCGACCGGCGCCGACGTCGTGCAGGGCGGCGTCCAGCTGATCAACTTCCATTCGAGCTGGTACAGCCTGCACAACTGCCTGGAGTACTTCTTCTGGTTCCGCAGCCGGCTGCACCTGCACGCCAAGAAGGGGTTCATCCCGCTCGGCGGCAACACCGTCTTCGTGCGTACGGACGTGCTGCGCCGCGCGAACGGCTGGGACGGCACCTGCCTCGCCGAGGACTGTGACCTGGGCGTGCGACTGTCGAGCCGCGGGTCCAAGGTGGTCGTGGCGTACGACTCGACGATCGTCACCCGCGAGGAGACCCCGCACTCGCTGCACGGCCTGCTCAAGCAGCGCACCCGGTGGCACCAGGGCTTCCTGCAGGTGCTGCGCAAGGGCGAGTGGCGCCGGCTGCCCACGCTGCGTCAGCGCCTGCTGGCCCGCTACACCCTGGCCGGCCCGTTCCTGCAGGCGTTCTCCGGGGTGGTCATCCCGGTCGGCGTGGCGATCGCGCTCTGGGCGAACCTGCCCGTGCTCGTCGCCCTGTTCACGTTCCTGCCGGTGCTGCCGATGGCGGCCACGCTCCTGTTCCAGGTGATCGGCCTGCGCGACTTCGGCAAGGAGTACGACCTGAGAATCAGATGGCATCACTACGCCCGATTGGTCCTCGGCGCCTTCCCGTACGCCCTGGTCCTGGCGACCGCGGCGCTGCGAGCCGTGTGGCGCGAGTACACCGGCCGCCGCAACTGGGAGCTGACCTCCCACGTCGGGGCGCACCTGAACGAGGCGGTGCCGGCGTGACCGCGATTGAGCTGGCCCGGCCGATCTCCGTCGTCCCGGCGGCGGCCCACGACGTACGCGCAAGAAGGGATCTGTTTCTTGCCCTGGGTCTGACCGCGGTGATCGTCACGCTGCTGGCCTGGAACATCACCGGCTTCCCGTCGGCCAGTGACGACGAGGGCACCTACCTGGCGCAGGCCTGGGCGGTGCAGCACGGCCGTGGACTCGCGCACTACACCTACTGGTACGACCATCCGCCGCTGGCCTGGATCCAGCTGGCCGGGCTCTCCTGGATCCCGGCGGCGCTCGCGCCCGGCCTGACCGCCGTGGCCGCCGGGCGGATCGCGATGCTGCCGGTCCAGGCGGTCGGCCTGCTGCTGGTCTACCTGGTGAGCCGGCGCGTCGGCATGCCGCGCTGGGCGGCCTCGCTGGCGCTGATCACGTACGGACTGTCGCCGCTCTACCTGACGATGGGACGGCAGATCTACCTCGACTCGTTCGCGGTGGTGTGGATGCTCGGGGCGCTCGCGCTGGCCCTGTCGCCGCGCAAGCACCTGTGGCACTTCGCGGCGGCCGGCGGCGCGGCCGCGGTGGCCGTCCTGTCGAAGGAGACGATCGCCGTCGTCCTGCCGGCGGTGCTGCTGGCCCTGTGGCAGAACGCGGCGCGCAGCTCGACCCGGCCGTGGGCGTTCGGCGCGTTCGTGAGCGGGCTCGTGCTGGTCGGCTGCTTCTACCCGCTCTACGCGGTGCTGCGCGGTGAGCTGTTCCCGGGGGCGGGGCACGTCTCGCTGATCGGCGCCTGGCAGTTCCAGCTCGGCTCCCGGTCGGGCTCGGGCAGCGTCTTCGCCTCCGGGTCGGGCGCGTCGTCGCTGCTGCACTCGTGGCTCTACTACGACGCGGTGATCCTGATCGCGGGGGCGGTGGCGAGTTTCGCCGGTCTCGTGCTGCGCCAGGTGCGGCCGGTGGCCCTGGCCGGCGCCATCCTCGTCCTGGTCGCCCTGCGGCCGGGTGGTTACCTGCCCGCGATGTACGTCGTGCAGGTCCTCCCGTTCTTCGCGATCGCGATCGCCGGCGTGATCGCCGCCGTCGTCGCCGCCCTGCCACCCGTGCACGTCCGATGGCGGTGGGCGGTGCTCGCCCCCGCGGTCCTCCTCACGGTCGCCGTGATCGCCCCGCGCTGGTACGTGGGTGACCGCCGGGCGCTGGGCACGAACGACAACGCGCCGTACGCGCAGGCCGCCGCCTACCTCAACGAGCAGCTGCCGGGCAGCCGGGGCGGGACCGTCGTGGTCGACGACGTGCTCTGGCTCGACTGCGTGGACGCCGGTTATCCGCCCGACAAGGTCCTCTGGTTCTACAAGGTCGACCTCGACTCGGCGGTCGCCGGGCGGCTGCCGGGCGGCTGGCGCGACGTCGACTACATCGTCTCGACGCCGGCCATGCGGCAGGACCCGAACAGCCTGCCCACCGTACGGACCCTGCTGACGAACTCGACAGTGATCGCCTCGTTCGGCCCGCAGGACGGCCGGATCGAGATTCGCCGTGTGGACAAGGGAGCAACCGCATGACCGTCACCACCGACCTGGCTCTGCCCGGCAAGGTTCGCGCGAGGATGCGCGGCACCATCGGCGAGCTGCCCGTACGGACGGCCCTGCGGCAGACGATCGTGGTGCCGACCTTCAACGAGCGGGACAACATCGCCACGCTGCTCGAACGGCTCACCGCCGCGCTGCCGGCCGGCGAGACCGAGATCGTGTTCGTCGACGACAGCACCGACGACACCCCCGCGGTGATCCGGGCGGCGGCCGAGGGCTGCCCGATCCCGGTGACCGTGCACCACCGCGAGAACGGCGTCGGCGGGCTCGGCGGCGCGGTCGTCGAGGGCATGCGGCTGGCCCGCGGCGAGTGGATCGTGGTCATGGACGCCGACCTGCAGCACCCGCCGGAGATCGTGCCCGACCTGA
Organism: Actinoplanes liguriensis; assembly: GCA_000715855.1. Classification (GTDB taxonomy): domain Bacteria; phylum Actinomycetota; class Actinomycetes; order Mycobacteriales; family Micromonosporaceae; genus Actinoplanes; species Actinoplanes liguriensis. Next base: position 19,668 of record KL571347.1, read on the forward strand.
TCGGGGCGGGCGCCCGGGACGGCGCGGACCTGGTCGTCGGCAGCCGGTACGCGGGCGGCGGCAACCGTGACGGCCTGGCCGGCGGATACCGGCGGATCGTCTCCGGCGGCTCGACCGCCGTCACCAAGGTGATCTTCCGGAACTCGCTGCTGCAGGTCAGCGACCCGATGAGCGGGCTGTTCGCGATCCGGGCCAGCTCGCTGGAGGTCGGGGAGCTGCGCCCGCTCGGCTACAAGATCCTGCTGGAACTGATCGTCCGCAACCGTCCCGGCCGGATCGTCGAGGTGCCGTACTCGTTCCAGCCGCGGCACGCCGGCGAGTCCAAGTCGTCGCTGGCCGAGGGCCTCCGGTTCATCAAGCACCTCGGGCTGCTGCGCTTCGGCGCCCAGCGGTCCCGGATGCTGATCTTCGGGCTGATCGGCGTCTCCGGGCTGCTGCCCAACCAGGCGGTGCTCTGGGCGTTCACCGACCTGGCCGGCGTGCACTACCTGCCGGCCGCGGTGCTGGCGAACGTCGTCGCGGTCACCTGGAACTTCCTGCTGGTCGACCGGATCCTGTACCGCAGCCGCCGCGATCGGCCCCTCGTCAGCCGTTTCACCCGGTTCTTCCTGCTCGGCAACGCCGACCTGCTGCTGCGCATCCCGCTGCTGGCGCTGCTGGTGGACGGCGTGCACCTGGGGGTGCTCTGGGCGAACCTGGTCACCCTGGTGGTGTCGTTCGTGGCCCGGTTCGTCATCTCCGACCGGGTGATCTACCGGCCACGCGCCTTGAAACCGGTGCCGGCATGACCGGCCCACGACCATGGATGAGCAGAGCGGACCGCCGGCACCTCGCCCAGATCCTGATCATTGCCCTGCTCGCGGCGCTGGTGCCGACCGCGGCGCAGGCGAGCGCCAACCTGCTCGCCAACCCGGGACTCGAACGCCTCGACGCGACAGGCTTCCCGGTGTGCTGGGAGAAGTCCGGCTGGGGTGACCAGAGCTTCACCTTCGGCCTGACCAGTCCCGGTCACACCGGCGCCAACGCCATGCAGATCACGCTGACCACCTCGCCGAACGGCGACCGCAAGGCGATGATGCTGGAGAACCCGTCGTGCGCGCCGAACGTCACGCCGGGTCACCAGTACGACCTCTCCGCCTGGTACCGGACGAGCACCCCGGACACGGTGATGACCGTGTTCCGGCACGACGCCGCGCAGGGCTGGGTGTACTGGACCGACCTGGCCACGCTGCCGGTCACCGCGACGTGGACGCCGAAGACCGTGCGCACGCCGCAGGTCCCGCCCGGCACCGACCAGATCGTCTGGGGCATCACCATCTACGGCGTCGGCACCCTCGCGACCGACGACTACGTCATGAACGACGTCACCACCCCGGCCGGCGGCACGTCGTGCAGTGCTGGGGACGCCTGCACCCAGGGCGTCTGGCAGGTGCTGCCGTTCGACTCCCCGGTCCGCGGCATCCACACGGTGGTGCTGCGCAACGGCGACGTGCTGCTGGTGGCCGGGTCCGGCAACAACCCGGACGACTTCGCCGCCAAGACCTTCAAGACCGCGGTCTACCACCCCGGCAGCGGCACGTTCACCACCGTGGCCACCCCCGCCGACCTGTTCTGTTCCGGACACGTGCAACTGCCCGACGGGCGGGTGCTGATCATGGGCGGCAACAAGGACTATCCGGCCGCCGACGGCAGCCACGGCTACGAGGGGTTGAAGAACTCCTACGTCTTCGACCCGGCGACCAACTCGTACACCCGGGTCAACGACATGACCGCCGGCTCCTGGTACCCGTCGGCGACGGTGATGGGCAACGGCGACGTGATCTCGCTGGGCGGGCTCGGCGAGGACTCGTCCGGCACGGTCGCCACCCAGTACTTCTCGAACGCTCAACAGCGCTGGCTCGGCCTCGGCGAGGCACACCAGACGTGGAACTTCTGGGGCCTGTACCCGTCGATGATCCTCATGCAGGACGGGCGGCTGTTCTACACCGGCAGCCACGTGTTCGGCGACGGGCTGCCCGGCACCGGCTCGTCGATCTACGACTACGACAGCGGCGCCATCACGCCGGTCAGCGGCCTGCAGAACAAGGACCAGCGGGACCAGTCGATGAGCGTGCTGCTCCCACCCGCCCAGGACCAGAAGGTCATCACGCTGGGCGGCGGCAACATCAACACCAACGTGGACGCGAACCCGCTCACCGACGTCATCGATCTGAAGCAGGCGGCGCCGGCGTACACGGCCGGGCCACCGCTGCCGACCGGCAAGATGTATGTCTCCGCCGTGCTCCTGCCGGACGGCAAGGTCTTCGAGACCGGCGGCGGCCTGCACAACCGGGCCGACCCGGTCTACGAGGCCTCCATGTACGACCCGGCGACCAACACGTTCACCGCCGGGATGGCCACCGATCCGGTGCCGCGCACCTACCACTCCTCCGCGTTCCTGCTGCCCGACGGGCGGGTCATGGCGGTCGGCGACAACCCCGGCAACGGCTCGTTCGACATGCGCCTGTCGATCTACTCGCCGCCCTACCTGTTCCGGGGGGCACGCCCGCAGATCCTGACAATCCAAGAACACCATTGGGCGTACGGATCCACGCACGCCATCACGGTCGACGGCCCCGTCCTCAAGGCCGAGCTCATCCGCCCCGAGGCCGTGACCCACTCCAGCGACCCGAATCAACGGTTCGTCGACCTGCCGATGTCGGTCAACGGCGACACGATCGGGCTCAACCTGACGTCGAACCCGAACATCGCGCCACCCGGCTGGTACATGCTCTTCGTGGTCGGGACGAACGGGGTCCCGTCCGTCGCGCAGTGGGTTCAGGTCGGATGACGGCGCGGCGCCTGCTCTCGCTGACCGCG
>KL571347.1:22813-27062 GCA_000715855.1 Actinoplanes liguriensis
GCCGTCGCCGGTGGCGGCCGTTCCCGGGTCCGTTCCGGAGTCCGTCCCCGGGTCCGTCCCCGTGGCGTCCCGGTCGGCGCCGGCCCCCGTCGTGCGCTCCCCCGCACCGTTCGTCCAGCGCTTCACCTCCGGGCCCGCCACCAGCCCGCGGCCGACGATCCGATCCCCGAAGGCCCCGGTGAAGGTGCCCGCTTTCGTCGACGGCTGCGACCACAACTACGGAACTCCCACCCAGTGCGTCCCGCTGATCTTCCCCGCCGGTGTCACCGACAAGTGCTCCTGGCTCGCGGCGCACGGATTCACCGCCCTGATCGTGGCCGGCCGGGACTCCCAGCGGCTCGACGCCGACGGCGACGGCACGGCCTGCAACTGATCGGCGCACCTGTGCCGGTCGGCGCCCGGCTCGAAGTACGCTTCGGCCGGAGGTGGAAGAATCTTGGACGGCGGACGCACCTGGCAACCGCCCCGGCCGCCCGGGCAGCGACGCGCCGACCACACGGCGATCGTCGGCTGCGACCTGTTCGTCGACGGGGTCGCCGTCGAGAGCCCCGGCTCGGCCGCGGACCTGGAGCGTCTCTACGAGCGGGCCCAGCAGGACGGCGGGTTCGTCTGGCTGGGCATGCACGAGCCCACCGAGGCCGCGCTCGCCCGCGTCGCCGGGGTGTTCGGCCTGCACCCGCTGGCGGTCGAGGACGTCCTGCACCGCGAGCAGCGGGTCAAGTTCGAGCAGTACGAGGAGGTGGCGTTCCTCGTCGTCCGCGCCGCCCAGTACGTCGAGCACGAGCGGCTCCGGGACACCAGCGAGATCATCAGCACCGGGTTCGTCCGGCTCTTCGTCGGCCCGCACTTCGTCATCACGGTGCGCCAGGGCAACGTGATGGACTTCAGCTCCCTGCGTGACCGGCTGAACTCGGAGCCGGACCTGCTCGTCCAGGGCCCGTGGTCGGTCACCTACGCGATCCTGGACCACCTCGTCGACGCGTACGTCGACATCGCCGCCGCGATGCAGACCGACATCGACCTCACCGAGGCGGCCGTCTCCACCGCCGCGGCGCCCATCTCGGTCGAGCAGATCTACCAGCTCAAACGCCAGCTGATGAAGCTCAAGGCGGCCGTGGTCCCGCTGCACCGCGCGATGATCAACATGCTGGACAAGCGGTTCACCGACATGCCCAAGGGGATCCGCCGCTACTTCGGTGACGTCGCCGACCACCACACCGCCGTCGTCGAGCAGCTGACCGGTTTCGACGACGTCATCAACGCCCTGCTCCAGGCCCGCCTCACCCAGCTGACCGTCGACCAGAACAACGACATGCGCAAGATCGCCTCCTGGGCCGCGATCGGCACGGTCCCGGCGGTGGTCGGCGGCGTCTACGGCATGAACTTCGTCCACATGCCAGAACTGATCTGGCAGTACGGATATCCGAGCGCGATGCTGCTGATCCTGCTCGCCGCCATGCTCCTCTACTGGCTGCTGCGCCGGGCCGGATGGCTCTGACCCTCCCCACCGCCTCAGTCCGTACGCAGGTAGACGGCGACCACCTTGTCCCCCGTGAGAAGCACGAGCTTCGCCGGCGGCGTACCGACGAGGCGCGCACCGGCGGCCTGCACCACAACCTGGGGATTCTCGTCACTGGGCACGCCGCTCGCGCGGGGCGGCAAGCTCGACGACGGTCATGGCCAGTGTTCCGCGCCAGAAGGAGGTTGCCCTGACCGTCCCGATGCAGAGCAGGGATCGGTGTCATTAGGCAACCGCACAGGGCGCGATCCTTCTCACCACATTTGTTATAGGTCGACCACTAACCTGATCGCTATGGTGGGCACATGATCGAGACGACCGAAAACCGCTCCCCGGCACAGCACGCGGTGGCCGACCACCTGCGGCTTCTGACCACCGGCAGGCTGGACGCCTGGGCTGAGCTGTACACCGCCGACGCCACGTTCACGTTTCCGTTCGCGCCGGCCGGGATGGCCTCCGAACTGCATGGGCGCGAAGCCCTCATCACGCACATGCGGAACTTCGTAGCCACCTTCGACGTGCAGGCCGTGAATCTGCGCTACATCGCGACTACGAACCCGCAGATCGCGGTGGCGTTGTGGACGCTGGACGGGACGGCGACGCCCACCGGCAAGCATTTTCACCAGGACTGCTTCGGGATCGTGCAGACCGACGCCGACGGGCTGATCACTCGATACGACGACTACTGGAACCCTCTGGCCGCCGTTGAAGCGCTGACAACCAGGGACCCCGAGGCAACCGGCACCGTGGGTGTAGCCGGCTCTTTCGGTAGCTGAACGGAGCGAACCGGCGGTCCAGGTGCCGTGGATAGGCTGACACCATGCCTGCCGCCGGGACGACCACGAAGAGCGATGAACGCCGCCAGCACGTTGTGGACGCGGCGGTGAGCTGTTTCGCGCGGAGAGGCTTTTACGGTACGACCACGAACGAGATCGCCGAGCGCGCCGGCATCTCGCAGCCCTACCTCTACCGGCTCTTCGCCAACAAGCAGGCGATCTTCGCTGCTGCCGTCACGCACGTCGGCGGCCTGCTGACCGAAACGCTCACCGCCGCCAAGACCGCCGACAACACCATGAGCCCGCCGCAAGCACTGCGAGCCGCGTACAGCACGCTCATCACCGACGGTGATGTCCTACGCTTCCTCATGCACGCCAACTGTGCCACCGACGAACCGGTCATTCGCGATGCGGTCCGCACCTGTTATGCCCAGCAGGTAACGATCGTCCGCGAGCTGTTGGACGGTGACGACGAGGCGGTCCGGCAGTGGTTTGCCGCCGGCATGCTCGACAACGTCATCACCATGCTCGGCCTCGCCGACGTAGCCGAACCCTGGGCCGCCACGCTCATCGACGCCTAGCCAAAGCGTCAGACCATCTTCATCGGGTCCGTGGTGCCGACATTCGCGGACGCGAAATCCGCCAGTGATCAAGCGGTGTCAAAGTGATGTTCAAGGTGCGTAGCGGCCCGAGTCAGGCCTCGATCGGTTTGGCCCAGGACGCGTATGCCGGGGTGAAACACAGCTCGACCTTGTTGCGGGTCGCCCACGCCCGGATCGCTGGTCACGGCACTAGGCGCCGACGCTGCCGACCGATGCCCGGCCGTCGGCGGCATCTTCCCTGCCGGACGACCCCCTGGGAAGCACGCGGAGCACTACGACGATCGCGATCAGGAACGTCACGGCGTACGTGGCGAGAGCAAGCCTCGGTCGGGCGGGCAGATCGAGGAGCACCCCCAACCAGTTTCCCAGTATCGATGCCGCCGCAACGAAGCTGAACGACCAGCTCATGATCCGGACGAACCTCTTGCCTTTGAACACCTGCTGGCGCAGCGTCACCGTCAACACCGCACGCGCGCGGGAAACGACGCCGAGAGCCAGCACGAACGCCAGGCCGATCACCCAGAGGCGGTGTCTCTCGACGGCACCCGCGAACGCGGCCATGGCAGATGACATCAGAGCAGCGAAGGAGTAAATGGTCAGCAACGCGGTCCTCGGCGTGAGACGGCGGCGGAGGACAGGAGCGACATACGGTCCGATGGTCGCGCCCACACCGAAGGCAAAAAGGATCGCGGCGAGTGCGGCGCCGGCCGGCCACGGTGTGAACGAGGCCACCCACAGGTAGACGAAGACGCCCGACATGGTGGCCCCGACCTTGAGCACGAACTCCATCGCCGGCGATGCCGGACCAGTCTGCAGAAGATCGGAGAGGAATTCCCGTAGCCGCATTCTTCCGCCGACCGCGCTGTGTTCACTTGCGTCCTGGTCGTATACCGCGCCGACCATCAAGGTACGCGAGCTGACTGACCGGAAAGCAAAACCAATCAAGGAAAAGAGCGCATTCGCCGCCACCAGCCATACGACGGATCGACTGGTGAGCCAACTGCCGAGTGGCATTCCGACCACGAGTCCCACGAAACCCAGAACCGAGTAGACGGTCGTGTTGAAGGCAAGCGCCTGCTTCTCATCCAGTTGCGCTATTTGCTGGCCGTACAGCTCCTCGACGACGTCCATTATGGCGGGAAAGATGGCTACGATCAGCAGATAGCCACCCAGTAGTGTTGATCTTTCGCCGGGGAATGCCACGAGCAGGACGAGCGCGATGATGGACATCAAGGCTTCGGCCAGATCAGATGCGACCAAGGTTCTGGCCGGGCTGTGAGGCGCGGCCAGTCTGGCGATCAGCGGGGCAGCGAAGCTGATGCCGGCGCTGCCTGTCGCGAGGACGGCCAGCC
>KL571347.1:27321-28538 GCA_000715855.1 Actinoplanes liguriensis
CCGTTCGAGCCGCCATCGACAACCCGTGATCCGATGATCGACGTGGCGAGCCCGAGGGTCATCCACCGGCGCGCCCGGGCCACTGTGGTTACGGATACTGAAATCGTTTACCCCTGAAAACTATGCGCGGAACAGAATAGCACGCGATGAAGAATCCATCATACCGTCATGGCACGTATGGCCGCCGGCCTTCGAGCGCATCGGCAGCGCCGGCGAACGAGTCCACGCGAATCTGCAAAGCTGCGCGCCCCGCATCGTTCAATCCTGGAATTTCCGGCGTTGCATCTGCCGTCCATCGCACGAAATCCCTACGCTGGCGGTCGAGCCAATATTCATCCAACTGCAGAAGAATGTTCGATAGATACCGCGATCGGAAGGCCGTTCGCTGGAGGGCGCGCAGACTGTGCTCGTCGGCACCGTCCACCTTGTCCAGGAACGTTGAGGACAGGTTAGCCAGGTGACAGTAGACATGCGCGGCAACCAGGGCTCGATCGACATCCCAGAATTTCGAGGACGTAGCGGTTCTCCACCACGGGATCTCGATGAAATCACCTGATTTTGGGCCGAACATGTTCATGAATCCACGAAATATGCGATAGGACTTATTGTGGGCGGCTTCATGCAGAAGCGACGCCGCGGTGCCTTGAACGTCTTGATTGCGTACGGATCCCAACATCACCACACCACCGAGGTTGCTCCATGACGCCCCTGCCAGGTGCGAGTCCGGAACCTCGTAGAGACGGGTGACAAAAGGCTTCGTATGCTGCCACACCTCGGGCAGGACATCCGAGAGCATCTCGTCTGCCTGCTCTATCGTCTTACGGAATGCGGTCGACGGCTCAAGAGCCGGTGCTGCTGTTTCGACGTTGTCTTCGAGAAAGCGCCCGACCGTTTCTTCGAGCGCCGGGTCGGCCGGATGATTTCGTTCGAACCATCGCTCAACACCGGCCGAGTTTCCGAGCACGGGCTCGAAGAAATCTGGCTTCATGTCCGTGGAAAGAACCGCGGATTCGCAGTCATTAATCCGAGACCACTCACTTGCGACACTGTTGTCGACGATCGGGTGGACAGCAAAAGTCGCCGACAATTCCGCCGGAACACCGAAGCGCTCCATGGTTGGCGCCGCGTTGGCCAGAATAGTATAGGAGTCACCGAAGTTTCCATCGGCAAGAACATGCATGGGTATCTTCCTATGTCTCTTATACACATCTCTGAGC
>KL571347.1:28819-34978 GCA_000715855.1 Actinoplanes liguriensis
CTCACGCGTGCTTCGATGGCGAACGGACAGCAGCGCATGACAGACGGGCGATCTCCATCTACATGCCGAGAAGCCAACTGGCAACAACTGGCGTCCATAGTCGACCGGTGGGCACTATAGGCCAGCCGAGACGCAGCGCGTACAAGTTCTCCAAGCCTGGAGCAATAACCTGAACTACGGCAACGCCGAATCCGTCATCGCCTATCGATTTCCATACGTCACGCGAGAAAACCGATATGCCGTTTTCCTCGAGGGCCCCAATGATTTCGCGGCCATCGTTCGCCTGACACAGAAAGTCGGCGTAGCTGATAACTTCAGCGTCGTCGGGAGGAGCCGGGATCTCCGCCATCTCACGAAGGAGTGGATACCTGTCGAGATTGCTGAGCGGCACGCCGCCATCGCCCAGCCCGCTCGGGTCGGCATGATGGGCCACGATCTCCTGATGAAGTTCGGTCACGGCACGCTCGACAGCCACCTCGGCCGACCCGCTACATCCGAATCCGGCCAGGTCGGCGCCTCCACTTCGAGCACCCGGCGCGACGATCTGGGCACGAGCCATCACGACGGCGCCGGCCAGCGAAGGCAGCCATACGAGTTGAACGCCGTCCGTGGTGACCAAGCTCAACTCGCTGATGAGCTGCTCGATCCCCGACCCGCGAGGCGACACGATTTTCACATCCGGCTTGCCACGTACACTATCCAATAGGTACTGGCTTATCGAGTCACGTTCGAGAACCTCGTTCACTGCATGCGCTCGAGCATCCTCGACGGTCAGTCCAGCAGCATAGCCGTTGGTATTAAGAAATCGCGCAAAAATGGCGAGCTTGTCGTCAGCACCCTTCTGGAAGCGGAAAGAGCTGTCGCGAGCCGCACTCGGATAGAGCAGCGTAGACGCCCCATCTCCCGACACCCGCCAGTATCGAGTAACCTTCTGAGGCTCGCCGACCCGTGCCGCGAAATCATAAACCAGGTCGCGCTGCGAGAATGGCTTGGAGGTCAGTACCGCTCTTTCATCGGGCGTTTCCGAACCACTTAACCTCGCTCTGGCCGCAGCGTGTTCGAATGCCTCGAATGCGGCGCTCGCCAGCGCCTGGACCTGCCGGCCTTTCCCTGTGGACGAAGCTATCGTCTCACCGTTACGTTTCAGCGAGCAACGAACCACTACGGAGTCGCCTATCTCATCGGCTCGGGAGAGATCCAGGGTCAGTCCCTCGCTGAAGGCGACAGCTGAAGCAATTCCGAGTGCATGCTGCGGCGGAAGTGGGTGCTCAGAAGAGGAGAGGGGCAGCGCTGCCCACACGTTCTGGAGCACCGCTGCCCTCAGATGACTCACTCGTTGTTGTCCGACTTACCTGCAGCCTTCTGCGGCTTGGCTACAAAGCCCTGTTCGCTGTCGCGCGTCGCGTAGCCGAAGAAGTCGTCCTCGGCGGTCACGATGGCACCTTCACGCGGCGCGAAATTGGGATCGCCACTTGCTGTTCTGCCGTGTCCCATGCTCAACTCCCCATTGTCGAATCATTGATCCGTGGCGATCAGTAGATTATGGAGGATGGCCGATCGGCGCAAGCACCGAAATCACAGCGCCACGCTGAGCGACTACGAAATGCAAGCCGAAACACCTCTACTGCAGTTCCCGTTGTCACCCGACGTGATGGGGGAAACCGGGAGTGTCACGCTCGCTGCAACCGAGTCTCCGGAATGGATCATGTGGCCGCTTCGATCCTCACGGAAGTGGATCAAGGGCGTCACTTCCTGGGGAGACGCGGTCAAGGCCGCAGCCAGACATGTGTACGGCAGTCAGCCGCCACGAGCGGCCTCGCGATGCCCCGCGCGGGTTGTATACGCCGTGACCCGACCTCGCTGTGACGCAGAGTCGCCATCGGAACGGGTCAGGATCCACCCTGGGCAGGTCCAGGTTTTAACAAATGATCACTTCGCGTAGATGGCCGGCGGGGCAGGAGAGACGACGGAGCGTCCATACGTCCCCGGGTTCAGCGGTTGGTCAGGTCGAGCTGCGCCACCGGGCCGGGCGACCTTGAACACGCCGTACGCGCTCAGCGGCAGGTCGTTCCTGAGCCTTTTCATGCCGCGTGGCGGACGGCTCCGACGTGGTGCGGCACGAGGAAGGCCTGCATGATGGCGGTCGTGCGGCGTGGGCAGCAGCGCATCGAACTGCACAGCGGAGGGCAGCGCCGGGGCGGAGAAGGTGTCAGGGGATGACGGTGACCGGCCAGCGGCCGCAGCGGACCAGGCGCTGGGCGACCGAGCCGGTGATGCGACTCAGGGCGCTCCGTGAGCGGCCGACGATCACCGCGTCCGCCCACATCTCCGTCGCGACCTGGCACAACTCCGTGAACGGGTCGCCGTTGCGGGTGAGGACGTCGAAGTCGACGTTCTCCTTCTGGAGGAGGCCGGCCACGTCGTGGTTCGCGAACGCCGAGGTGATCGACGCGCCGAACGGGTCAGCGAACGACAGGGCGCTGCCGGCCAGCGGACGGACGAACACGCCGACCAGCCGCGAGCCCTGACGGCGGGCCATGCCGACCGCGTACGCCCCGGCGCGCAGCGACGCCTCGGTGCCGTCGACCCCGACGATGATCACGCCGGGCATGTCAGCGGTTCTTCCATGGCCACCGTCGTGCTCCCTCGAACGCGGCAACAGACCGCATTGGTGAACGGCTCCCGTTCGCTTTTCCGGACTTTATCCTGCCGGAAACCCGGCAGCAATATGCGGTCGGCCGGCACTTCGAGAGATCGGCCGGCGGCTATGATGCGGGCATGACCTCGACTCCGCCGTAACAGCCCGGGCACACCACCCGGTCCCCTGTTGCTTCGGTCCTCGAGGAGTCTCCTTCATGTCCCGCGCTCTCGGCGCGGGGAGCTACCGTGCCGTGCTCTCGCTGCCCTTCGCGCTGCGCACCTTCGTGCCCGCGATCGGTGGCCGGCTCGCCTACGGTCTCTTCCCGCTCGCCACCCTGTTCACCGTCCAGCAGGCCACCGGCTCCTACGCCACCGCCGGCATCGCGGCGGCCTGCTTCGGCGCCACCACGATCACCCTTCCGGCCAAGGCCCGCCTCGCCGAACGGCACAGTCAGCGCGTCGTGCTGCCGCTGCTCGCCCTGGCCTGCTTCGCCGCCCTGGCCGGCGCGACCCTGGTCAGCTCGCCGGTCGCGCTGATCGGCCTGATCATCCTGGCCGGGCTGGCCGCCCCGGCGCTCGGCCCGGCGATGCGCGCCAACTGGCGCCGGCTCACCGCCGACACAAAATTGACCCCGCGCGCGTACGGCGTGGACGCCGTCGTCGAGGAAACCCTCTACCTGGTCGGCCCGCTGATCGCCGGAGCACTGATCGCGGTCTGGCCCGCGCGCTGGGCGCTGCTGCTCACCGCGGCGCTGCTGCTGACCGGGACGCTCGGCATGGCCACGACACCACCCGCCCGGCATCACACCCCGCGCGCCCCGCGAGCCGATGGCCGGTCGGGGCCGTTCGGTCCCGGATTGCTCGGCCTGTTCGCCGTGATGTTTGCGGTCGGGGGCGGCGCCGGGGTCGCCTACACGTGTCTGGCGCTCACTGCTCAGGACCACGGTCAGCCCGGATTGGCCGGGGTGCTGGAGGCCTCGCTGGCCACCGGCAGTGTGGCCGGGGGTCTGCTGTGGGCCCGGCGCGACCACGGCTCGCAGCGCTTCCGTCAGCTCAGGATGCTGGTGGGTGTGCTCGCCGCCGGGCTGGCGGTTGCATCCGTCGCGCCGGGCCTGGTGGTGCTCGGGCTCGTGCTGGGCGCGACGGGGACAGCGCTGGCCCCGATTTACGTGGTCGCCTACCTCGCCGTCGACGAGTTGGCCCCGGAAGGCTCCGCCGCCGAGGCCTCCACCTGGGTCAACGTCGCTAGCAACATGGGCGGCGCAGCCGGCGCGGCGATCGCCGGGATCGTCGCCGGCACTCAGGGCGCGAGCACCGGATTCCTGGCCGGTGGCGCCCTGTTGGCGCTGACGGCCGGAGCGTTGGCGTGGTCGACCAGGTCAATAAGCAAAAATTCTGCGATTCACCAAGTACAGGACAGCGAAGCCCAGCAGGAATATCAGGACACTCCAGACGTGCTCGAACCGTCTCAGCCGGGCCACCGGACCGGCTTTCGGACGGACCTTCGGCCGGTCAGTCCCGTGCGTGGCCAGCTCATCCTGCAACCGGGCATGGCGGAACTGGTAGGTGGTGCCGGTCTGCCGGAAGACGCCCCGTCGATGAGCGTCCTCAAGGAATGCCATGAGACGCCAAGGGAGCCGGCCGGTGAGCCCCAGCCATGCCCGCGCCGCCAGGAAGGTCAGCCAAGACGAGCCGGAGGCGAAAGCCGCCACGGGCAGCAGAGGAACCATCGTCAACGCGGTCTCGACCGGTAGCGCACCCCAGCCACTCCCCTCATCGATGAGGAGAACGGTGAGGGAGGCCAGCATCACGCCGAGAGCGAGGCTCGCTACCGAGGCGGCCGCCAGAGTGGCCCGCCGGTCCGCCCGCAGGGACGACACCGGGCTCGATGGCTCATCCCCACCGACCGGAGTCTGAAGCCAGCCGGTCAGGGCCACCGGAGCGCCGATGCCCACGGCGAGGACCACAACGGCGAAGGCCCCGATAAACAGCCCATCCTCGCCACCGAGCAGGACTGCCAGGAGGCCAACGACCGCACCGGCTGCCAGCCCCACGGTGAGGCCGTGTGCCAACTCGGGGATCAGCCGACCCCATGTTCCGGCGAATCGGCGCGGCCGACCGGCGCTGTCGGCGGTCATCGCGCCGCTGGCGACGCTCAGCATCACAGTGACGGCAATGGCGGCAGGCAGGTAGACCCACTCCTGGGACGCCAAAACCGACATCACAACCCACGATCGCAGACTTGCATCGAACACCGAACCGAGGCCTGTGAGTGCCATGACAACCCTGATCAGTCCGGCAACGAGCATGACGGTTCCGGCGTCCCGAGCTGCCCGGAGAAGCAGATCCATCAGGAGGCAGAGGAGGCCGCGTGGAACTGTCGGGACCTGCAACCGACGCGTATTCGCCGCAATGACCACCACGATCGGAAGCCAGAATGAAAGGACCTCGGCGACTGGTGCCACGGCCCAAAGTGCCATCTCGAATCCCCGGTCGGTTGCCACAAATCCGATGAACAGCACAAGCGGCAGCAACACACTGAGGAGTCCGCACAGGGTGGCCAGCACCCAGGACGGGACGGCGTTGGCAATCTGCCACCACGCCAGCGTGGTCGTGTTCAGGCGATAGGACAGGTGGCATGCCAGAAAGGTGAGGCGGCGCTCGGCCTTCACCATGTCGGAGCCGTCCGGGTAGATCGACGGCAGGAACGCCTGCAGGATGTGGTGCTCGATCGCGGCCCGCGACGGCAGCGCGGTGAGCAGCTCGGGCGTGTCGGCGGCGCCGCGGAAGACCTGGCGGCACAGGCTGATCATGAGCGGGGTGGAGAGGGCGGCGGCCAGCGGCCCGTCGGGCTCGGCACGCAGCGCGGCGATCACCGGCTGCCAGCGGGAGCTGTCGGCCGCCTCCCGTTGAGTCAGGTAGCGGATGGTGTCGACCGGGCGCACCGGATCGATGGTGATGACCGCCGCCCGGGACAACACCCCGGCGCGATCCACCGCCTCCTGGAACTCGGCGTTCCGGCAGGTGATCACCATGCGCGGCCCCAGGCTCACCGTGGCGTCGATCTGCCGTAACGCTTGATGACGTCGCGTCTCGGGCATCTCGTCGAGCCCGTCCAGCACCGGCATCACGCGGTGCTCGGCCAGCAGCTTCCGCACGTCGTCCCGCCGCCGGAACGCGCCGGGGTAGTCGGTGAAGAGCCGGTCGCCCAGCCACTCGTCGAGCGGATGGTCCGGGTCCCAGCCGGCCATCGGGACCAGCACCGGGACCTGCTCGTCCGCCCGGGGCATGGCGAGCTCGGCGAGAACGAACAACGCGGCGAGCGTGGACTTGCCCGCGCCCGGGTCCGCCAGGATGACGAGCCGGCGGGCCGGATGCTCGGCGAACGCCTCGGCCAGGGCGGTGGCGGGTGGCCGGCAGTCGTGCGGGTCCTGCGGGAACTGCCCACGCAGGGGCGGGCCGGCCGCGGTCGCGGACCGGCACCCGGGTGGGGCCGGCCGCCACTGCAGATGGAGTGGA
>KL571347.1:35139-36208 GCA_000715855.1 Actinoplanes liguriensis
AGATGTGTATAAGAGACAGTCTCGCGACCTCGGCCGCCCACTGCGTCCGGACCGCTCGCCGCAACCGTTGAGCCGTCTCGCGAGTCCGTTCCTGATCATCGGTTCGCCACACGGCCCAGCGCCGGCCGGCCCGCGCCGGCGAGGACTGGTGGATGGTGACCGGGGCGTGGAAGACGCCTATCGGCCCGTGTGAGCTGCCGACGGCGACGCCGGGGTCGTGGGCGCCGCCGACAGCCGGTGACCCGTTGCTGCTGTCGGCGCTGGCGGGGGGACCGGAATCCCCTGGTTGAACGTCACCGGCGCGGCGAAGTCCCCGACCGCGCCGTAGTTGGCGTTCACGTCGATGTCGAACGTCTTGGCCGGCCCGCTCAGGTCCAGCAGTCGTCGCGCCGCGACCAGCACCGGGTCGTCGTGGCCGATCTCGGCGCCGGCCAGCGCGTCCCGGAGAACGGCCAGCCAGACGTCGGGCCGGGCGTCGTCGGTGTCCACTACCTCGGCACGGTCACCGAGCCGGTGCCGGAGCAGATCCTTCAGACTCGCGTACGCGTCCCGGACCGCCGCCGACGCGGTGTCCGTCACCCCCGCACCGGCACCCGCGGCCAGCGCGGCCGCGATCACCTCTACCCCCGACACCACCATCTCCTGCCGATCGGACTGCCGGGAACGCTATCGACGATCCGGGGCGGCGGTGGAGGCTCGGCGTCCGGTCACCGGTTCGTGTCGGGCGGGGCGGTGCTCACGACGTACCAAATCGGCTTTGGCTTGATGCTCCTCACATGCACCCGGTGAAACCTTGCACCCGGTGAAGTTTCTTCCTACGGTTGATCACGTGAGCGAAACCGAGGACGGCCTGCGGGAACGCAAGAAGCGCCAGACCTGGTCGGCGCTGCGTGAGGCGGGTCTGCGGCTGGCTCAGGAGCGCGGGGTCGAGCACGTCAGCGTCGAGGAGATCGCCGCGGCGGCGAATGTGTCGAAGCGGACGCTGTTCAACTACTTCGACAGCAAGGAAGACCTGATCTTCGGGCCCGATCCGGAGGACCCGCGGCGGCTGGCCGATATCGTTCAGGCT
>KL571347.1:36393-37870 GCA_000715855.1 Actinoplanes liguriensis
GGCCGATATCGTTCAGGCTCGGCCGGCCGGCGAGCCGGTCTGGATGTCGCTGCGCGAGATCGTGCTCGCCTTCGTCGCCGGTCGTGAGGCGAAATTCCGCCTGCACAAACAGTTCCGGTACGTCTCGTCCGGCGCCGGTGTGCTCGAGCCGGCCCTCGCCGACTGTGTCGCCGCTCGCGGTGACGGCGACGCGATGCGGGCCGCGCTGCTGGTCAGCGCCGCGATGACGGTGCTGCGGACCGCGTTCGCGACCTGGCGGCCCGAGCAGGACTACACGGAGCTGGTCCGGCTCGTGCGGCACGGCTTCGACCTGATCGGCGCCGGATTCCTGGAAGGACCATCATCTTGAGCACCCCCACCCGGCCACGACTGACCCTGGCCATCCTGGCCGCGTCCGGCATCGTCGTGGCGATCATGCAGACGATCGTCGTCCCGCTGCTGCCCTCGCTCCCCCGCCTGACGCACAGCTCCCCCGCGAACGTCAGCTGGCTGGTCACCGTCACGCTGCTGACCGGCGCGGTCTTCACCCCGCTGCTCGGGCGTGCCGGTGACATGTACGGCAAGCGCCGCGTCCTGATGGGCGTGATGGGCCTGCTGGTCATCGGCTCGGTGCTGCTCGGCATCAGCTCGAACCTGGCGGTGCTGATCGTCGGCCGCGCGCTGCAGGGCGCCGCGCTCGCGGTCGTCCCGCTCGGGATGAGCATCCTGCGTGACGAGCTCCCGCCCGAGAAGATGATCTCGTCGGCGTCGATCATGAGCTCGACGATGGGGATCGGTGCCGCGTTCGGCATCCCGGTCGCGGCCGCCGTCGTGAACTACGTCAGCTGGCACACCATGTTCTGGGTCTCCGCCGTGCTCAGCCTGTTCTTCCTGATCATGATCTGGCGGGTCGTGCCGGAGTCCCCGGTCCGCGCGCCCGGCCGGTTCGACATCCCCGGCGCGCTGGGGCTGACCGCGATCCTGGTCTGCCTGCTCGTCGCCGTCTCGAAGGGCTCCGCGTGGGGCTGGTCCTCCCCGCGGACGTGGGGGCTGTTCGCCGCCGCGGTGCTGATCACCCCGTTGTGGGGCCTGTTCGAGGCGCGCGCCGTGCAGCCGCTTGTCGACCTGCGCACCTCCGCGCGGCCGGCGGTGCTTTTCACCAACATCGCCAGTCTGCTGGTCGGGTTCGCGTTCTACGCCAACTCGCTGTCGACCGCGCAGCTGGTGCAGGAGCCGACCTCCACCGGGTACGGCCTCGGCCTGTCCGTGATCGCCAGCGGCCTGTGCCTGATCCCCGGCGGTTTGGCGATGGCGCTGCTCTCCCCCGTCTCCGGCTGGATCTCCACCCGTCGCGGGCCCCGGTTCACCCTGCTGCTGTCCTGCATCGTGATGGCGGCCGGCTACGCCACGCGCATTTTCACCAGCCAGAACGTCTGGTCGATCGTGCTCGGCGCGCTGTTCGTCGGCGCCGGGACCGCGCTCGCCTACTCGGCGCTGC
>KL571347.1:38166-39025 GCA_000715855.1 Actinoplanes liguriensis
GCTCGATCGGGCAGGCCGTGTGCAGCGCGATCGTCGCCACGATCCTGGCCGGCCTGACCATGGCGATCCCCGGCGGCTCGGCTCCCACGCTGCACGCCTACCAGACCGTGTTCGCCGTCGCCGGGCTCGTCGCGATCGCGGCGCTCGGGATCGCGCTGTTCATCCCGCGACGCCGCGCCGCTCGCACCGCGGCGATCGGAGCCGCCGAGGTCCTGGCACCGGCCGGCGCACGCTGAACCACCCGGCCAGGTACGCCGTGAGTGGCTGTCTCGCAACCTGTTTCCGCAGCTAGCGGGAATGCTGGTCGCCTGATTTCTTTTTCTGCGTTCGGTTGACCGTCACGGTGACGCCCATCCGAACGGGGAGCCGCCGAGTCGGTCTGGGCTTGATCCGGCGCACGGATCTAGCCGAGATGAACGGATGCGCTGCGGTGGCGAGTTGATGCTCCGTGTTCTGTTGCGGGTTCCTCCAGTCGGTAGGGTCGCGCGGGTGACCATGAGCGCCGGCCCGCAAGAGGACCCTCGACCGCAACGACGGCACTGGACGTGGGAACACCAGAGCAGCCCGCGTTGGCTGCTTCTCGGCGACGTCGGCTTCGAAGGCTCCTACGACGACGACATCCCCCTCGCCCTCTGTGCGCACATCGAAGGCCTGTTCGTTGACCTGCCGCCCAGGCCACGGGAGCACTTCACGCTCGTCGGCTGCACCACGAGCGGGGCGCTGACCGATCTCCTCGACCGGCTGCCAGCCGATGCTCTCGGGACCGAACAAGCCTGGCTGGGTGACGTCTCGCTGACCGCGCCTCCACCACCACCAGGCATGCCGCCGTCCTGGTGGGGCGAGGACCTTGGCGACGTAG
>KL571348.1:0-6445 GCA_000715855.1 Actinoplanes liguriensis
ACGCGCCCGGATCACCCGCGAGCTGCACGACGTGGTGGCCCACGGGATGTCGGTGATGGTGGTGCAGGCGCAGGGCGCGGCGGCGGCCCTCGACCGGCATCCGGAGCGGACCGCGCTCGCACTGCACCACGTGATCGAGACCGGACGGTCGTCGCTGGCCGAGATGCGCCGCCTGCTCGCCGCGAACCGCACCGAGCCGGCCGGCGACGCCGAGCTGGTCCCGCAGCCGGGCATCGGGGCGGTGCCGGCCCTGGTCGACCAGCTGCGGACCGCCGGGATGCGGATCGACCTGCACGTCGACGGCGTGCCCGACGTGGTGCCGGCCGGCGTCGACCTGTCCGCGTACCGGATCGTGCAGGAGGCGCTCACCAACACGCTCAAGCACGCCGGGCCGGATGCCGCGGTGCGGGTCCGGCTGTGCTTCGAGCCGTCCTGCCTGCGGGTCGAGGTGATCGACGACGGCGCCGGCCCGCCGCCGGGCGCCGGGGAGCACGGCAACGGGTTGCGCGGCATCGCCGAGCGGGTGGCGATGCTCGGCGGCACCCTGGAGTCCGGGCGCGGCCGTCCCGGCGGGTTCCGGCTGGGCGCGACGCTACCGGTGGGGCGATGAGCGTCCGGGTGGTGCTCGTCGACGATCAGACCCTGGTCCGTACGGGATTCCGGCTGGTGCTCGACGAGACCGGGGACATCGAGGTGGTCGGCGAGGCGGCGGACGGCACGCAGGCGCTGGACGTGGTCGCGCGCACCCGGCCGGACGTGGTGCTGATGGACGTGCGGATGCCCGGTCTCGACGGCATCGAGGCCACCCGCCGGATCCGTACGAGCCGGCACCCCGCCAAGGTGATCATCCTGACCACGTTCGACCTCGACGAGTACGTCCTCACCGGCCTGCGCGCCGGCGCGAGCGGTTTCCTGCTGAAGGACGCCCTCGCCGCCGACCTGATCTCCGCGGTCCGCGTGGTGGCGGCCGGCGAGTCGGTCGCCGCGCCCAGCGTCACCCGCCGTCTGATCGCCCACTACCTCGGCAGCACCCCGCCGAAGCCGGCCGCGGATCGGCGCCTCGCCATGCTCACCGGCCGCGAGCGGGAGGTCCTCACCCTGGTCACCAGGGGACTGTCCAACGCCGAGATCGCCGCGGTCCTGGTCCTCTCGGAGAGCACCGTGAAGACCCATCTGGGCCGGGTTCTCGCCAAGCTGGGGCTGCGTGATCGCGTGCAGGCGGTGATCCTCGGCTACGAGTGCGGTCTCGTGAACGGCGAGCCCCGGTAGGGCCGGGCTTTCTGGTAAGCGGAGCTGCACACGGTCACCCGGTTCCGGAACCGTCCGCGGATATTGACATTGGTGGATGGCGATGACAACGCTGTCATTCCCATGTCATGTCCGAAGGGACGGCAAGAATGCTCCGTACCCTCGCCACCGCGGCTCTCCTCGCCGCCGCGGTCCTCTCGATCCCGCAGGCGGCCCTGGCCGCCGACCTCGACCTCACCGGATACGTCAACCCGTTCGTCGGCACCGACGACAGCAACTCCCCGAACCCGGTCGGCGGCGGCGCCGGCGGCAGCACCTTCCCCGGCGCCACCGTGCCGTTCGGGATGGTGCAGTTCAGCCCGGACACCCCGACCGGCTCGCCCTCCGGGTACCGCGACTCCGACCGGACCATCGAGTCGTTCAGCCTCACCCACTTCAACGGCGCCGGCTGCCCGAACAACGAGGACATCCCGATCCTGCCGATCACCGGGAACCTCGGCTCCTCGCCGGGCAGCGCCTGGACCTCCTACGCCAGCGGCTACACCAAGACGAACGAGTCGGCGGCTCCCGGTTACTACAAGAACCGATTGGACAAGTACGGCGTGGACGCCGAGCTGAGTGCGACCACCCGCACCGGCGCGCTGCGGCTCACCTACCCCGCGTCGACCACCGCGCGCGTGCTGATCAACGCCTCCCGGTCGGCCACCGGCGACCGGGCCGGCACCGCGACGATCAGCGGCAACCGGGTCTCCGGCGAGCACACCGCCGGCGGGTTCTGCGGCGGGCGCACGTTCAAGATGTACTACTCGATCCTGTTCGACCGCACGCCGACCGGGATCGGGACGTTCACCGGCGGCACCGTCACCGCCGGGGGCACCAGCGTGAGCGGGAGCCAGGCGGGCGCCTACGTCACGTTCGACACCACGTCGAACGCCGTGGTCAACGCGACGATCGGGATCTCGTTCGTCAGCGTCGCCAACGCGCAGGCGAACGCGACCGCCGAGGCGGGCGCTTTCACGGCCGTACGCGCAAATGCTCTTTCCTCGTGGAATGCGGCATTGAACCGGGTGCAGGTGACCGGCGGCGCGACGACCGATCTGCAGAAGTTCTACACCGCGCTTTACCACGTGCTGATGAATCCGAACATCGCGAGTGACACCAACGGGCAGTACATGGGCTTCGACGGTGTCGCGCACTCCGCCTCGCACCCCGTTTACCAGAACTATTCGGGCTGGGACATCTACCGTTCCTGGGCGGCGCTGACCGCGCTGATCGCGCCCGACGTGATGACCGACATCGTCAAGTCGATGGTGCTCGACGGCCAGCAGGGCGGACTGCTGCCGAAATGGTCGCACCAGACCAGCGAGGACTTCGTGATGCCCGGCGACCCCGGGCCGATCATCGTGGCCAGCGCGTACGCGTTCGGCATCCGCGACTTCGACACGGCGGCGGCCCTCACGCTGATGAAGAAGAGCGCCACCGGCGGCGCGACCCAGGGAACCGTGCTCCGCGGCAACCGCGGGACCTACGAGAGCAACCATTTCATCCCCGGCAATCCGTCGGAGACCCTCGAATACGCGTCGAGCGACTTCGCGATCAGCCAATTCGCCAAAGCGCTCGGCGACACGGCCGGCTACAACACCTATGCGACGCATTCGCAGTACTGGCGCAGCCTGTTCAACGGCGAATCGTCCTACATCCACACCCGGGGAAGTGACGGCGCGTTCGCCTGGCCGCTGAACCCGGCGACCGAGAGCCCCTACACCGAGGGCAACGCCGCGCAGTACACCTGGATGGTGCCGCACAACCTCGGCGCGCTGGTCACGCTGATGGGCGGGCCGGCCACCGCCGTGCAGCGACTCGATCATCACTTCACGGAGCTCAACGGGGGACTGTCGCGACCGTACTTCTACGTCGGCAACGAGCCCGAGCACGGCGTGCCGTGGACCTACAACTACGCACGCAAGCCGGACGGTGCCTCGGACGCCGTCCGGCGCGTGATGAGCGAATCGTTCACCACCGGCGCCGGCGGCCTGCCCGGCAACGACGACCTCGGCGCCACCAGTTCGTGGTACGTCTGGGCGGCGCTCGGCCTCTACCCGGTCACGCCCGGCGCCGACACGCTCGCCGTCCACGGTGGAATCTTTCCGCAGGCGCTGATCCAGCGTCCCGGCGGCAACATCACCATCACCGGCGGCAGCGCCACCAACCGCTACGTTCGGTCACTTTCGGTCAACGGGACCGCGACAAGCCACAATTACCTCCGGTACCCGGACATTGCCGGGGGCGGGACCATCGCGTACGGGATGGGCTCCTCGCCCGGCACCTGGGGCACCGGCGCCGCCGACGTGCCGCCCAGCTACGGCGACGGCGCCCAGCAGCCGCCCGCAGAGCCGGACCTCGGGCCGAACCTGGCGCTCAACAAGCCGATCACCGCGGGCGCGGCGTCCTGTGGCACCTCGGAAACCCCGGCTAAGGCGGTCGACGGCATTCTCAAGGACAACAGCAAATTCTGTACGACCGCAACGCCGCGCACGCTGACCGTCGACCTCGGCTCGGCGCAGAACGTGTCGTCGTTCGTCGTCAAGCACGCCGGGCTCGGCGGTGAGCGGACCAACTGGAACACCGGCGCGTTCACGATCGCCACCAGCACCGACAACGCGACATGGTCAAACGCGGTCACGGTGAGCGGCGCGCGGGCCAGCCGCACGTACTCGCCGATCCCGGCCCGGACAGCGCGCTACGTCCGGCTCGACGTGACCACGCCCGCCAACGACGGCAGCGCCGCCGCGCGGATCTACGAGCTCGAGGTGTACGGATCGAGCAGCGCCCCCGCCGACCTCGCGCTCAGCCGGCCGGCCACCGCCGACTCGTCGTGCGGGGCGACGGAAGGCCCGGAGAAGGCGGTCAACGGCAGTTGGCTCGGGGGCTGGAACGACAAGTGGTGTTCCGGTGGGTCCAGCAAGTGGTTGCAGTCCGACCTGGGCAGCACGAAACACGTCGGCTCGGTGGTGATCCGCCACGCGGGCGCCGGCGGCGAGTACCCGTCCTGGAACACGAAGGACTTCGACCTGCTGACGTCCACCGACGGCACCACTTGGACAACCCGGGCCACCGTCCGCGGCAACACCGCCGACAGCACGTCGACGGCGATCGACGCGGACGCCCGCTATGTCCGCCTGAACATCATCACCCCGGCGAACGACGGCAACACGGCCGCCCGAATCTACGACTTCGACATCCGAGCCTGACCCACCCCGCCGGTCGGACCGGGCCCACCCCGTTCCGGCCGGCCCCAACCCGTTCAGTCAGTCACTCAGTCGCCGCTCCGCGGAAGCCGTCCGGGTGGATCGAAATCTGCTGACACTTCAGCTGGCTGCCGCGCTTTCGCCGTTCTGCTGGGCCGGATTTGATTACCTTTACGCCAATTCACGAAGTTACTGCGGGCAGTCTGGGTGTGTGGATGGTCTGGGCCGAGTACCCGCAGTAGGTCGGTGAGTAGTTGTTCGAAGATGGTTATGGCCGCGACTGGATCTCCAGTCTCTACGCGCCAATAGGCGAGGTTGATGCGGATGGCGAGGGTGTGTGGGTGGTCCGGGCCAAGTACTCGCACCAAGTCGGTGAAGAGTTGTTCGAAGGCGGTCGTGGCCCCGGCTGGATCCCCAGCTTCTCCGCGCCAATAAGCGAGGTTGCCGCGGGTGATGAGGGTGTCTGGGTGGTCCGGGCCAAGTACTCGCAGGAAGTCGGTGAGTAGTTGTTCGAAGGCGATCGCGGCCTCGGCTGGATTTCCGGCCTCGCCGTGCCAGCGGGCGAGGTTGCCGCGTGTGGTGAGAGTAGCTGGGTGGTCTGGGCCGAGCACCCGTAAGCGGTCGGTGAGCAGTTGTTCGAAGGCAATCGCGGCCCCAGTTGGATTTCCGGTCTCACCCTGCGTGTAAGCGAGGTTGCCGCGGGCGGAAAGGGTGTCCGGGTGGTCTGGGCCGAGCACCCTTAAGTCGTCTTTGAGTAGTTTTTCGAAGGCGGTGGCGGCTCCGGTTGGATCACCAGTTTTGCTCTGCCAGTAGGCGATATGGCCGCGGGCAGCCAGAGTATTCGAGTGGTCTGGGCCGAGCATCCGCAAGCAGCGGATGTGCAGCTGCTCGTAGTGGTCGCGTGCCGCTGTGACCAGGCCAATCTCGCCGAGACTTCTGCCGGCTCGGAATATCACCCTGTGTACTCCATGGGTTTGGAAGAGCAGGTCGTCGGTGGCAGCGATCAGGGCGCTGGTGTTCGTCCGTAGGACCTGGCCCAGTCGGGCAGTCTTGCCGTCCCATTCGAGGTCAGGCCACAGCTCGCGAAGGGCGTCAGCGGCGGCGTGCGCAGGCAGGGCTTGTTGGGACTCGAGAGTGGCTTCTCGCACAACGCGCTGCACAAGTGCATGCGCCCGCACCAGGTCACTACGGAGGTCAGGGTCGGTGGTGATGGTGGCCAGACCGAGCCGGTAAAGAGCCCGAACGGTGTCATGGACGTCGTCACCGTCCACTTCATGTCCGAGGCGCTGCTCGTAGTGCTTGAGGGCCGCCTCGGTGCTGAAGATGGTGACGGGGATGCCATTCGGATCCAGCAAAGCGGCCAGTTGCAACGCGATTCCGGCGAGGCCGTCGGTCTCGGTGTCGGCAACCGAGATTGACAGTGACCAGGTGTCATGGACGGCTTGCTGTTGCCCGTCGGGGAGCGCGGCCGGGTGCAGCCGGTCAAGCCGCCGTTTGCGGAGGCGCTGACGATAGTCCGCGCATGTCAGGTCCAGGTCGATCATGTAGGCGACTGCCTGCGCCAAAGCCAGGGGCAGGTACCCGAGGTCGGCTGCGAGCTTGTCGGCTTCGTCGAGCCGGTGCGGTTCAGCCCCCAGTCGGGTTCGCAAGTACTCGGCGGCCTCACCCGCGGTGAAGAGGCCGACCTCGACCAGTCGGCGGCCGCCGAGCAGGGCCGCGTCCCGGCGTCGGCTGGTCACCACGGTCCTCCCTGAGGCGGTCTCCGGCGGCCATAGGCCGGCCATGGCCTGCGGATCGGCGACGTCGTCGAGGACGATCAGCCACCGGCGGTCTGTCGAGGAGAGCCACGTCAGAAGCCGAGTCGCCGCCTGCTGGGGGTCGCTGTCCTCCACGCCGGTGACGTCCGCCGCCGTCTGGGAGTAGGTGCTGAGGCTGTCTCTTATACACAT
>KL571348.1:6690-6984 GCA_000715855.1 Actinoplanes liguriensis
GCGTTCACCCACATCAGCAGGTCGACCGCCCGGGACTGCCATGCGTGCTCAGCGAGACCGGCCGCGAGCTGGGTCTTGCCGACGCCACCCATCCCGGCCAGCACCTGGCACACCACCGCTGTGCCACCGGCCGCGACCGTGGCTGCGAGCTGATCGTCGGCCGGGCGGCGCTGGCGTTCGACGGCGAGGCGCGGTACCGCGCCCGCCCGGTGCGGCCATGACACCACAGGCCGCCCGCCGAACACGACGGTGCCGTTGAAGGTCCCGGAAGCTCCGTGGACGGGGGTCGGCGGC
>KL571348.1:7204-9604 GCA_000715855.1 Actinoplanes liguriensis
GAGATGTGTATAAGAGACAGGATGGGGGGAGCTGGGTCCGCTGGTCGAACGACACGGGCGCGTGGAACTGCCCCACCGCGCCGTTGACCGTCCCACTGATGGTGAAGGTCGCCGCAGCCTTGGGATCCGCCAGCGCGAGCAGTTCCCGAGCGGCCGCCAGCACCTGCTCGTCGGCCGCTGCCCCGGAGTCCTCCAGGTCCTGACCGATGGTGGTCTGCCACACCCCGGGCTCGGTCTCCTGCGCCTCCAGCGCGGCTCGCGCCTGGTCACGGCCGGTGAACCGTTTCTTCAGCAGGGCCTTCAACAGCCCGTACGCATCCTTGACTGCCTCGGTCGCGGTGCCGGACATGCCGGCGGTCGCTCCGGCGGCCAGCGCCGCGACGATCACATCGACCATGAAGACCTCGAACCCCTCCGAGTTGATCACTGCAAGCAGTGGAGGCATCGCGCAGAGTTGCACCCTAGCGGGCACCCGCAATCCCGGCGACACCCGGTCAGCACCGAGGTGGAGAAGAGTGATTGTCCAGATTGTTCCGGATGGGGCGGCGGCGCCGCGTCGTGCGGTTCTAGGCTGCGCCCGCAATCGACGATGAGGGGGATCTATGTCGACTCATTCTGAGCGGTGGCGGCGCCGGGGCGCGGGAGTCCTGGCGGCGATCGTCGCGGCGGTCATCGGCACGCTTGTCGCGGCGACGCCGGCGCGGGCGGACGACGAGACCTGCGGGGCGCTCGCAGGCAGCGGTGTGACAGCGATCGGCCTGTGTCTCGAGGACTGGTGGACGCACTACGCGGGTGGCCGGCTGCCCGACCTGCACCTGGAATCGGTCGTGTCGATCGGCTCCTCCGCGACGAGCGCCACCGGCTGCAAGGTGACCGCCTGGGCCGAGCTGGACAAGCCGGGATCCAACATCTGGAGCTCGGCCAAGGTCACCCGGTCCTGCAACGCCGCCCTGCAGTTCCGCAACGAGCCGGCCTACTACGGCCACGGTGTCGGCGCCACGTCCGGCACGACGCTGAACGCGCACGGCTGCATCGACCTGTACTTCAAGAACTCGACCACCTCGGGCTGGCAGCGGTGCATGACGACCGGCTGGCACACCGGCCCCTGACCGGCGGCACGCCCGGCCGTGGCCACCGCCCGGCCGGGCTCAGCCGGGCTTCGGGCGGCTGAACGACGTACCGCGGCGGGTTTTGGGGGTGTGGGGAGCGGCGCCGGCGGTTAGCGGAATGGGGGAGTGGCGGTCGGCTGACCGGTTGGTCGCGGGTGGCGTCTCTCCTCAATGGATCAGCCGGTGGCTAGGCTGCTCGGCATGCGCCTCGGGGTGAATCTTCCACAGACGAATCGGTACGACCTCGCGCGGGACGTGACCGAGTTCGCCCGCGCGGCCGAGGAGATCGGGTACGACAGTCTGTGGGCGTATGAGCGGATTCTCACGCCGGAGGACACCAGCGGCGTGCACGGGCTCTACGGGGTGCCGGGCCTGGCCTGGCCGGAGAGCTACGCGCACACCACGGACGCGCTGGTCACGCTGACCCTGGCGGCGGCCGTGACGAGCCGGGTGGAGCTGGGCACCAGTGTGCTGATCCCGGGGCTGCACCTGCCGTTCCGGCTGGCCCGGAGCCTGGCCGCGCTGGACACGGCCAGCGGCGGGCGGGTGATTGCCGGGCTGGGCAGCGGCTGGTCGGTCGACGAGTTCGAGGCGACCGCGCCGCGGCCGATCGCCGAGCGGGGGAAGGCGCTCGACGAGTTCCTGGACTACGCGGCCGCGGTGTGGGGGCCGGATCCGGTCGCGTTCGAGAACGAGCGTTACCGGCTGGCGCCGAGCCGGGTGAACCCGAAGCCGGCCCGGCGGGTGCCGATCTTCCTGGCCGGGTCGAACCGGACCGCGCTCGGGCGGATCGCCCGCCGTGGCGACGGCTGGCTGCCGACCGGGGTGCCGCCGAAGAAGGTGGGCGAGATTCTGGCAGGGATCCGGGCGCAGGCCGCCGAGCTCGGGCGGGACCCGTCCGAGATCAGCTGCGTCTTCCAGCTCGGGGTCCGCAGCCTGGCCGAGGTGCCGTCGGAGGGGCGGCAGCCGTACACCGGGAACGTCAAGCAGATCGCGGAGGACGTCGCGGCGCTCGGCGAGGCCGGGGTGGATCACGTGTACGTGACGCTGACCTCGGCGGCGAACGGCCTCGGGGAGCTGATCGAGGCGGCGCAGAGCCTGCACACCGAGGTCCGCGCCGCCGGCCTTTGAAAGCCGCCGCTCTTCGGAAGCCGCCGCTCTTTGAAGCCGCCGGTCTTTGAGCGCAGCCGGTCTTTGAGGGCAGCCGGATGACGGGTCAGCGCACCGGCTCGTAGCGGGTCACCACGATCCGGCCGTCGAGCAGGCGGGACTGGCCCTGTCTCTTATACAC
>KL571348.1:9810-11153 GCA_000715855.1 Actinoplanes liguriensis
CGCCGAAGAGGCGCCGGCCGCCGCCGAGGACGACCGGGTGCACGGCGACGTGGTACTCGTCGATCAGGCCGAGCTCGCTCAGTGCGGCGGCCACGGTCGCGCCGCCGGTCAGGAGCAGGTCGCCGCCGGGCTGCGCCTTCAGGGCGGTGACCTCGGCCTCCAGGTTGTCGCGGATGACGCGGGTGGTCCAGTCGTCACCCTCGTACGTGCGGGAGAAGACGATCTTCGGGGTGGCGCGCCAGAACGGGGCGAACGCCAGGGTGTGCGGGTCCTGGGAGATCGACTCGGCGTCCGGCCAGAAGCCGACCATCATCTCCCACACCGGGCGGCCGAACAGCAGCGTGTCGACGGTGCGGTCGAGGCTTTCGGAGTACGCCGACAGCTCGGGACCCATGACCGGCCAGTCGAACTCCCCGTTGGGCCCGTTGACGAACCCGTCGACCGACGTGTGCACCCAGTAAATGATCTTCCGCATGTTGACTCCTCCGCCGGTTCGGGTGGGACGTGCTCGCCTGTCAGTCGGAGCCGGCCCGGCGTTCTGCACATCGGCGCGGGCTCGCACCCTGAAGTTTTTCGAGCCGGTCGCCGACCCGCAGCTCTTTCCACAGGTCGCGGTCGACCTTCACGTCCATGGTCCGCCCGTCGTCGAGCCGGACCGCGAGGCGCCGGTAGAGGCTGGAGCCGTCGAGCAGGGCGCGGGACTTCTTGACGACCGTCCCGCTCCAGGTGTCCTCTTTCGTTGTCATGTCTCGAATGTAGGAGCCGGCCCGGCTCACCACTTCCGTCTTGAGTCGGGTCCCGTGTCTCCACCTTATGGATGAGTCACGGGCGGGGCAGCAGCGCGGCGTGGTTCGACCTGATGAGCGCCGGGCCGAAACCACGGAACACCGCGGCGCGCACGAAACCGGGCAGGTTGCGGGCCTTGTCGCGGCGGTGGTTCTGGTCCAGGACGAACCGGATGCGGGCCGCGCGGCGGGCACGGTAGGCGGTCAGCGCGGCCGGCACCGCCGACCGGTCCGGCGCCTCGGCGAGCAGGGCGGCCAGGACCAGCGCGTCCTCCAGGGCCATCGCGCCGCCCTGGGCCATGCTCGGGGAGCAGGCGTGCGCGGCGTCGCCGATCAGGACCACGTTCGAGCGGGTCCAGTCGTCGCCGCGCAGCTCGTGCAGCGGGGCGAAGTGGGCGTCCCGCGGGTCGGCGAGCAGCTCCGGGACCGGGCCGGCGAAGTCGCTGAACAGGGCCCGCCAGTCGCCGGCCGGGGGCTGCTCGGTCCGGCTGTTGACCGCGGCGAAGCAGTAGACGTCGCCGTCGCCGACCGGGACGGTCAGGAAGGTACGCCCGTGGC
>KL571348.1:11423-14099 GCA_000715855.1 Actinoplanes liguriensis
GGCTGCCGAGCCGAGCGGTCCAGACGCCCGCGGGAACGGCGCCGGACGGGGTGATGAACCGCCAGCAGACCTGTCCGAGGAAGTGCTCGGCGGTGGCGGGGAAGGCGCTGCGGCGCACGGCGGAGTCGATGCCGTCCGCGCCGACCACCACGTCGTACCGGGAATGCGATCCGTCGGCGAAGCCGGCCGTGCCGTCGGCTGCGACCTCGGTGACCGGCGCGCCGAACCGCACCCCGGACGAGCCGGCGGCCGCCAGCAGGATGGCGTGCAGGTCGGCCCGGCGGATCGCGGAGCTCGGGCCGACCTCGCCCCAGATGTCGGCGAGCGGGAACCCGGTGAGCAGGCCGCCGCGGGCGTCGCGGATCTCCTGCCGGCTGATCGGCTGCGCGCGGCCGGTCAGCTCGTCGCCGACGCCCAGGTCACGCAGGGCGCGGATGGCGTTGGCCGGCAGGTAGAGGCCGGTGCCGCTGGTGCGCGGCGCCGGATCGCGTTCGACGACCTCGGCCTCGACCCCGCGCTGCGCGAGCGCCTGCTTGAGGGCGAGGCCGGCGATTCCGGCGCCGGCGATCAGGATGCGGAGCATGTGCGGGAGTGCCTTTCAGGAAGTGCCCGGGAGGGCGTCGGCGCCCCATTCGCGGTGGACTATCTCGACGAACGCGGCGCGGAAGTACGCCTCCTCGTAGGCGCGCGCGGCCATGAAACCCGGGCCGGCGAAGTAACCGGGCATCGCGTAGGGGTACAACGATTCACCGAGAGCGGTGAAAGCCTGCAGGATTCGCTGGGGGAGTCGCATCGGAATGTCTCCTAGAAAAGGGCCGGGTTGCTCTGTGAACGACACTCACACGCAGCCCGCCCCGGGCACGCCAGGGAGCATCACTGGCGGGACCCCCGGGTGACGGCGCCAGGGGCCCGGGGCCCTATCGCGGCGGTAATCCGGCCAGCCGGCGCAGCAATGGCGTCAGGGCCGCCAGCTGATTGCTGTCGAGACGGTCCAGGACGTGGCGACGGGCGCTTTTCGCGTACGTCGGAGCGCCGCGCCGAACCGATTCCGCGCCCGCTTCGGTGAGCACCGCGTTCCAGCCCCGCCGGTCGTTCAACGCCGGCTCACGGCGCAGCAGGCCCAGCGTCTCCAGCTTCTCGACGATCCGGCTCATCCGGCTCAGTGACAGGCTGCACGCCGCGGCGAGCTCGTTGATCCGCAGCCGGCGGCCGGGCGCGGTGGCGAGCCGGAGCAGGGTGGTGTATTCGCTCAGCGTCTTCTGCTGCTCGTACGTCAGATCGGCGTCGACGCCACGCTGGACGGCTGTCGCCGCGTACAGGAAGGCCTCGAAGAACGCCTTCTCCTCGGCTGTCAGCTCGTCTCCCGGAATGCTCTCCCACATGTCTCCTCACAACGCAGGGACGGGGATCAGGTTCATTCAGGCTGCGCCCAGTAACGCCCTGCGAACAATGTGCAACGCATAGTGCGCGCGGGATTTCACCGTGCCGACCGGGACGCCGAGCCGATCCGCGGTCTCCACCGTCGTGCGCCCCCGGAAGTACAGCTCGCACAGGATCGCCCGGTGCGCCGGGCTCAGGCCGCCGATCGCGGAGCGCAACGTGTCGACGGCGAGCACCATCTCGGTGCTGTCCGCCGTGGTCAGCAGCCGGGTGAAGTCGAGCAGCGGCGTCTCGGACGGTCGGACCCGGCGCATCCGGATCGCGTCGATGGCGACGTTGCGGGCCACGGTGAACAGCCAGCGGCGCGCGTTCTCGTGCTCGGCGGGCACCGCGGCCAGGCTCTTCCAGGCCCGGATCATCGTCTCCTGCAGCAGGTCCTCGGCGGCCGGCCGTTCGCCGTTGGTGAGCCCGATCAGATAGCTCAGCAGGGGACGGGAGTGTTCGGCGTGCAGCGTGGAGAGGCGCCGTTCCGCCTCGGCGCGCTCGGTCGGGCATTCGAGAATCACGAGGCCGAACACTATGAAGCCGGTAGTGGATTTCGAATGGAGTGCGCCGGGTGGCGGATCGGTGACGGAATCGGAGATCTGCTGATCAACACCGTTCGGAATGCGTTCCGAAATGCCGTGTTGCACGCCGATGCGGTCCGATTTTTTACACAAGAGAATGCTTGCGTCGGCACCTGGTGATCCAGCCGACATCGAATCTACCGAACTCGGGGGCGTTGTCGCCGTCACCACTTTTGAAGCTATCGGTGATAACACTGGGAGGCCGAGATGAGTGGCTACGACGTGATCGTCGTGGGCGGCGGGACCGCGGGCAGTGTGCTCGCGGCGCGCCTGACCGAGAAGGACGACGTCCGGGTGCTGCTGCTGGAGGCGGGCAGTGGCGAACCGCTGCCCGGGATGGCGACACCGCCGGCGTGGCCCGGGCTGGTGCGCAGCACGGCGAACTGGGGCGAGCTGACCGTTCCGCAGGGGCCGGCCGGAGCGGTCACGCCGCTGCCGCGTGGACGAGGGCTCGGCGGTGGCTCGTCGATCAACGCGATGCTGTTCACCCGCGGGCACCAGACCAGCTACGACGGCTGGCCGGCCGGGTGGCGCTACGACGACCTGCTGCCGTGGTTCCAGCGCAGCGAGAACGCCTCGGGACACGGGCGCGGATCCGGTGGCCCGCTCACCGTCAGCCCGGCCGACCCGCTGAACCCGGTGCTCGCGGCGGCCCTGGACGGGGCGGTCG
>KL571348.1:14354-14714 GCA_000715855.1 Actinoplanes liguriensis
GAGATGTGTATAAGAGACAGCCTGAACATCGTCGGCGGGCGCCGGCAGAGCGCGGCCGACGCGTACCTGCGACCGGTCCGCGACCGCCGCAACCTCACCGTCGTCACCGACGCCCTCGTGCACCGGCTGGTGATCGGGAACGGTCGCGTCACCGGGGTGGAGTACAGCGCCGGTGACCGGCTGACGACGGTCCGGGCGGAGCGGGTGGTGCTCACGGCCGGCGCGATCGGCTCGGCGCAACTGCTGATGCTCTCCGGGATCGGCCCGGCGGAGCACCTCCGGGCGCACGGCATCGAGGTGGTGCTCGACGTACCAGGTGTCGGGTCGGGGCTGCAGGATCACCCCTGTCTCTTATACACA
>KL571348.1:15032-15710 GCA_000715855.1 Actinoplanes liguriensis
CAGCCGTGACGACCTGCCCGGCCCCGACCTGCAGCTGATCTTCGTGGACCTGGCCCGGCCGGTGAACGGGTTCACCGGGCCCGAACAGGGATTCGGGTACACGATCGGCGTCTCCGTGATGGCGCCGCACAGCCGGGGGACCGTCCGCCTGGCCGGCGCCACGCCCGGCGCGGCGCCGCTGCTCGACCCGAACTACTACGGGGACCCGCGCGACCTCGACGCGGTGGTCGCCGGGCTGCGGCTGGCGCGGCGGATCGGTGCGTCGGCGGCACTGGGCCCGTGGCGGGCGGCTGAGGCCGTACCGGGAAATCCTGATCTTGATCTTCGGGAGTATGCGCGGCGCGCGGTCGCGTCCTACTGCCACCCCGTCGGCACGCTGGCCATCGGCGACGTGGTCGACGAGTCGCTGCGGCTGCGCGGGATCGACGGATTGTGGGTCGCTGACGGGTCGGTGATGCCGAACATCCCGGCCGGCAACACCAACGCGACCGTCTACGCCATCGCGGAACGCGCCGCCGGGCTCATCACGATCTAGAACAGCGCGGCGGTACGGAAGATCTCAACCTGCTCCGGCGCCGGCGGAAGGAACTCGTTGTAACGGCTGGGGACCGCGAGCAGCTCCCCGTCCGCCGAATGCCACAGATCGCCGCCGGTCAGCCCGGCCGGCGGCGGCTGGGG
>KL571348.1:15866-21140 GCA_000715855.1 Actinoplanes liguriensis
ATGTGTATAAGAGACAGCCGTCGACGCGGACCATCGTGATCTGCCCCAGATGGCGGCTGCCGCCCAGCACCACGCCGAGATCGCGGAGCGCGACCAGCCGCTGCGCGCCGCTCATCGACGTGACGCCATCGACGACGGTCAGGTCGCCGGCCCGATGCCGCCACAGGTGCACCGTCACGCCGTCGAAGCTGACCAGGCGATCCGGGCCGAGGAAGACGACCTGGTGCAGCTCACGGCCGGTCGGCGCGGTGGCCAGCGTGCGGCCGCGCCCGTCGAGCAGCGCCATGCCGTCCCCGCCGGCGGCCAGACGCCCACTCGACCGGTCGGCCGCCAGGCACGCGAGTGGACCCGGCCGCCCGGCGACCCGGACGCCGCCGATCCCACCGAGAAGAAGATCTCCCTCGTACGTCATGGCAGCCACCCCCTCGACCGTGGACACCATCGGGTTGACGCCTGTCCCGGCCAGGAGCACGGTCCGGCCGGCGGCCGTGTAGTGGACCAGGTCGCCCGGCTCCAGCCCGTCACCCCGGCGCTGCCAGTCCGCGGCGAACACGCCGTCGCCGGAGTGGACGACCGCGATGTGGTAGGCCCGCAGGTCGTGCCCGTACCGCAGCGAGCCGTCCATCGTGGACCACACGCCGAGGTGCACCTCCGGCGTGCCGTTGACCCGCTCACCACCGGAGGCGACCGCGAGCTCCCGCCCGTCCGGCGAGAACGAGCCACCCGAGCAGCGACCCTCCACCTCGAACCAGACCGTCCCCGGCTTCGGCGGGAACGTCCGCGGATAGCGGCCGTCGCGGCTGCGGGTGAGGTCCGGTTCCTGCTTCTTACGCCACCCGAAGACCATGGCCCCCAGCATGCCGGACGGGAACAAGCGCGTTCTAAGGTCGGCATCGTGCGGATCGCGAGTGTCAACACGTGGGGTGGCGCGCTGTACGACCGGCTGGTCACGTGGCTGCCGGACAGCAAGGCCGACGTCATCTGCCTGCAGGAGGTGACCCGGACCCCGGGGCTGAGCGGGTGGACCCGTTTCGAGGACGAGCACCGCAGCCTCCCGCAGCGCGCCGACCTGTTCGGGGACGTCCGGGCCGCGCTGCCGCGCCACCAGGCGATCTTCGTGACCAGCGACTCCGGGCCGGTGCACGACGACGCCGGCGCCCGCCACCGGCAGGACTTCGGGCTGGCCACGCTGGTCGCCGAGCACCTGCCGGTCGTCGGGGCCGACTCCGCGTTCGTGCACGGGCAGTTCACCGACCACGCCGAGTGGCCCGGCACGGACCGCCCCCGGATCGCGCTCGCCGTGCACACCGTCGACCGCGAGACCGACCGCCCGGTCTGGGTCGTCCAGCTGCACGGGCTGCGCGACGCGGCGGGCAAGTCCGACAGCCCGGCCCGCCGCCGCCAGGCGGAACGGCTCGTCGAGCTGCTGCGCCGGATCCGCGGGCCACGCGACGTGGTGGTGGTCTGCGGCGACCTCAACCTGCTGCCGTCGAGCGAGACGTTCGGCATGCTGTCCGAGATCGGCTTCACCGACCTGGTGGGCGAGG
The DNA here is from genome assembly GCA_000715855.1 of Actinoplanes liguriensis. Classification (GTDB taxonomy): domain Bacteria; phylum Actinomycetota; class Actinomycetes; order Mycobacteriales; family Micromonosporaceae; genus Actinoplanes; species Actinoplanes liguriensis. Next base: position 17,414 of record KL571348.1, read on the forward strand.
CCGACACGCGCACGTCGCACTACCGCAAGCCGGTGCGGCACGCGAGCTACCTGCTCGTCTCCGATGTGGCCGCGGTCCAGCGCTTCGAGATCATGGCCGAGCCGGAGGTCTCCGACCACCGTGCGCTGATCCTCGACCTCTGACCCCGCCGCGACCGGAGCCGGTCCGATCATTGCCGCCGACACCGACGCTGCGAAGCCCCGCACGGCGCTGACGGCGACCGGCGCGATCCCGGCCGCGGCCATCGGGATCAGCCGGACCCACCACGGATGCCCGCCCGCCGCACCGAACGCGAAGACCCCGAGCGCGAGCTGGGGCAGCAGCACGGACAGCGGCGGCGTTGTGAGGCAGGCCAGGGGGCGAGGGGGCCAACGATCGATGTCCGGGACGGCGGACGGCCCGCTCCGGGGAGCGGGCCGTCCGCCGTGCTGCGAGGGCAGGTTCAGAAGGCGGCGACGGTGAACGTGGAACTGCTGGTCACGTCCGTCTGGAAGTAGTCCGGGTCGTTGTTCGCCGCGTCCGGCGCGCCGTTGCTGACCACGACCAGGTTGTACGCCCCCTCGGGCACCGGCGCGGCCGCGTAGAGCGATCCGCTCACCGGCCGGTTCACCGGCACGGTCACGCTCGCTGTGGTGGCGGTCGCCGGGACCGACAGGACGGCGCTGGTGTTCGGGACGACCGAGCCCAGGGTCGCGCCGGCCGGGACGCCGACGGCGTTCGGCAGGACGATGGCGCCCGCGTCGCCGGCGGACAGCGCCGACCCGGTGACGTTGGTCGACTGGTCGGTGATCGACAGGCCGGTGATCTGCCCGGCGGTGGAGGCCGTGGCCGGCGCCGACAGCGTGGCGCTCGCGCCGCCCGGGGTCACCGAGGTGATCGTCGTGCCGGTCGGGATGCCGGTCGTGCTGAAGAACTGCCGGCCCACGTCGGCCCGGGTGAACGCCCCGGAGACCAGGCTGACCGTGGTGCTGCCCGCGGTCGTGGTGAGCGCGGAGGGCAGGGTGCGCACCGGCGTGCTGTTACCGATCGTGGCGGTGAACGCCGAGCCGGAGGTGGCCACCGCCGGCGCCGAGATGACCGCCTTGGCCGGGCTGAGCACCGAGGTGACGATGCTGTTCGGCGGGATGTTGCCGCACGATCGGCTGGCCGAGGTCGTTGGCGTTGAACTTGCCGGTCGCGGAGACCACGACCCGGCTGCCGGCGACCGTCGAGATGTCCGTGGTCAGCGTGTTGACGTAGGTCATCGGGTTGAAGAAGTCGTTGCCCTGCGCGTTGAGCCGCCGGTTGAGCTGCAGCGTGCAGATCAGCTCCTCGTCGCTGAGCGGCAGCACGTTGAGGCATTCGGCGACCGGGCCGTTCGCCCGGGCCCCGGCGCCCGCGTCCGCGCCGTTGTAGGTGCCGTCGACCAGGAAGATGCGCCCGGCATTGCCGGTGGTGCCGAAGTTGATGCCGAGGAAACCGGTGCCCCCGACGGAGATGTCGACCGCGGCGGCATTGTTCGGCGCGGTGTTCGGCGCGACCCTGATCGGGTTCAGATAGGAGTACGCCCCGGGCAGCGCCCTCGTCCCCGCCGACGTGCTCACGACCAGGGCGACGTTCGCCTCGACCGAGTGGGCCGGCGCCTGCGCGGTGAACGCCTTGTCGCTCAGCGACTGGATGTTGGTCAGCGGCACCCCGCCGAGGGTCGCCGTGATCCGGCCGGCGTCGGTCGGGAAGTCGGTGCCGATGACGGTGATGGCGTTGCCACCGGCGGCCGGGCCGGCGGCCGGGAACACGGCGGTCGGCTGCGCGACGATCCCGGCGGTGTAGGTGCCGGAGCCGAGCAGCGGGCCGGTGGGGCTGGTGTTGCCGTAGACGCACACCTGGTAGGTGGTCGGCTGTCCCCCGGCGAGCGGCAGCGGCGGGACGGTCACCGCGGCCCGGTTGTTCAGCAGCCGGCGTACGTTCGTCCCGGTGACCGCGACCGGTGTGGCTCCGTTGATCGCGGTGGTCGCCCACGTCCCCGGGCAGCCGGCGTTGCCGACCAGCAGCACGGCCGGCGTCGTCACCCCGGACAGGAAGGCGCTGGGCGAGGTCACCGTGATGCCGTTGCTGGCCAGGTACGAGCCGCTCGCCGGCGACACGCCCAGGAGCGTGGCGGTGTACGGCGCGATCGACAGCAGCCCGCCGGTCGGCGCCGAGCCGTCGTACAGGCAGATGTTGTACTGCGTCGGGTTGGCCCCGGTGGTGGTGACGCCGGGCGGAACGGTGAAGGTGAACCCGTTGGGGCTCTGCTTGGTCACGTTCGTCGCGACCAGGTTCGGCGTGTTCGTGGCGCCCAGGGTGGCGTTGCAGGCGCCGGTGGTGAACACCGCGGCCGGGGCGGTGACGCCGGTGAACACCGCGGACGCGCCGGTGTTGACGGTGACCTGGTTGCCGCCGCCGGAGGTGCCGCTGGACGGCCCGGTCTGTGCCGGGGCGCCGACGTAGATCGTGGCGCCGGCCTGCAGGTTGCTGGTTCCGGCGACGGCGCCGTCGTAGGAGCAGACGAAGTACGGCTTGACGGCGCCGGTCGGCCCTCCGACGGGGCCGTTGGTGGACGGCACCGTGAACGAGACCGAGTTGGGATTGTTGCGGGTGGCGTTGGAGGCGTTCCACGGCCCGGCCGTGCCGGTGCCGGCGGTGGCCAGCTTGCCCGGGCACGAGGTGGTGGAGAACTGGACGGTCGGCGTGGTGACGAACGTGATCTGCGGATCCATGATGCTCGACGTCGATCCGGGCATGACCACGAGCGGGCCGACGGTGGTCGCGGCGAACGCGGCGGCGGGCACGGCGAGCACGGCGGCGCCGACCGCGCTCACCGTCAGCCCGGCGCGTACCGCACGGAGTTTGCGCTGATAGCGGGACATGTGGGTCCTCCTGCGATCCGGCGAAACGCACGGTCCGCCGAACGCATGGCGATAGGGGTGGGGAGGCCCACGCGGACTGCTGGGCCGTCGCACGGAGCGTAGCCCGACATTCCGTCTTTAATTGGAGATAGGCAATTAGTCGGACATCGTACCGACGGGACGGCAGCGGGCCGGTGGTGAGCGAACCGCCCACCACCGGCCCGCGGTGCGATCAGCCGTTCTCGCGGGCGGCCTTCTCGATCACCGAGGTGGTCTTCTCCGGCTGCGAGGCCAGGACCAGGTGCGACGCGCCCTTGACCGTGGTCACCCGGGCGTGCGCGCGCTCGGCCATCCAGTACTGCGCGGCGGCCGGGATGTTCCGGTCCGCGGTCGGGATGATCGAGTAGCTCGGGATGGTCTTCCACGCCGGGGTGCCGACCTCCGGCTCGGCCAGCGCCGCGGCGTCGATCGGGCGCTGGCTCACGGCGAGCAGCTTCGCGGTGCGCACCGGCACGTCGGCGGCGAACTGCTGCGGGAACTTCGCCTGGTCGATGTAGAGGTCGGTGCCGCCACCGGCCACCGCGACCTGGTGCAGGGTCGGCGCCAGGGTGCTGCCCGGGAACTTGTTCGACAGCTCGCCGGCCGACTCGCCGACCTCGGGCAGGAACGCGGCCACGTAGACGAGCGCCTTCACGTTCTTCTCGCCGCTGGCGGCCTCGGTGATCACGTTGCCGGCGTAGGAGTGGCCGACCAGCACGACCGGGCCGTCGATATCGTCGATGACCGAGCGTACCGACGTGGCGTCCGAGGCCACGCCCCGCAGCGGGTTCGCGACGGCGACGACCGGGTAGCCGTCGTCC
>KL571348.1:21409-23170 GCA_000715855.1 Actinoplanes liguriensis
GGTGCACCAGGACGACGGTCGGCTTCTTGTGGCCGGTGGAGCCGTGCGCCTCGGCGATGGACGGGCCCAGGCCGTAGACGGCGCCGGCGGCCAGGACGACACCGGCGGCGGTGGTGGCGATGATGCGCGACTTCTTCATGACAGTTTCTCCCTGGAGATCGGTACGGAAGTGATCAGGAACGGACAGCGCCGACGGCGCTGAGGATGGTCCGGGTGACCGCGGCCGGCTCGGAGACCGGGAGCGCGTGACCGGCGCCCGGCAGCTCGGTGAGCTCGACCCCGCCGGCCCGCTCGCCCATGAAACGCAGGGCCTCGGCCGGGATGTTCTTGTCGGCGGAACCCCAGACGAACCAGCTCGGCAGGGTGCGCCAGGCCGCCTCGCCGCTGATGGTCCCGGTGAGCGCCAGCTCGGTGACCGGGCGCTGGGTGGCGGCCATCAGCGCGGCCACGGCCGGCTCGACGTCCGCCGCGAACTGCTGCGGGAACTTCGCGACGTCGATCGACAGTTCGTTGCCGCCGCTGGTCAGCGGACGGGCGATGACGGCGTCGCCGAGCGTGCTGCCCGGGAACTTGCCGGACAGATCGAGCGCGGTCTCCCCGGACTCCGGGGCGAACGCGGACACGTAGACCAGCGCCCGCACGGCCGGGTTGTCGGCGGCGGCCTCGGTGATGACCTGGCCGCCGTACGAGTGTCCGACCAGGATCACCGGCGCGCCGAGCGAGGCGACGACGTCCCTCAGGTATTGCGCGTCACCCTGCAGACTGCGCAGCGGGTTCGCGACGGCGGTGGCGGTCACACCCTCGGCGGCGAGGCGCTCGAGGACCCCGTTCCAGCTTGCCGACTCGGCAAACGCGCCGTGGACCAGGACGACGATCGGCTCGGACATGACTTCCTCCAGAAGCGGTTGGCTTTCTTCTGCCAAGAGACTGTCTGGAGCAGGGGGCCGGGCGCCCCCGGGACCGTCACTGGTGCCCGGGGGCCAGTGCCCTGGGTCAGGGGGCGGAGGCGGCGGCCGCGCGACGGCGGACGGCCCGTTGCAGGGGCTCCCACCTGGTGCGGAGGCCGGCGAGACCACCGGGGACGAAGTAGACGGCCAGGATGAACAGCGTCCCGAGGATGAACAGCGGTTCACTCAGGGGGCCCGGCAGCTGACCGCCGAGACGCGACAGGCGCTGGTCGAGGTAGGCGTAGAGGATGCCGCCGGCGAGCGCGCCCCACCGCGTGCCCGCGCCGCCGAGCACGGCCATCACGATCAGGGCGAGCGTGAGGTCGGAGGACGCGACGTGCGGCGAGGCGCCGCCGACCACCAGGGCGTAGACCATGCCGCCGAGCGCTGCCAGGGCGCCGGCGACGACAAAGGCCAAGAGCTTCACACGGTACGGCGACAGGCCCACCACCGCGATCCGCCGCTCGTCGTCCCGGAGCCCGATGAGCGTGCGACCCAGCGGCGCCCGGTCGATGGTGTGCACGACCAGGACGACCACCACCAGCACGGCGAGCGCCAGCCAGTACAGGTTGACCGTGTTCGCGACCCCGGCCAGCGCGGACGGCAGCCCGGCGGTGGCCATCGGCAGGCCCTCCTCGCCGCCGGTGAGCCCACCCGGGTCGCGGTTCACCAGGATGTACCCGACCTGCGCGAACGCGAGCGTGACCATCGAGAACGCGATCCCCGACGTGCGCAGCGCGACCGAGCCGAGCAGCGCCGCGAGCGTCGCGGCGGCGAGGACGGTGACCGGCGCCGCCGCCCACAGCGGCCAGCC
>KL571348.1:23365-24709 GCA_000715855.1 Actinoplanes liguriensis
GCGCCCAGCCGTAGTGGCTGACCAGGATGTCCACGCCGTACGCGCCGGCCGCGATGTAGAGCGCGTGCCCGAACGAGAGCAGCCCGGCCCGGCCGAACAGCAGGTCGTACCCGAGCGCCAGCGCGCCGAACACCAGGCAGACCGCCAGTAGTTGCAGCGTGCCGGGGGAGTTGAGCGGCCCCTCGAACAGGCCCGGCACGGACAGCGTGCAGAACGGTGTCACCGCGGCGAGCGGTAACAGTGTCAACGGGACGAAGCGCTTCACGCGGTGACCGCCTTCCCGGCGACGCCGGCCGGACGCAGCAGCAGCACGACGGCGAGCAGCACCACCACGCTGACGTCCCCGGCGCCGGCCGCGCCGTAGTAGTTCACGAACTGCTGGAGGAGACCGACCCCGGCCGCGGCGATCGCCGAGCCGGTGATCGAGCCGAGACCGCCGATGACCACCACGATGAACGCGAAGATCAGCAGCGAGGCGCCCTGGCCGGGGGAGACCGAGGTGAAGTACATGCCGCCGAGGATCCCGGCGAGCCCCGCGAGCGCCCCGCCGATCGCGAAGACCAGCGTGAACGCGGTGCGCACGTCGATGCCGAGCGCCCGGACCATGGCCCGGTTCTCCACGCCGGCCCGGATGATCAGGCCGTACCGCGTCCAGCGCAGGAACGCCAGCAGCGCGCCGAGCACCAGCACCGCCACCCCGATCAGCAGGAATCGATCATCCGGCACGGTCGCGCCGAGAATCCCGGTCACCTCGGACGCCCACGCCGGGCGCGGGAAGACCCGGGCGTCGGCGCCCCACACCGACTGGAGCAGCGCCACCCCGGCGAGCGAGAGTCCGACAGTGACCAGCACCTGCTCGGTGTGCCGGGTGTAGAGCGGGCGGATCAGCACCAGCTCGACGAGCGCGCCGGTGGCGGCGGCCGCGGCGAGGCCGAAGACCACGGCCGGCGGCAGGCCCCAGCGCGGGGCGGCCCACCAGGTGGCGTACGCGCCGACGGACAGGAACAGGCCGTGCGCGAAGTTGAGCACCCCGGCCAGGCCGAAGACCAGCGACAGTCCGGAAGCGATCAGGAAGTAGAGGGCTGCCAGGCCGAGCCCGGTCAGCGTCAGCAGAACCACGGTGGACATGCTCAGTGCCTCCCGACGCCGAGTAGGGAACGGGTCGCCTCGCCGTCGCTGAGCAGGTCGTCCGCGGATCCGCGCCACGCGACCCGGCCGGCCTCGAGGACCACGGCGTCGTCGGCGAGTTTGCGGACCACCGCCAGGTTCTGCTCGACCAGCAGCACCGGCACCCGCTCGGCGATCCGGCCGAGCACCGTCGCGACCGCCGTGACCACGGCCGGG
>KL571348.1:24905-30179 GCA_000715855.1 Actinoplanes liguriensis
GCCGGGGCCAGGCCCTTCGTCGGCTCGTCGACGAGGAGGAGGCGGTTCGGGTTCAGCAGCACCCGGGCGATCGCGACCATCTGCTGCTGCCCGCCGGACAACGTGCCGGCACGCTGGGCGGCTCGCTCCCGGAGCTCCGGGAACAGCTCGTGGACCAGGGCGTAGTCCGGATCCGGGACCCGCTCGGCGAGTCGCAGATTCTCGGCCACGGTCAAACCCGCAAAGACACAACGATCCTCCGGTACGTACGCGAGACCGTCCCGCACCAGCCGATGTGTCGCCCGCCCGAGCACCGCCCGCCCGTCGTACTGGACCGTTCCCCGCGCCGGAACCTCCCCGAGGATCGCCCGCAGCGTGGTGGTCTTGCCGACGCCGTTGCGCCCGAGCAGCGCGGTGACACCGGCCGGCGCCACGTCGAAGGTGACCCCCTGCAGGATGTGCGATCCGCCGAGCCGCACCGACAGATCGGCGACGCGCAGAATCGAATCCGGATTCACAAACCCTCCCCGAGGTACGCCTCCTGGACGAACGCGTCGGCCATCACCGCGTCCGGGGTGTCGCAGGCCAGCAGCGCGCCGTGGTGCAGGACCGCCACCCGGTCCGCCAGGTCGAGCACCACCTCCATGTGGTGTTCCACCATGAGCACGCTGCGCCCGGTGCCCGCGGTCAGTCCGCGGATCACGTCGGCGAGCGCGGGCACGTCCTCCGTGCTCACGCCGGCCATCGGCTCGTCGAGCAGCAGGACGCGCGGCTCACCGGCGAGCAGCAGCGCGATCTCGAGCTTGCGCTTCTCGCCGTGCGCCAGGGCGCCGGCCGTGCTCGCGGCGCGGTGCTCAAGACGTACCTCCGCAAGAATTTCCGCGGCGCGGAGAGTGATGCCGCGGTCGGAGCCGCGACGCCAGGCACGCATCGCGCCGCCCTTGCGGGCCTGCACGGCGAGCGCGACGTTCTCCGCGACGGTCAGCGAGCCGAAGACCGCGGAGGTCTGGAACGTGCGGCCGAGCCCGCATCGCCCCGGCCGTCGTGCCGGCCCAGGCGACGAAGACCAGGTCCGGCTTCGCGGCCTTGATCTGGCCGGCGAACGGGGTGAAGTCGGTCGCGCCGGCCGGCACCGCGATGCTGGTGACCTCCCTGTTCAGCGCCTTCGTGACGGCCTCCACGTTGGACTTGCCGAATGCCGAGTCAGGTGCGAAGACCACCACTTTCCTGCCGTCGCCCAGGAACGACTTCGCGGTCATGACGTCCTGGTACGACTGCCGCCCCGACCGAAGCCCTCCGCGTACTGCGCGCCGTAGCTTGCGAGCGGACCGGACTGGGAGTAGACCACGCCTATGTGGATCGACGAGTCGTCACCGGCAGCCTGTTTCGGGCTGCCGCATCCGCTCGTGGTGACCACGGCGGCGGCGAGCACGGCGCCGAGCACCGCGCGCCGGAATGTCGGCACAGACCTCATCGAACGCCTTCCGTCGAGAAACTGTTTCGGGTGGCCACAAGCTAAGAGCGTCGATGTGACGCGGGCCATCCAGATCGATCACAGGGGTTGTCGTCCGCTTGTGTGGCGCGACCACATACCGCGCTGCGGGCGTGGATACGTACGGTCACCGGCATGACGACGGCACGGGTGGTCGACCTCGACCTGACAGGACGTACCGCGCTGGTCACCGGCGCGGGCAGCGTGTATAAGAGACAGACGCGGACCTGTCCGACCTCGACGCCGTCGACGCGCTGCCGGCCACCGTGGACGTCCTGGTCAACAACGCCGGCCTGCAGGTGGTGGCGCCACTGCCGGACTTCCCGCCGGACAAGTTCACGCTGATCCAGCGGGTCATGGTGGAGGCGCCGTTCCGGCTCGTCAAACTGGTGCTTCCGCACATGTACGACCGGGGCTGGGGCCGGATCGTCAACATCTCCTCGGTGCACGGGCTGGTCGCGTCGCCGTACAAGGCCGCGTACGTGACCGCCAAACACGGACTCGAAGGGCTCTCCAAGGTGACCGCGCTCGAAGGCGCGTCCTTCGGCGTGACCTCGAACTGCGTCAACCCGGCGTTCGTCCGGACGCCGATGGTCGACAAGCAGATCGCCGATCAGGCCCGCGCGAACGGGATCCCCGAGTCCGAGGTCGTCGAGAAGATCATGCTGGACCGGGCGGCGATCAAGAAGCTGATCGAGCCGGAGCAGGTCGCCGAGCTCGTCGCCTACCTGTGCAGCCCACCGGCCACGTTCATCACCGGCTCGTCGATCATGATCGACGGCGGGTGGACCGCGCACTGAGGAGACGTCTTCGTGGAAGAGATCGATGTCCCGGTGGCCGGTGGCACACTGCGGGTGCTGAGCTGGCCGGGCGACGGGCCGCTGGTGATCGCCGCCCACGGGATCACGGCGAACGGGTTGTCCTGGGCCGGGGTGGCACGCGCCCTGCGGGGCCGGGTCCACCTGGTCGCGCCGGATCTTCGGGGGCGAGCCGGCAGCGCTTCGGTAACCGGGCCGTTCGGGATGGCCGCGCACGCCGGCGACCTGATGGCGGTCGCCTCGCACTTCGGCGCGGGGAAGGTGGCGCTCGCCTACGCCCTGCGCGACTTCGCCGACGGCCGGTCCCTGTGCAACGCGGACGCCGTCCGCGCCGACGCCACCGACATGCTCCGCCACCCGCTCCCGGCGCCGTTCCCGCTGCTCTGGGCCCCGCGCGGGATGACCGACGAGCCGGGCGGCCTCTACCGCGCCGACCAGCTCACCGGCGTCGACGCCGAGCTGATCCCCGACGTCAACCACTACACGATCCTGCTCGGCTCCGGCGCCGCCCGCGTCGCCGAACGGATCGTCGCGCTCGTCTGATTCCGGATCGGCCCGACCAGCAGCAACGCGGCGACCACCGCCAGGCTGACCCCGGCCGACACCAGCATCAGGTCCCGGGCCGCCACCACCTCGGTCAGCGGCCCGGCCAGCGCCTGGCCCACCGCCATCCCGGAGACCGACCCCGCCAGCTCGTACGCCGTGACCCGGTTCAGCACATCCGGCGGCACCTGGGTCTGCACGCTCGTCGACCACATCACCGACCAGAACGCGAGAGCCGCGCCCCCGAGCACGTGCCCGGCCATCAGCACCGGCAGCGGCGGGGCGAGCGCCACCGACAGCGGAATCGCGGCGAAACCGATCAGCGCCACCGCCCCGGCGGCCAGCGGGCGGGACGGGCGGAACCGCATCGCGATCAGGCCGCCGCACACCGTCCCGGCACCGAGAGCGGCCATCGTCCAGCCGAATCCTGATTCACCATGCTGCTCGCTGACCAGGCGAGATGCGAGCGGGACATAGGGTCCGAAGACGAACAGCCCGAAACATATCCAGATCAAGATCACCGACCACATCCACGTACGGGATCGGAACTCGACCCATCCACGCCGGAGATCCCGGCCCATCGCACTCCGGCCGGCCGTTCCCGCCGGCGTCCGGCGGATCAGGGCCAGGCACAGGGCGCTCAGCACGAACGTGACCGCGTCGACCGCGTAGACCGTGCCGGCCCCGGCCGCAACCGTCAGCAGCGCCGCGACCACCGGACCGGCGAGCTGCGTCATCGCGTCCGCGACCTTGAGAACGCCGTTCGCCCGCTGCGGATCGCGCGCGACCAGCGGCACCATCCCGTTCACGCCCGGCTGGAACATCGCCGTCGCCGCGCCCGACAACACCGACGCGGCCAGGAGCAGCCACAACGGCGGTGTGCCGGTCAGGAACAGCACGGCGAGCACACCCTGGGTGACGGCCCGGACCGCGTCCGCGCCGACCATCATGACGCGGGCGCCGACCCGATCCGCGAACACGCCACCGAAGACGACCAGCAGCACGCACGACGCCGTCCAGGCGGCGAGAACGTACCCCACACCGGCCACGCCGTAGAGCCTTCCGACCGCCAGCGCGGCCGCGACCGGCATCATCGCGTCACCCAGCAGGGACACCGCCCGAGCCCCGAAATACAGCGAGAAATCCCTGGTCCACATGGTCACGATCCTGCTAGCGGCACCCGGCCGGCACAGGCGCCGCGAGCGACAACGTTGGGTACATTCCTGCCATGCCCCATCACGTGGTGGCCGTCGTCGGCCCGATCCTCGAGCTCTACCCGGTGACCTGCGCCTCCGCGGTCTTCGGCGACCACGGCGAGGACATTCCCCGGCACTACGACTTCCGGATGTGCACGCCACGTCCGGGGCCGATCCCGACCACGATGGGCGTCGAGATCGTCGTACCGGATGATCTGTCTGCCCTGGAGAACGCGGACACGGTGCTGGTCGCGGGGTGGCACCCCGGCCCCGACTTCCCCGACCGGCTCGGCGATGCCGTGCTCGCCGCACACGCTCGCGGCGCCCGGATCGTCGGCATCAGCGGTGGCGTCTACGTCCCCGCGGCGCTGGGCCTGCTCGACAACCGCCGGGCCGCCGTCCACTGGGAGTGCACCGACGACCTGGCCCGGCGCTATCCGCAGGTCACGCGGACGGCACCGTCCTCTACATCGACCACGGGGACGTGGCCACGGCCGGAGCCACCGCCACCACCATCGACCTGTGCCTCAACCAGGTCAGCCGCGACCACGGCGCCGCCCTGGCGACCCGCATCGGCCGGCAGCTCTCCGCCGCGCCGCTCCGCACCGGCTGCCAGCGCCAAGGCCCCGCCGCGGCGCCCGGCCCCGCCCCGGACTCGCTGGCCCCACTCCTGGACTGGGCAATCACCAACCTCGACCAGCCGTTGACCCTGCACGACCTGGCAGCGCGATCCGGCCTGTCGGAACGCAGCCTGCATCGGCACTTCCTGGACCAGCTCGGCATCTCCCCGGGCCGCTGGCTGCTGGACCGCCGGATCGCCTGGACGCGCGCGCTGCTGGAGGAGACCGACCTGCCGGTGGAGACCATCGCCACCCGGGTCGGCCTCTCCTCGGCGGTCAACCTCCGTCGCCGCTTCCGCACCGCCCACGCCACCACACCGGCCGCCTACCGCACCGCCTTCCGCTCCCGCGGAGCCGCCCCACCGCCGTCGCCGTGACACACCGAACGCGGCCGCCCACCACACCCCGTCCCGTTCGATCCGTCAACAGCCGGCCGCCCCGGCCCAGCCTTCCGGGCCGGCCCCTCACCGTGGTTATTCGTGCCTCATGACCACGGTGAGGCCTAGCCCGCATCAGCAGCTCACGGGCCGGCTCGCCCGGTGCTGGTCGTTTCGTCAGGAGCTGGGCGTGCCGGTTCGGGCTTGCGGGCTGGGCCTCACCGTGGTTATTCGTGCCTCATAACCACG
>KL571348.1:30378-32139 GCA_000715855.1 Actinoplanes liguriensis
GGGCCGGGCCGGGCCGGCCCGGCCCGGCCCGGCCCGGGCGGGGCGGGGCTGGGCTGGGGCGTCAAGCGCGGGAGCGGTTCGGGAGCCCGGTGTGGGTTGGAAGCGGGATCGGTGTGGGGGCCGGGGTGAGGTCAGGCGCGGGAACGGCGGGGGGGGTGGGTCAGGCGCGGGAGCGGCGGAGTAGCCAGATGAAGTACGGGGCTCCGACCAGGGCCATCATCAAGCCGGCCGGGATCTGGGACGGGGCGATCAGGGTGCGGCCCAGGGCGTCGGCGACGCACACGAGCAGGGCGCCGAGCAGCATCGCGACCGGGATGATGCGGCCGTGGCGGACGCCGACGAGACCGCGGGCGAGGTGCGGGGCGACGAGGCCGACGAAGGCGACCACGCCGATGGCGGTGACGCTCACCGCGGCGGTGACCGCGGCGACGGTCAGGAGGGTGAGTCGCGCGGCTTCCCGGCGTACGCCGAAGATCTTGGGGGTGTCCTCGTCGATCGACAGCAGGTCGAGCTGGCGGCGCAGGCCGAGCACGATCGGGCCGGCGATCAGGAGCGTCAGCAGGACCGGGAGCACGTCGGCGAAGGTCCGGCCGTAGGTGGTTCCGGAGAGCCAGGTGAGGATCCGCGGCGTGTCCCACGGGTCGGCGCGGAGCAGCAGGAACGTGCTGATGTCGCTGAGGGCGTAACCGCAGCCGATGCCGATCAGCAGGAAACGGTCGGGCAGGATGCCGCCGCGCCAGGACAGCGCGGTGATCAGCGCGAACGTGGCCACGCCCACCGCGACGGCCATGACGACGAGGACCGTGTGGCTGCCGGAGATCCCGGAGGTCACGACGATGACCGCGCCCAGGCCGGCGCCGGCGGTGATGCCGAGCACGCCGGGTTCGGCGAGCGGGTTGCGGACGGTGCCCTGCACGACGGTTCCGGAGAGGGCGAGCGCGGCGCCGGCGACGACGGCCGCGGCGACGCGGGGGGCACGGTCGTCCAGGGCGCGGGCGATGAGTTCCGGCGCGGCACCCTGCAACCAGAGAGCAATATCGCCGGTACGCAACCACAGGCTGCCCGCGAGCAGCCCGGCGACGACGGTGGCGACGAGCAGAGCAGCGACGACGAGCAGAACGGTGACGAATCGGCGCCGCGAGCGGACGGCGACGCGCGCCGACGGTGCCGGGCGCGCCGATCCGGCGTCCCGCATGCGCAGCGCGAGGATCACGATGACCACCGCGCCGAGCAGCGACGTCGGGATGCCGGTGGGGATCGAGGCGGCCGCCTGGGCGCCGAGGACGGCCCGCAGCACGGCGTCGGCGAGCAGCACGAGCAGCGCCCCGACCAGCCCGCACGCCGGGATCAGGAACGCGTGCCGGCTGAGGACGCCGATGCGGTCGGCCATCAGGCGCACCGCGACCGGCGCGGCGAGGCCGATGAACGCGATCGGCCCGGCGAGGGTCACGGAGAGGCTGGTCAACAGGACCGCGCAGAGGATCGCGAGGAGCCGGGTCGAGCGGATCGGCACGCCGAGCGAGGCGGCCGTGTCGTCGCCGAGGCCGAGCACGTCGAGGCGGCGGGCGAGCAGCACCGCGACGACGAGGACGGCGACGATGACCGGGACGGCGCGCAGGGCGGCGTCGATGTTGAGCTGGGCGAGGGAGCCGCTGCCCCAGGCGTACAGCCCGGTGGTGCTCTCCTTGAACAGGATCAGCAGCATCGCGGTCGCCGCGTCGAGAGCCATCGCCACTGCCGAGCCTGTCTCTTATACACATC
>KL571348.1:32396-32606 GCA_000715855.1 Actinoplanes liguriensis
GATGTGTATAAGAGACAGCGCCGGAGGCCCACAGGGGCACGGCGAGGCCGAACGCGGCGACCGCGCAGAGTGCGAAGTACGAGCCGGCTGTGACGGCGAGGGTGTCCGGGGCGGCGAGCGTGTTGCGGGTGACCGACTGCAGCAGCGCCCCGGCCGAGCCGAGCGCCACGCCGACCGCGATCCCGGCGGCGACCCGGGGGAGGCGGGAGC
>KL571348.1:32854-34035 GCA_000715855.1 Actinoplanes liguriensis
GGGGGAGCCGGTCAGCACGTCGGCGATCGGCACGCCGCCGACGTTCTCGTGCGCGCCGAGCAGGTAGCGCAGCAGGTCCCAGAACCCCACCCCGGAGGTTCCCTGCGTGACGTGCCACAGACCGGCCAGGATCACCGTGACGAGCAGGACGGCCAGTACGGCCGCCCCGCTCACTCCACGCCCGAGCCCCAGTGGCGCCCGGGTGTCGCTCACTGCTTGGTCAGGATCTTCACGTAGGCGTCGATCGCCTCTTCGTTCGACTTCGGGCCGCCGGCGCCCCAGACGCCCGCCGGGAAGGCGTACGCGTGGCCCGCCGCCACGGCCGGGAGCTTGGTCCAGATCGGGCTCTTGACCAGCTCTTTGACGTAGCTGTCGGCGGTCTGGTCGTCGGAGTAGAACAGGGTGGCGCCGCCGACGGCGGTGAGTCCCTCGATGTCGGTCTGCGCGAGGCCGTACGACGGGTCGACGCCCCCGCTGCCGTACGTCTTGTTGATCGCGTCGGTCCACGCCGCGGTCATGCCCAGCTGCTCGCCGAGCTCGGTGAAGAGCGCGCCCTTGCCGTACGGCCGGATGACGACGTTGCCGCCCTCGATCCAGCCGTCGAAGAACAGGAAGTCCTTGACGGTCACGTTCGCGGCCGCGACCTTCCGCTTGGCCTCGGTCAGGTGCGCGTCGAACTGCTTGAGCACCGCGTCGGCGCGCTCGGTCCGGCCGGTCGCCGTGGCGATCATCGAGAAGACCTTCTTCATGTTCGCGATCTGGCCGGTCGCGTCGGCGCCGACGGTCGCGAGCACGGGGACGCCGCGCTTCTCGAGCTTGGTGATGATCTCGTCGTCCGGCTTGAACGCCTCGACGATGATCAGGTCGGGGTTCGCGCCGTACAGCTTGTCGAGGTCGGGCTCGCCGCGTTCACCGGTGTCGACGGCGGTCGCGGGCAGCGTCTCCGCCTTGACGTAGGTGGTGTATCCCTTGGCGTCGGCGACCGCGACCGGGTTGAGGCAGAGCGTGATCACGTCCTCGGTCTGCTGCCACTCCAGCACGGCGACGCGCGACGCGGGCTTGGCGAGCTCGACCTTGCGGCCGACGCCGTCGGTCAGCGACACCGGGCCGGTGGCCGTCGTGGTCTTGTCGTCGGCGCAGCTCTGCGAGGTGGGCGGGGCCGAGCTGTCGGCGGCCGGCTC